>CAMCWU010000154.1 GCA_945882675.1 Klebsiella pneumoniae | reverse complement strand
GCCCGCCGCGCCCGCCGCGCCCGCCGCGTCGGCCCCGCCTCCGCCCGCAGCGCGCGCGGACCCGAGATCGCCGGATCCGCTGCCGCCCGCGGACGCCGAGCCGCCGGCCCCCGAGCCCGTGGTGGCCCCGGTCGAGCCCGCTCCACCCGCGGAACCGGCGCCAGCGCCCGTCGCCACGGGCACCGTGGTCGTGCGCCATTGCCCCACGCGCCTGTGCGCCACGCAGCGGGCGCAGGACCGCTCGGTCCTCCGGTCCGCCGGCCGGGAGCTGCCGGTCGGCGTGGTCCCTGCCGGCAAGTACGAGCTGTGGACCACGATCGGCAACGCGCCGCCGAAGCGCACCCAGACCCTGCTGGTCGAGGCCGGTCGCACGATCCGCGTCCTGTGCCTCTCCCTCGAAGCGCGGTGCGTGATCGAGTGATCGCGCACACCGTGGCTACTCCCGTTCGTGAACGCCCGACAGCGCCGCGCTATACTCGGCGCTGGTTGGGTTGATGGAACTCGCGCCGGGCACCGAAGTCGACCGTTACATCGTGGAAAAGGCCATCGGTCGCGGTGGCATGGCCGTGGTGTACCGCGTGCGGCACTCCCGCCTGGGCACCGTCCACGCGCTGAAGGTCCTCTCGCTCCCGTCGGCCGCGATCCAGGATCGCCTTCTGCAGGAAGGCCGGGTGCAGGCGAACCTCAGGCACCCGAACGTCGTCAGCGTCACGGACGTGATCGACGTGCACGGCACGCCGGGCCTCGTGATGGAATTCGTGGACGGGCCGTCGCTGGACCGCCACCTGTGGAAGAAGAAGATCCTGGCGATCGAAGAAGCGGATTCCCTGTCGCGCGGGATCATCGCCGGGGTCGCCGCGGCCCACGCGCTCAGCCTCGTCCACCGCGATCTCAAGCCCGCCAACATCCTGCTCACGACCAACGAGAAGGGCGAGATGGTGCCGAAGATCACGGATTTTGGGCTCGCCAAGATCCTGCGCGGCACGGGCCTCGAGCAGGCCAACGCGACGCGGTCGGGCCACACGATGGGCACGCCGCAGTACATGTCGCCCGAGCAGATCCGCAACGCGAAGCACGTGGACGAGCGCGCGGACGTGTTCTCGCTCGGCTCCGTGCTCTACGAGCTCGTGACCGGCCAGTCGGCGTTCCCGGG
This sequence comes from Klebsiella pneumoniae, assembly GCA_945882675.1. Taxonomy (GTDB): domain Bacteria; phylum Myxococcota_A; class UBA796; order UBA796; genus CANLGQ01. The sequence continues at coordinate 7,837 of CAMCWU010000154.1, read as the reverse complement.
CGAGGACATGTTCGACGTGTTCACCCGGATCACGTCCGGGAAGTACGTTCCCCTGCGGGATCTCGTGCCGGACGTCCCGCAGCGGATCGAGACTGCGATCCTCGGCGCGCTCGAGCCGGACATCGACCGCCGGATCCAGAGCGCGAACGATCTCCTCGCCATCTGGTCGGGAGATCGCCGCTGGAACTCCCCGACCATCCTGGAGGAGGCGGGGCAGTGGCAGGATGAGCCGCTCGTCCCCGGGGGCCCGCCCACGGTCGCGCGGCTGCCGTCCCCCGCTGGGCGAGTGCCGTCCAGCCAGCGCCCGAGTACGACCGCCACGATGGAGCGGCAGGGCGCCACGGCTGCGGGCGCGGCTGCGGGCGCGGGCCTCGCCATGCTCGCGCTCGGCGGCGCGGCGCTCTTCGCGATCGGCGGCTTCGCGCTGTTCGCCATCTGGTACTTGCAGGGGGGCGCGGCGACCGTCCCGACCCCGACCCCGGCGCCGGTAGAGGTCGCGGCGCCAACCCCGGCCCCCGAGCCGGTGATCGCCCCGGTGGAGGTCCCGGTGGCCGTGGAGCCCGTGCCCGTAGAGCCCGTGCCGGTGGCCGCGCCCGTGCCGGGCGTCCGGCCGAAACCCCAGGCTCCGAAGCCCGCTCCAGCGCCTCTGCCAGCCATGCCGGTCCCCTCCACCGCCCCGAAGCCGGCGCCTTCGGACGCCCCGAAGCCGGCCGGTCCGCCGCGCGGCACGGTGTACGTGAAGTACAAGAACGCGAAGGACCCGACCGCCGCGTACACGCGCTCCGCTAAGCTGAAAGACCGCAACGACAAGCTCTATTCCCCGGGGGAGGTCCCGCCGGGCTCGTACGTCGTGGTGGCCGCGTTCGAGAGCCAGGGCGCCGCGGCTGTCGGCACCGTCAACGTCGCGGCGGGCCAGATCGTCACGGTGTGGTGCAACGAGAAGCGCTTCACGTGCGCGCCTTAGGCCTGGACACTGAACAGGTGTGTGGTTAAGCTGACGGGACAGTGCGAGGTGTGGCATGTCCGGCCGCTGGCCCACCGAGTCCAAGATCGGCCCCATGAACAGCGGGTCGTCGGCGTTCCAGCTCGTCTCCGAGCACCAGCCCACGGGTGACCAGCCCGCTGCGATCGCGGCGTTGCTCGACGGCCTGGGGCGCGGGGACGATCACCAGGTCCTCCTCGGGATCACCGGTTCGGGCAAGACCTTCACGATCGCGAACGTGATCGCGCGGTCCAACCGGCCGGCGCTCATCCTCGCCCCGAACAAGACGCTCGCGGCCCAGCTCTTCGGCGAGATGAAGACGCTGTTCCCGAACAACTCGGTCGAGTACTTCGTCAGCTACTACGACTACTACCAGCCGGAAGCATACGTCCCCAGCAGCGACACCTTCATCGAGAAGGACAGCCTCATCAACGAGCAGATCGACCGGCTGCGCCACGCGGCCACCAAGTCCCTGCTCGAGCGCAACGACGTAATCATCGTTGCGTCCGTCAGCTGCATCTACGGCCTCGGGAGCGCGGAAGCGTACGAAGGCATGCTGCTCACGCTCACGCAGGGCGCCCAGGTCAAGCGCCACGACATCCTCGCCAAGCTGGTCGAGATCCAGTACGACCGCAACGAGCAGGACTTCCACCGCGGGACCTTCCGGGTGCGCGGGGACGTGATCGACGTGTTCCCGGCATCGGAAGAGGACAAGGCGGTCCGCATCGAGCTGTTCGGGGACGAGGTGGAGGCGATCTGGATCTTCGACCCGCTCCGCGGCACGAAGCACACGCGCCTCGACAAGGTCGCGATCTACCCCGCATCCCACTACGTCACGCCGCAGGAGAAGCTGCAGCGGGCGATCGGGAACATCCGGATCGAGCTGACGAACCGGCTCGCCGAGTTCAACGGGAGCGGGCGCCTGCTGGAAGCCCAGCGCCTGGAGCAGCGCACCCTGTTCGACCTCGAGATGATGCAGGAGCTCGGCCGCTGCAAGGGCATCGAGAACTACAGCCGCCACCTGTCGGGCCGCAACCCCGGCGAGCCGCCGCCCACCCTCATCGAGTACTTCCCCAAGGGCTGGCTGCTGATCGTCGACGAGTCGCACATCGCGATTCCCCAGGTGGGAGGCATGTCGCGCGGCGACCGGGCGCGCAAGGAGACGCTGGTCGAGTTCGGCTTCCGGCTGCCGTCTGCCATGGACAATCGCCCGCTGAAGTTCGAGGAGTTCTTCGGCATGGTCGGCCAGGCCATCCACGTCTCCGCCACGCCCGGCGACTGGGAGATGGAGCAGGCGAAGGGTCGAGTGGTCGAGCAGGTGATCCGCCCGACCGGCCTGCTCGACCCCACCGTGGAGATCCGGCCCGTCCAGATCCAGGTGGACGACGCCCTGCACGAAGTGCGGCAGCGCGCCCTGCGGGACGAGCGCGTGCTGGTCACAGTGCTCACCAAGCGCATGGCCCAGGAGCTCACCGACTACTGGACGGAGCTCGGCGTTCGCGTGCGGTATCTCCACGCGGACGTGGAGACGCTCGAGCGCATGGAGATCCTGCGCGATCTGCGCGCCGGGGAGTTCGACGTGCTCGTCGGCATCAACCTCCTGCGGGAAGGCCTGGATCTGCCGGAAGTGAGCCTCGTCTGCGTGATGGACGCCGACAAGGAGGGCTTTCTGCGCAACGCCCGCTCGCTCATCCAGACCATGGGGCGGGCGGCCCGGAACGCAGGCGGGCACGTGATCCTGTACGCGGACCGCGTCAGCGACAACATGCAGAAGGCGATCGACGTCACGCGCGCCCGCCGCGCCCATCAGGAAGCGCACAACGCGGAGCACGGGATCACGCCGCGCACCATCCGGCGCCCCATCGACGACCCGCTCGCGGCCCTCGTCTCGTCCGACTACCTGGACGTCCCGATCGGGCGGGAGGACAAGAAGTCCAGGAAGGGGCCCCAGATCGAAGCCGCCCGCATCCCGGAGGTCATCACCCAGCTCCGCAAGGAGATGAAGGCGGCGAGCGCCCGGCTCGAGTTCGAGCGCGCCGCTGAGCTGCGCGATAGAATCAGGGACCTGGAGGCCCAGGTGCTAGAGGTGGCCAGATGAAGGGTATCCGCTCCCCCCACGTCCGGGTCGCGATCCTCTGGCACCAGCACCAGCCCTGCTACACGCTCCCGGCGGGGGACCCGAACGGCGTCGCCCAGCTCCCGTGGGTCCGGCTGCACGCCACGCGCGACTACCACGGCATGGTCGCCATCGCGGCCGAGCATGACGTGAAAGTGAGCATCAACCTCGTGCCTGCGCTGGTCCAGCAGCTCGTGGCGTTCGCGAACGGGGCCAGGGACATCTTCGAAGCGGACGCGTGCTCCGGCGCCTCCGCGGGGCTCCCGAACGCCGAGTCCCTGCGCGTTGCGTTCGAAGCGCACGAAGAGCACCAGATCGGCCTGCGCCCGGCATATGCGCGCCTCGCGAAGCGGTACCGGGCCGGCGAGCAGCTCGACCACCAGGATCTGCGGGACGCGCTCGTCTGGCAGCAGCTCTCCTGGTTCCCGCCAGAGGAGAAGTGGCGCGTCGAAGCCCAGCTCGCGAGCCATGGGAGCTTCTCGGTCGCGGACGCGGAGGCCGTGTTCCACCAGGCCCGCGAGATCGCACGGCGGACCCTGCCGATCCACCAGGAGCTAGAGGCCTCGGGCCGTCTGGAGGTCACGACCACCCCGTACTTCCACCCGATCCTGCCCCTGCTCATCGACAGCGACCGCCCGGGTGAGTCCCGGCCTCTCCCGCCGCGGTACGCATACCCGGAGGACGCCGTCGCCCAGGTGCGCATGGCGGTCCAGGCCCACACGGAGTGGCTCGGCCGCAAGCCCCGCGGGATGTGGCCGTCGGAGGGCGCGGTCAGCCAGGACGCCGCGCGCATCATCGCGGCGGAAGGGTTGCGCTGGATCGCCACGGATCAGGGGATCCTCGAGCGTGCCGGGATCCGCCCGGACGCCCGGGCGCTCAGCAAGCCGTGGCGCGTGGCCGGCACGGAGCTCTCGATCTTCTTCCGCGACCGCGAGCTGTCGGACCGGATCGGCTTCGTGTACGCCAACTGGAAGGACGCAGAGGCCGCGGCAGACGACTTCGTTGGGCGGATCGCCGACAAGTACCGGGACGTGGGCGGTGTCGTGCCGATCGTGCTCGACGGCGAGAACGCCTGGGGCTTCTACAAGGACGACGGCCGGCCGTTCCTCCACGCGCTCTACCGCCGGCTCGCGCGCGATCCGGAGGTCGGGACCTGCACCTTCAGCGAAGCCATCGAGATGTCGGGGGACCTCCCCGAGCTCGAGCTGCCGACCGGGAGCTGGATCGACGACCCGGGCTCGGAGCCCGGCGTGGATCTGGGGACCTGGATCGGGAAGCCCCGGAAGAACGCGCTGTGGGAGACGCTCGGGAAGGTCCGCGCCCACGGCCTCCCGGACGACCCTGCCGCCCGCATGGCGCTCTACGCGGCAGAGGGCTCGGATTGGTTCTGGTGGGGGCACCGGGACGACTCGCCGGGCGTCGAGAACGCGTTCCGCGACTTGTTCCAGCGCCACCTCGGTCACATCCGGTAGCCGTCAGTAACCGGGGACGATCTGGAGCGACGGCCAGTGGACCGCACGGTACGTCGTGACGCCCGCGCCCGCGACCGGCGCCGGGTAGACGTCGTACTGCCGCACGATCTCGGCCGGCTCCGTGTGCGTCACCTCGTAGATGTGCACACCGGGCTCGGTCTCGTCCTTCGTCGCGACGTTCCCGTAGACCACGAGCACGTTCCCCGTCGCCGGCAGCAGCTGAACGTTCCCGAGCGAGCCCGAGAAGCTCCCGTCCTCCCACTGCCACACGAGCTCGGTCGTGCCCGCGGCGATGTCCACCGCGTACTCGGCCGCGCGCGACGTCGTCGGACCCGCGGGGAGCTCGGGCGGGGTGGTCCGGTTGTTCCCGTTGTCGAACACGAGCACGTTGCCGGTCGGCCCGATGACGTGGCCGTGCGTGTGGTAGGGCCAGTCGGTCGCGCCGACGGGATCGAGGAGGAACGGCTCGAACTCTGCGTCCCAGCCCTCGTGGTTTCCGAGGATCGCCTCGAGCTGGCCGCTCGCCCGCCCGAGCGCGACCACCGCGTCCTGGTGGCGCAGGCTCACCCAGATCCGGTCGGTGGGAGCGTCATACTGCAGCGCGTTGCCGTGGCTCCAGTCGTTGACGTCGCCGCCGTACAGGCCCTCCCAGTAGTCGCCCTTCACGGCGTCCCAGGCGATCCGATTGTCGTCGAGCAGATCGAGGAGCTTCCACTCCTGGTAGATCGCGCCGGTGACCGCGTCGAACTCGACGACGACGTCGCCCGCGACCCGCTCCTCGCCGGTGACCGCGGGGTTCTCCTCCGTCTTCGGGTAGTCGGCGATGGTCCGGAGCTCGACGGAGAGCGCGAGCAGGTGGCCGTCGGGCAGGCCGATCACGTCGTGGTGCAGCGCGTCCGTATCGACGATGGCGCCGTTCGGCGACGAGTCCCGTGGGTGGTACTCGGCGATCGGCGTGCCGCGGAGGTCGACCACGAACACCGCGTCCTTGTTCCGCATATACCGGATGTTCCCGTTCGGCAGCTGCTCGACGCTGTGGATGGACCCGCTGCCCGCGTACCACCAGACGGGCAACCCCGTCCCGTCCAGCGCGATGATGTACGACGCGCCGTCGAGCGCGGCCTTTGTGGGCGTGACGATGGTGACGCCGGGCTCCATCCGCGCCGGATCCGCAGAGACGAGGCGGATGTCGGGGAAGTCGTCCGGCAGGGCGGGGGCGGTGACGGCGAGGTCGGCGGTCGCGGACTCACCGTCCGCGTCCGTGGCGGTGACGACGACGGCGTGCGTGCGGCCCGGGTGCCAGCCGTGCAGCCACACGTCGAGCGCGGCGTCCGTCTCGAACGGGCCGTGGGAGATCACGCCGAGGTCGTCGGTCACGTCCACTGTGACGGTGACCGGCTCGCTCGCGGTGAGCGTGAGGCGCCAGCCGAGCGGCGCGTCCGGATCCGGCGCCTGGACCAGGACCGGCGCCACGGTGAACGCGGGCGCGCCCGGCAGGGTGTCGGTCTCCGTGTCGCCCACGGTGTCCGTGTCGCTGTCGAGAGGGAGGTCGGAGTCGGTACCGGCGGACCGGTCCTTTCCATCGTCGGAGCAAGCGAGGAGCACGAGTGCTGTGAGCATGCGATAGGATATACGGCGGGAGGGCGTACGTCATGTGGATCGTCTGGGCGCTCGCGTGCGCCGGGCCGGAGCCGAAGGACACCGCGACCGCACCGGACGTGGACGCGCCGCCGACGACCGAAGTGCCTGAGACCGACCTCCCACCGGACGAGACGGATCCGCCGGACACCACGCCGCCCGTGGACCCGATCGCGACGGTCCTCGGGGACTGTGGCGGGGAGTTCCAGGTCCCGCCCGAGTTCCCGAACCAGCTCGCGGACGGGGACGCCCTGCACGAGGTGGTCCTCACGGACGCGGACGCCGTGTGCAACGACGGCACGCCCGCCGTCCTCTACGTGCGCGCGGCGACGGACCCCGAGCACGCCGCGGACTGGGTCCTGCACCTCCAGGGTGGCTCCGACTGCGTGGACTACGAGGCGTGTGCCGCCCGCTATTGCGGGGACGGCTTCTACGACGCGTCGAAGATGAGCTCGCAGTGGACGCCGGAGGCCATCGCCGGCTTCGGGATCCACACGGAGTCCCCGGAGAGCGCGTTCGCCGGGTGGAACCACGTGATGTTCTACTACTGCTCGTCGGACGGCTGGCAGGCGCAGGCGCACGGTACGATGACGAGCGCGGACGGCACGTCGTCCTTCACGCTCGAGCGCCGCGGCCACCAGATCCTCGAAGCAGGGTTCGAAGAACTGGAAGCGGGCGGGGCGGCGTCCGGCGACGGCGCGGAGGTCCTCCCTTCGATCCTCGACGCGCGGCTCGTCCTGTTCACCGGCACGAGCATGGGATCCGTGGGTGCGCAGACCCACCTCGACTGGCTGCGGACGCGCTGGCCCGAGTCGGTCGGTCTGTACGGCGTGTTCGACGCGGCGGTGGCCCCGCTCCCCGAGACGGTCCCTGCCGGCCCTTCGGCGATCGTCGAGGAGTGGACTCGGGAACGGCACGCCCTGCGGGTCGCCGCGGACGATACGCCGGCGTTCGGGGACGAGTCCTGCCTCGCCACCGTGGACCCGGCGGACGACTACGTGTGCTTCAACAGCGCGCAGCTCCCGTATCTGCACGTGACGACGCCCTTCTTCGTCCGGATGGACCACTTCGACGATCCGACAGGGGCGAACTACATCGCGGCCGGCGCGACCGAGCTCGAGTTCGCGGAGGCGGTGACCGCGTCGCTCGATCTCCTCGGCGCGCTGCCGCAGGGGGATGTGTTCGGGCCGGCGTGCGGCGAGCACATCGGGCTGGAGGCGTCGAAGGTGTTCCTGGGCCAGCCCGTGATGACGCCGGGCGGCCCGCTCACGCTGCACGACGCGCTGGTGCTCGGCGCCGCGGGCGTGGACGTGACGGTCAACGATGCCGCGTACGACCTGTCGGTGTGCGGGCCGTGATCCTCGGAATCACGGGCGACCGCCACCCCGGTGAGCGCGGCCTGGGTGACGCCGCGGAGCGGTACGCGCTGGAAGAGGTGACGGGCCCAGGCCCGGCGTTCGACGCCGCATGGCGCGCGCTCGACGGGTTCTTCGGGCCGCGCAACGAGATCGAGCGGCGGGACGTGCTCGAGCGCTGGCTGACCGATCCGGTCACGGACGGGCCGATCCGCGTGCGGTACCACCTGGTCGTCGCGCGCGCTGCGGACGGCTCGCTGGCCGGCGCGCGCGA
>CAMCWU010000153.1 GCA_945882675.1 Klebsiella pneumoniae | reverse complement strand
TCGCGGCCGCCCGCGTTCGTGGTCAGGATCAGCACGACATTCCGGAAATCGGTCTTCCGACCGTTGTTGTCCGTCAGCGTCGCGTTGTCCATGACCTGGAGCAGGATGTTGAAGATCTGCGGGTGGGCCTTCTCGATCTCGTCGAGGAGGAGGACCGCATGCGGGTGCTTGTGCACGGCGTCCGTGAGCTGACCGCCCTGGTCGAAGCCGACATATCCAGGGGGCGCGCCGATCAGGCGGCTCACCGCGTGTGGCTCCATGTACTCGGACATGTCGAACCTCAGGAACTCGATCCCGAGGTTCATCGCGAGCTGCTTCGCGAGCTCCGTCTTGCCGACGCCGGTGGGCCCGGCGAACAGGAAGTTGCCGATCGGCCGGGTGGGCGCCGCGAGGCCGGCCCGCGAGAGCTTGATGGCCGAGACGACCTCGTCGATCGCCTTGTCCTGGCCGAAGATGACGGTCTTCAGGTCGCTCTCGAGGTTCCCGAGCTTGTCCCGGTCCTCCGTCGACACCTGCTTCGGGGGGATGCGGGCGATGCGCGCCACCGCGGCCTCTACGTCCGCGACGTTGACCTCCGACCGCGGGATCAGGTGGACGGCCGCCCCGACCTCGTCCAAAACGTCGATGGCCTTGTCCGGGAGCTTCCGGTCGGTGATGTGCCGGGCGGCGAGGTGCGCGGCAGCTTCCACGGCTTCCGGCGTGTACTTGAGCTCGTGGTGCTCTTCGTACCGGGGGGCGAGGCCGCGCAGGATCTCCACGGCCTCCGAGATCGACGGCTCGGGGACCTCTATCGCCTGGAAGCGGCGTGCGAGCGCCTTGTCCTTGCCGAAGCTGGTACGGAAGTCCTCGTGCGTGGTGCTGCCGATGCAGCGCAGAACGCCGGCCGCGAGCGCGGGCTTGAGCAGGTTGGACGCGTCCATTGACCCGCCCGACGTGGCGCCGGCGCCGACGATCGTGTGGATCTCGTCGATGAACAGGACGGCCTTCGGGTCCTCTTCCAGCGCGCGGACCACGCCCTTGAGCCGGTCCTCGAAGTCGCCGCGGTACCGGGTGCCCGCCATCAACGCGCCCATGTCGAGCGCGTAGATGTGCACGCCTTCCAGCATCTTCGGGACCTTTCCCTCGACGATGGCCTTGGCGAGGCCCTCCACGATCGCGGTCTTGCCGACGCCCGAGTCGCCGATGAACAGCGGGTTGTTCTTCCGGCGCCGCGCGAGGACGTGGATGGCGCGCTCCAGCTCCGCGGCCCGGCCGATCAGCGGGTCGATCTTGCCTTCCTGCGCGCGGACGTACAGGTCCACGCAGAAGTCCGCGAGGGCCTCCGCCGGGTCTCGCTTCTTCTCGCCTTCCTCTCCTCCGGCGCCCACGGGCGAGCCGACGTCCTTGCGCTTGCCGTCCTTGCGCGTGCCGTGCGAGATGAACGACGTGGCGTCCAGCCGCGTGGCCCCGTGCTTCGTGAGCAGGTGGACCGCCGGGCTGTCCGGCTCCGCGAACATGGCGACGAGGACGTGACCGCCGTCCGCCGCGCCCTTGCCCTGACTGGCCGACTGGGTGTGGACCACGGCGCGCTGGAGCACGCGGCGGAAGCCGATCGTCTGGACGGGCTCGTGCTCGCCGTCGACGTCGAGCGACTCCGTCGCGTCGAACAGCTCCATCAGGTCCTTCTCGAGCTTCTTGAGGTTGACCCCGCAGGCTTCCAGGACCTCGCACGCGCGGGGGTCGTGCAGGAGCCCGTAGAGCAGGTGCTCGAGGGTGAGGAACTCGTGGCGCCGCTGGCGAGCGAACTCCACTGCCATGCCGAGCGCGATTCTCAGGTCGTCTCCGAGCATTATTCCGGCTCCATGAGGGCTTGCAAGGGATAGCCGGCTTCCTTCGCGGCCTCGTGGACCTGGTCCACCCGGGTCTCCGCGACATCTCGCGAGACGACGCACGCCACGCCGACGCCGTTGCGGTGGATGCTCAGCATGATCCGGGTCGCAGCCGCCTGGCTGTGCCGGAAGATGCCCATGAGCACCCCCACCACGAACTCCATCGAGGTGTAGTTGTCGTTGAGCAACATCACCTTGTACATCTTCGGCTTGTCCAGCCGCTCCTGCACTTCGGTGTCGCCCTTCTCCTCGCGCCCGGTCTTCTTCTCGGCCATCCCCGTTCCCCGGATGGAGATGCACACGCGGGGTGCCGGCGGGAAGCCCGCACGCGCGGATCGCGACGAGCGGTGACGATCAGAACACGATGGTGGGCACCCAGAGCCAGCCCTCGAACGGGTTCGGCATATCGTCCACGACCAGGGTTCCCCCTGGCATCCCGAGGTATTCCTGCTGCCCGTTCGCCGTCGAGCCGGCCTTGCCCGTGGCGACGAGGCCCGGCGGGAACGGCGCCGTGATGATGCGCCCCTGGTCGAGGTTGCTCGCCTCCGGTCCCGAGTCGGTCATCCACAGGAAGCCGTCGTCCGTGAGCTCGACCCCGCGCAGGAAGTCGAACGGCTGGACCGGCTGCTCCGGGACCAGGTCCGCGACGTACTCGGGCTGGACCGTGGGGTCCGACATGGTGGCGACGCCCACGGCTCCGTTGCCGTTCGGACCGCCATAGCTGTGGGCGTACAGCAGGTACCACACGCCGTCGAGCTGGCGGATGACCGGGCCGTGCGGCGTGTCGAGCGAGCCGGTCTGCGGGAACTGCCAGACCTTCGTGGGGATGACTGCGGGATCCGTGATGTCCCACAGCGTGAGGAGCCCGAGGTTGCCCCCGAACCCCGTCGCCCGGTTGCTGACGAGGATGTAGGTCCGCCCGTTGTAATCGACCCGGTCCATCCCGTTCGGGAGGTTCTGGTTGTACCCCGGCGTGTTGTCGTCCACCCGGCGAGTGTCCTTGGCTGACGACCCGTCGCCCGGGTACCAGGTGAGCGCGTTCGCGAACGCCTCTGGGACGATGATCGAGTCGTCAGCCGGATCCCGGACGGCGTCGTGCGGGAACGCCATGCCCTTGATCGTGAACTCGACCACCCCCGCCGAGTTGATCCGCGCGACGCCCTGGTTCTGCGCCTGGCCGGCCCAGGAGACGAGGAGGCCGTCGCCGTCGGGGCTCGCGCCCTCCCCGGTGCAGCCCGGGCACGCCCCGACCATCGCGGTCCAGGTGTACTCGTGGACGACGGAGCCGTCGTTGGCGTAGAAGCTGATCCCGTCCTCCGTCGGGACCACGAGGACGTGGTACGCGTCGAAGATCCGGGGGACGCCCGGCACGCCCGTGTCGGTGTCCGTCGTGTCGGTGTCGGTGTCGGTGTCCGTCGTGTCGGTGTCCGCGTCGGTGTCGGGGTCGGTGTCCGCGTCGGTGTCCGTGTCGGTGTCCGCGTCTCCGTCCGCGACGTCCTTGACCTCGACGGAGTCGCCGCCGCCGCACGCAGTGAACAGCAGAAACAGGAGGGTCGGGAGCCGCGTCATGGGAGCCTCACGGCGACAAGGGTACAGCCCGGAACACGGATTCGCCATCACGGAAGAGAAGTTGACGGGCACGGCCCGCGCTCGACCCGCGGGGACTTCGCGTCGGGGAGGGCGGGCAGGCACTCCTTTCGGCCGCCCACCTGGGCGAACAGTACGTCGCGGAGGAGATCGCCCTCGCTCACGGTCTTCACGCCGGTGTACGCTGTGCCGAAGTCGTCTCCGCCGCCGAGCAGGAAGTCGGTGGTCACCAGGCGGTACGTCTTCGCCGGATCCACGGCCTTCCCCCCGATCTTGACCCAGCACAGCTTGTCCGTTTCCCAGTCGGCGGTCTGGCCGTCGCCGTCGAGATCGGTGCCGCCCGTCTTCGTGGGATCGAACCGGTAGCTCGCGCCCGCGACCTGCAGCACGCCGTGGCTGCCCGACGATCCGATGCGGAACATCTCCAGCAGCTTGCTGCCGGTGATCTCGACCTCGAACAGGCGGTTCTGGAACGGCATGACGGCCTGGAGATCCTGGCGTCGGAGCTTGCCTCCCGGCAGGTCGGCGCGCAGGCCGCCCGAGTTCTGCACGGCGAGATCCGCGTCCGGGAACGCCGCGAGCATCGCGTCCGCCACGACGTCGCCCACGCCCGACTCGCCCTCGCGGGAGCGGGCCATGGGCGCGGTCGCGCACCCGACCTCCTGGCACAGCGAGCCAGCTTCGGCCTCCAACGCCCGGACCAGCTCGAGCGCCGGGGTGGACGGCGTCACCGTCCGGCCGCCCACATCCTGCGGCGCGAGATCGTACTCTCCGCCTTCGCAGCCGGGATCGGCCTTGCCGTGCACCAGGCTCCACGGGGGGTGCACCACGGACGCGTCCCGGTCCACGCCGGCCGGCCCGACGACCAGGTCGAGCCGCCCGATCATCGCTCCCTCTGCCCGATCCTCGAACACGAACGTGTCGTCCCAGCGGTGCGCCATCAGCGTGTGGGCGTGGCCCGCCGCGATCACGTCGATCGTGCCCTTCGGGAGCTCCGTGAGCAGCCGGCCGATCTCGCCGTCCGGCAGGCACGGTGCGGGCGGAGTGGCCCAGGCAGGCGGCTTCTCCGCGCACGAGCCGGTCAGGTGCCCCGCGACGACGATCACCCGCGCGCCCTGGGCCCGCAGCTCCGGCGCGAGCCGCGCCACCGTCGCGACCGGGTCGACGAACACCAGATCCGCGACGTTCGCCTTCGTCGTCGTGCTGGGCGTATCCTGCGTCGTCAGGCCGATGACGCCGATCTTCACGCCATTGCGCTCGAGCATCACCGCCGGGACGATGCCGGGCGGGCTCCAGGTCGCGCCGGCGTGCTGGATATTCGCCGTGACCCACTCGAACGTCGCCTTCGCAGCCGCTTCTTCGAGGTACTGGCGCCGGCTCGCGCCCCCGCCGTAGTCGAACTCGTGGTTGCCGACCGCGGCGGCGTCGAGCTTCATCAGGCCGAACGCCGACGCCGAGCCCATCCCGTGCGACTGGTTGATCGGCCAGGAGCCCTGGAACATGTCCCCGCCGTCGAGCAGCACGAGGTCCGGGTGCTCCGTCCGCAGCGCGTCCACCGCGCCGACGAGCCATGGGAGGCCGCCCTGGACCTTCCCTTCCACGCCCTTCGCCGGCTGCTCGTAGATCCCGCCGTGGAAGTCGTTCACGAAGGCGAGGTGCAGCGTGACGGGCTCGGCCGCCGGCTTCTCGGCCTCCGGAGCAGGCTTGGGGCAGGCGGTGAGGAGCAGGAGGGCGAGCGGGAGCAGGCGCATGGGGACCTCGGCCGCATGCTAACCAGCCGCGGTGTCAGTCGGGTGCGTTCCCGGTGATGACTGCCTCGGCCGGGCCGACGCGCTCGGCCATGCTCTCCGCCCGGCTCGTCGGGAGCGCAGGGTTGTCCGTGATCACCATGCGGTAGGCGCGGACGAGCGCGCCGAAGGCCTCGAGCGACACCAGGTCCGCGTTGCCCGTCACCGTGAGCGTGCCCACGGCTGTGACCGCGGCGACCGGGGCGATGCCGTCGAGGCCGGTGCCGCGCACCAGCCACTTGCCGTCCACGGCGGCGAGCGCCGGGAACCCGTCGATCACTGTGAGGGCCGGCAGCTCCACCAGCGTGAGCGCGGTCGCATGCGGGAGCACCAGGAACCCGTCGAGCGCCGTGAGGCCGGCGAGCGGGCCGATCGTGATGGGCCCTCCGACATTCGTGAGCACCTGGAACGCGTCCATATTCGTGAGGGCGTCGAGGTCCGCCACGAGGAGCTCGCCGCCGATCGTGGCGACGCTCTGGATCCCCTCGAGCGAAGAGAGGGTTCCGCCCGACACGATCAGGTCCCCGCCGACGGTCCGCAGGCGGTGGAGGTCGAGCGCGCCTACGCCCGTGGCGCGCAGGTCCCCGCCCACGGACGCGAGCGACGGTAGCCGCACGTCCGCGGTCGGCACCAGATCCCCGCCGATGGCGGTCAGCGCGTCGGCCGAGAGGTTCGCGGCGGAGATCGTGACGGATCCGCCGACGGTCGCGAGCACAGGGAGGTCCGCACCCGCCGACGCCACGAGGTCGCCCGTCACTTCGCACAGGCACGCAGCGGACCCGCCGGCGAGCGTCACCGAGCCTTCGACGGCGTTCCCGTCCGCGCACGGGTCGTCGCCGGGTCCCACGGTGATGTCGCCCTGGATCCAGGTCGGATTGGCGCATGCGCCGCTCACGGTGGGCTCGCCCGGGGCGCCGCACGCGAGCCACGCCGCGAGGGACGCGCGCTCCGCTTCCGACGGGCCGCCGCCCGGAGGCATCCGCGGGGCGTCGCCGAGCGCTGCCCCCGCCACCAGGTCCTGGACGAGGACCACGTCCTCCCAGCGGTCGAAGTCCAGGCCGTCCGGCGCGCCGCCGCGGAGCTCCCCCTCGAGCTCCGACGAGTGGCAGGTGGTGCACCAGGTCGCGAGCCAGCCCTCCCCGAACGACGCCCATGTCTGCGCGGGATCGCAGTCGCCTACCGGCTCGATCACGGGCGGAAGCGGGGGATCCGGCTGCGTGCACGCGAGGAGGAGCAGGATCACGCGTACGGGCCGCGGTACGGTACGGTCCCGGGCAGCCACTCCTCCGGGTCGACGCCGATCGCGTCGAGCAGCCCGGCGACGAGGTTGCTGTACTGCACGAGCGTCCCGTCTTCGTCGGGCTCGCCGGTCTCGAGGTCCACGGGCTGCCCCGTCAGGCCGTCGTCCGTCGCACCGAGCACGCGCCCGCCGCGCACCGGCCCCCCCAGGAACATGGCGCTCGTGTGCGACCAGTGATCCTTGCCGAGGGCTTCGTTCCGCACGGGCATCCGCCCCATCTCCGAGACGACGGCGACGAGCGTGTCGTCGAGCTGGCCCGACGTGTCGAGACCGTCGATCAGCACGCCGAGGCTGCGGAAGAAGCGCTCGTAAGCGCGTTGCTGGTCCGCCGTGTCGTAGTGCGTATCCCAGGCCTCTCCGCTGTCGAGGAGGATGGCGCGGCACAGCCCGCTCGCGAGCAGGTCCACGCCGACGGCGCTCTGGGCGTTGAACTCGGGCGGCAGGCCGATCGGCAGGGCGCCGAGGTGGGCCGGGCCGTCCTTCAGCAGGCGGTCGGCGCGCAGGCGGGCGGCGTCCCACGCGTCCATCTCGACCTGGGCGCCGAAGCGGTCGCGGAACGCCTGGTGTCGCGCACCAACCACGCCGGCCACCGCGGCGCGCGCGGCGTCGTCCGGCATGGTCGTGGGCGGAGCGCCGGGGCCCGGGACGAACAGCGAGGTCGGGTCCACGAGCGCCCGCAGCTGGCCGTTCGCGCCCGCCGTGGCCGACCAGGCGCCGAGGCTGCCCACGTATCCGAGCCCCGAGAAGTCGATCGAGCCGAGCGGAAGGTCGCTTCCGAGCACGCGTCCCGCGATCGACGTGACGTCCGGGCTGATCGAGCGCCCCGTGCCGGTGAGCACGCGGAGCCGGCATGCCTGGTGGGCGATCGAGCCCATCGCCACGCCGTTCACGACCGCCGTGCGCGATCCCCAGCGCTCGAAGAACTGCGAGACCGACGGGCGGCTCGCCGGGTTCCCGACGATCGGGATTCCGCTCCAGGTCTCCACGGCGTCGACGTCTTCCGGGTTGGCCGGGTCGGCGTCCACCTCCGGCCCCTCCACGCCGGCCACGCCGAGCTTGGGGTCGAAGCAATACGTGGTGTCCCACCCGCCGTTCGCGAGGATCACGATGAGCTTGGGGGTGCCGGGCGCCCCGCGCGCGAGCGTGGACCCCCCGAGTCCGGCGGCGAGGGCCCCCGCGCCGGCCGAAGCGAGCACCGATCTGCGCGTGAGGCTCACTGGTACTCCAGCCGGGGATCGAGGAGGAGCGCGGCCACGACCGCGATCCAGGCGTCGTGCACGGACTTCTCGGTTCGCTGCTGCGTCCACAGGTCCACCCACGGGCCCGGGTCCGCGTGCTCGCCCGTGATCCGAAGGACGAGGCGGGCGATCTCGGCTTCCACCGCGGCGTCCGACGCGTCCGGCCCCACCTGCAGGAGCGTACGCTCCGTGGCTGCCAGGTCCGCCGTCACGACCGCCGTGGCCGCGGTCCAGGCCGCCTGGTCGAGCGCGAGAAGCCGCGCCGGCGACGCGCCCTCCAGGTGGAGCGTGGCGTAGAACCCGTCGATCCCGCCGAGCATGCTCCGGTAGCCCCACCGGTCGGTGAGGAGCAGGTCCTGCGGCCCCCAGCACTCGTTGCCGTGCACGGGGTCCTCCGCGCAGGTCGGCAGGTCCGCGGCCACGATCCAGCGGGTTCCCGTGAGCTCCGCGAGCGAGCGCGCGTACTGCTCCGGCCGCACGATCCGCATGCGCGCGAACGGGTCCTCCGGCTCGCCGCTGGTCCGCGCGAACGGCTCCGAAAGCACGATCTGGCGCACCAGGGCGCGCAAGTCGAAGCCGCTCTCCAGCAGCGCGGTCTCGTTCGCGAGCACCACGTCTTCCGGGACGTCCTCCGGGCGCACGTGCGCGAGCCAGCCCGTCATCCGCCGCGTGACGCACTGCGAGAACCGGCGGTCGTCCGCGATCGAGCGCGCCAGCCCGCCCAGGTCGGGGATCGGATCGCCGTAGGCCGCGGGCGGCGGGAGATCGTAGTCCGCCCATCCCGTCTCGTACGCCGGCGTGTACTGCCGCACCGGGTAGCAGTACGCTTCGGGACCGCTGAATACGCCGGGCTCCGGCGCCGTGCGCACATCCCAGGTCCAGTCGCAGTCGTCCAGGTACGCCTGGTTGATCTGGTGCGGGTGGATGATCCCGCGAAACCCCCAGAAGTACGCCGCGAGCGGATCGAGGGCCTGGTGGCAGGCCGCGCACGCCGGGTCCTGGCCGATGGCGCTCGCGATCTCCGCGTCGCTGCTGCCCGAGATCCCGGCGTCGAGGATGTCCCGGTCGTCGAAGTTGGCGCACAGCAGCTTGTCCGCCACGAAGTTCGCGCGCGACCGGTTGTAGTTCCCGGTGTTGCTCTCCCAGCGCAGCATCACCTCGCCCGTCGTGAGCAGGCCGGCCGCCGGCCGCCCGTCCGTCCAGCGCACCTGCTGCCACACGTCCCCGGCCGGATCGTACG
>CAMCWU010000152.1 GCA_945882675.1 Klebsiella pneumoniae | reverse complement strand
CACACGCCTCTTTTCGAAGGCCGACACGACCGCGTCGCGCAGCTCCGGCGGCTTCGCTGCACCCATCTGCCCACCCTCCGTGGTATGGTTACGACAACCAGATCACACGGTAGATCGGCGCGATCAAGCCGACGCGCTCTACACCCTCTGAGTCGTCGCAGAGGCTCGCCCCTTCGGGGCTTCGCCCTGCTCCTTGTCGCACGGACCCCGGGAGCGCGCGTCTTCCCTTGGGTCCGCGCGCTCCCTTCGCGCCGCTGCGGCGCGAGCTCCGTGCTGAGTCGTCGCAGAGGCTCGCCCCTTCGGGGCTTCGCCCTGCTCCTTGTCGCACGGACCCCGGGAGCGCGCGGACCGGCGCCCTGCCATCCGCGGCGGGGTGGAACGACCCAGAAAAATCGTCACGATGTTTCATGCGGACGTTAACGCGCATCTGGTACGCTACACGGTGAAGGGCAGGACGGGCCAATGGACTATCAGGCGCTGTTTGCGCGAATCCTCCAGACCGTGGACACGACGGCGTACCTGACGCCCGCCTCCCAGGTGGAAGGGCCGCAGCGTGACGCGCTCGCTCGCGTGGAAGCAGCCATCCAGAGCCCACAATTTGACGCGCAGTCGACACGCGCGCTGATCCGGCGGCTCCACTCGGAGGGCCAGATCGACCGGGTGAAGATGCTGTCCGCGCTCCACGTGGTCGCATGCCACCCCAAGGTCGCGGACTGGGAGGAGGCCGCGCGCCTCGTCGGCGAGCAGGAGTTCGCGGCGCTCGAACTCGGCGGGCCGCAGCTCCAGGCGAACCTGGCGTCGGTGGAGCGCCACCGCGGCGTCCTGGCGTATCTCCGCAACCACCACGAGGTCGCGCTCGAGTACTTCACGCGCGCCCTCGAGCGGGAGCGCACGGCCGAGAACCTCGGGAACGTGCTTGCCTGCCTGCTGACGCTCGGCGACGAAGCCGAGGCCCGCGACCTGCTCGTGCAGGTTCGCCGCGGGTTCCCCGCCGCCATGGTGGCGGAGCTCGAGAAGAACATCCTGCGTGACCCCGATCTCGCCCTGCTGCGCACGGAGACGCCATGACCCTCACCGCATACTTCCTATACCTGTTCTCGTTCTTCATGGCTCCGATCGAGCAGGATCGGACGCCGCCGGCGGACGCCCAGGACCAGCGTGCGCGCTCGGGCGGCGAGGAAGAGGAGGAGCCCCCGCTCCGCCGCCGCGGCGTCCTCCTCGACATCTCGAACGGCTTCTGACCATGAAGCCCTTTCACACTGGCGTCTCCCCGCCGAAAGAGCCTGTCGACATCCGCCCTGGCGTCCGGTCGCTGCTCTCCGACCGCCGCTCCCCTGAGGCCGCCGCGATCGTCGGCGTGATCATGCACTACACGCACCGCCGGGTCATCGTGGTCTCGCGGGCCTGCGGCGCGGCCCTCGAGGACTCCGAGCAGGAGGAGCTCGTCGGCGAAGTGGTCGTGGCGCTGCTGCAGGGCGCGCTGGCTCACTTCCGCGGCGCGACGCTGCCGGAGCTCCTGGCGTTCGTCCGCACGATCGCCGACCGCACCACCTGGCGCGCGATCCGGACTCGCGAGCGCGAGCGCCGCACGGCCTGGTCCGCGACCCGCGAGGCGCCGGAGCGGTTCTCGTCGATCCCGCCGCGGCCGGACCAGCACCTCGAGTTCGTGCCCGACAGCCCGCTCCCGCCGCAGGACCAGGAGTACTTGAGGCAGCTCCTGGAAGCGGGGAGCAAGGCGGATCTCGCGCGGAGCCATGGTGTGAGCCGCGCGGCCGTGACCCAGCGTGTCCAGCGGATCGTGGCGCGCGTGGCAGCGCTCCCGTCCGTCGAGCGCATGGCCCACGAGGTCTGGATGGAGCAGGCGGCCCGGAAGGCGATCGACGAGGATCCGAGCTTGATCCTGCGCACCGAATGACTTCGCCGGGTTTACCGCGTGGCTCTACCGGCCACCTCAGGAGCGAGGTGAGCGTGGGCAGGCTGGATCTCATCGGTCGGGTGAAGAAGGTCGTGGAGCGCCGGTCGTACCTGCTCCCCGTGGATCGGGTAGACCCGGCGATCCGGGCTCCCGTCGCGGAGATCGCGGCGATGCTCCGCTCGTCCGATGCCGAGCGCTGGCAGATCGACGCGCGGATCGACGCCTTCCGCGTGAGCCGTGAGCTGGATGATGCGACAGCATGGTCGATGCGCGGGATCGTGGCGGCGCACCCCCGCTTCCAGGACTACCAGGACGCGCTGCGGTTCGCGGCGCTCCAGGAGCTCGCGGCGCTGGCGGCCGGGGGGGACGCGCTCCGCGGGCGGCTCGCATCCGTGGACCGGCACCGCGGCGTGGTGGCGTTCCTGATGGACCAGCCCGACGTCGCGCTCCACCAGTTCACGCTGGCGCTGGAGCGTGAGCGATCGGCCGAGAACCTTGCGAACGTGCTGTGCGCGCTCGTGCGCATCGGCGACCTGGAGTCCGCGCGCGAGCTGGTGGCGGACGTGCGGCGGGCGTTCCCGGCGGATGTGCGCGCCGGCGTCGAGTGGGCGCTCGCGAACGACACGGACCTGGACGGGATCTAGCGCGGGGCGCGCTTCCAGAGATCGAGCGCTCCGAACGCCGTGCCTGGCGTGAGCGGAGTGAACTGCAGGTCGTCGCTCCAGGCGCTCCAGGCGTCGAGCTGCCACAGGTACAGGGCCGGCCTGGCGTCCGCGACCATGCCGTGGATGGCCCAGGCTTCCGTCGTACGATCCCCTTCAGACGCCCGCATGGCGTGCAGCGAGCGCTCCACGTCCGGGTCCGACCAGCCGAACGGGTTGGCCCAGCCGCCGGCGCCCACCAGCGGGCCCGGGTCGTCGGCGCGGACGGGGTACGACATGACCACGGCGTCCACCGCGGGGCCCGAGCCGTCCAGCACGCGAGCGTACCCGGCGGGCGAGAGCTCTGCCGTCCGGACGCCGATCCCCGCTGCCTGCCACTGCCGCCCGATGGCCGTGAGGGTGGCGCTCACGTCGAGATCCAGGCCGGTCGGCATGCCGATGGTGACGACGAGGCGCTCCTCGTTGCGGACCCAGCCGTCGTTCTCACGGGCGTACCCGGCCGCTTCCAGCTCGCGGGCCACGATGGCCGGGTCGTGCGGGGTGGGCGGGACGCTCCGGTTGTAGTCGGAGCTCTGGCGGAGGTACGGGCCGCTCACGAGCTGGCACGGCTGCCGCTCTTCCCCAGGATCGAGGCCGACGAGCTGCTCACGGAGCGCGTTGCGGTCGAGCGCGTGGTCGAGCGCGGCGCGGACGTGGCGGTCGGCGGTGGGGCCCTCGCGGACGTCGAGCGCGACCAGCCAGAGCGTGCGGCGGTCGAACCAGCGCAGGGTGAGATCGTCCGCCGCCAGGACGTCCGGCACGCTGCGCGGCGCCACGGCGACCAGGCCGTCGAGCTCGCCGGCCACGAGCGCGCGGACCGCCTCCTGGGGATCCGGCGCCGGCAACGCGCGGATACCGTGGATCGTGCCATCTCCGCCGTGGAACGACCAGCCGTCCGACCCGCCGGATACGCGCCAGGCGCCCGTGCCCACCGGGTCGCGGGCCACGGGGCTGTCGAACCATGGGTCGCGGCCGGCGAACGCGTGACGCGGCAGGAGCGGGATCGCGAGCGCGGCCTGCCAGTCCGCGCCCGGGCGGATCGCCACCACGGCGGCGCCGTCCTCCACCACGCACCCGGCCAGGGCGGAGGTCGCCGGGATCCGCCACCAGGGCGGCGCGCGCCGATCCAGGACCGTGGAGATCGAGAAGCACACGTCGTCGGCCGTGGCCGCGAACCCGTCGTGCCAGCGGACGCCGCGGCGCACGCGCAGGCGGGTGGCATCCACATCCACGACGTCGCTCGTCCACGCGCCAGTGTCGGCGTCCCGACGAAGGATCCGGTCGTACACCAGGGTGCCGAGCCGCTCCTCGGCGGAGCCCGGGAGCGCCAGCGGGTCGAGCGTGGCGGGCAGCCGCTCCTCCCCGATGCGCACGTCACCCGCGAGCAGCACGGGCAGCCCGGTCACCAGGAGGGACCAACGCTTCCAGGCGACCACCTCACCTCCGCGGGGCGGAAGTAGCGCGGGCCGCCCGGCGCGTCCACGTCGGGGTATACTCCGCCAGGAGTCGTCCCCATGTACTGTCGTCCGCTCGTGTGCGCAGCCCTCGCGGCGCTGGTGTTCCCCGCTCCCGCCCTGGCGATCTCGCCGGTATGGTCCGCGGGCGTGCACCTCGGCAGCCTCGCCGTCCCGAACACGCACCCGATCACGTTCCCGACCCGCATCAAGACGTACGACTTCGACCGCGACGACGTGCCGGACGACGTCGACGATGACGGGTTCACCGATCAGAGCACGCTCACGCTGTCGCGCGGGGACGTGATCTTCGGCGTAGAGGGTTGGTACTGGCTCAACGACGGCAACCGGCTCGGCATCAACACGGGCTTCGACCTCGGCGAGCGGTTCACGCGCGCCCAGCTCCTCGCGATCTACGACGCCACGCTCGACACGGGCTCGATGGCGGTGGTGCTCGGCGGGGGACTCGGCTTCGGGACGGCATCCTGGCGCGGCACGGACAAGGACGAGCGGCTCCGCGTCCCGAGCTTCCCGGTCCGGGTGGAGGCCGGCGTCATGGTGCCCCCCACCGAGTACCTGGCGATCGAAGCGCGCTTGTTCGGCCAGATGGACATCCCGACCCGGCACGCCTACTTCGATATCGCGGGCAACCCGCAGGACGTCAAGGGCGTGGCCTTCTCGTACGCGGCGATCGGCTTCGAGATCGCCGTGAACTACGGGCAGTTCGATTGAGCGTCACGCCACGCACGGCGGGGCCCGTGGGGCCGACCCGCTGGCCCCTGTGGGTCGGGAACGGCTGCCTGCTGCTCCTGGGGCTCGGCATCGGGGCGCCGCTCGGCGCGGGGATCTTGTACAAGTGGTACGCCGACGCCGCAGAGGCGCAAGCCCTCCTCGACCAGGAAGCTCGGGCGAACGGTCAGCTTCAGCCGGTCTTGAACAAAATGAAGGAGGCCGAGCCCGACTACGACATCGACACGACGATCCGTGTGCTGCACGAGATCGATCTTGCGATGGCGGAGAAGCAGACGCCGGACCAGCTCATGGCGCGCATGGCCGGCACCGACTACCGCGACGTCGCGCCGGAGGTGCTCGAGAAGCGCAAGGAGCTCCTCGGCATCCTGATGGAGCTCTACGCGCGCCAGACTCGCGCGGAGGACCAGCAGGCCGCGTTCGAGTTCACGAGCGAGCTGCTGCTGTCGACGCTGTCGGTCGTCTCCGTGTCGGGCGCAGTGGACGGTAGGCCGATCGGGAGCTTCTCCGTTGATCGTGCGCAGGCGCAGGAGCTGCTGACGGACCTGAAGGCGAAGCAGTCCGAGCGGGCGGAGATGCTCGACGAGATCGACGGCCTCGAGCAGCGGCTGTTCGACGCGAACTACGCGTACGCCACCACGTACTACAAGTACCTGGATGAGTGGGATCGCCTGTGCATCCTGCGTGATCGGGCGTATCTGGCGTCGCGGGACCGGGACTGGGACACGGTCATCGCGACGACGGACGAGGCCATCCGCATCTCGCCGAAAGAGCGGGAGGCCCACCTGCTCGGGGCGGCCGCCCGGATCGAGAAGGGTGGACCGGAGGATCTCGACGTCGCGGCGCGGATCCTCGACGACTACGTGGCGCAGCACCCAGACGCCACGGCGCCCGCGTTCCTGCTGCTCGGCACGCTCGAAGAGCGTCGAGGGAACGACCAGAAGGCGCGGCTGCACCTGCAGCAGGCGGCCGCGTACTACCCGAAGCAGGCGGCGGCGCTGGGCGACATGCTCGACCCGTACCGGATGCGCACGTACCTGCGGCAGAGCCGGGAAGGGAGCTCGATCGTCGAGGAGTACAAGGCGACGATGCTCGGCGCCGGCTACTTCAGCCCCGACCTGCAGCTGGCGCGCGCGAGCTTCGAGGCGGGAGACTTCGCGAGCGGAAAGGGCAAGGTGCTCGACCACTTCGCGCGGCGGCGGGCCCAGGGGCAGTGGGATTTCCTCCTGTCCGACATCGCGTACGCGCACGATCTCCTCGGCGAGGAGTTCCGAGCCATCTTCCCGGAGGAGAGCTTCCTCGATCTGGAGGTCGCGCCCACGATGTTCGGCGACCAGATCAAGGTCGGCGTGAAGAACCGCTCCGACCGCCCGCTTCACAACGCCACGCTCATCTTGTGCGTGCACTTCACGGATATGCTCGCCGGCGACTACGAGCCGTTCAGCGCGCCGGCCACGCTCCCGGCCGTGATGCCGCACGTGACCACGGACTTCGGGGCGATGGAGGTGAAGGCCGAGATCCTGGGGAGGGAGCGGTCGGTCGCCGACATCGTGAGCCAGCGCGCCATCCTGGTCACGGACGAAGCTGTGCTCTGGGTCGACACCGACGCGTTCAAGATCGCGGAGGCGAAGGAGTTCCAGCGCGCCAGAACCCAGGGAAAGCCGGCTCCGGTCGCCCGGACCTCATGGCATCAGGAGATGGAGGCGAAGCTCGCGCAGCAGGTCGCGGACGTCGGGCCGAAGGCAGCCGTCGAGATCGGGTCGCACTACGGTAAGGACGACCTCGTGTTCGAGATCCCCGAGTCCCTGGCGATGTTCCGGCCGAACTTCCGCCTCGAGTACGGCGGTGTGGTGATCCAGCCGGAGGAGGCGCTGATCCGGGACGGGAAGATCGTGCTGACGTTCGCGGGCGTCGGCGATCTCGACGGAGAGGGCGCCCAGGCCGAAGACGCGGTCCTCGTGGTGTCGAGCGTGTTCGGCTCGTGGCGGATGACCTGGTCCGCCGACGGCACCACCTTCCGGTATGCCGGCGTCGGAGGCGGTTGATCCCTAGCCCAGCGCGGCTTCGATCGCCGTGAGCACGTCGGGCGCGTCCGGGAGCGTCTTCGGCGCGAAGCGGGCCGCGACCCTGCCGTCCCGGCCGACCAGAAACTTCTCGAAGTTCCAGGAGATGTCCTTGCCGCCGCCCGGCTCGCTCTCGACGAGGAGCTGGTAGAGCGGGCTGCGGCCCGATCCGTTGACGTCCTGCTTTTCGAGGAGCGGGAAGTCGACGCCGTACTTCATGGCGCAGAAGCTCTGGATCTCGTCGGCCGTGCCGGGCTCCTGGCCGAGGAACTGGTTGCACGGGACGCCGACGACGCGCAGGCCGCGATCCTTGAACCGCTTGTCGAGGTCGACGAGCTGCGCGTATTGCGGGGTGAGGCCGCACTTGCTCGCCACGTTCACGAACAGCACGGCCTTCCCTTCGAGCTCGGCGTGCGGCAGCGGCGTGCCGTCCAGGCGCACGAGGGGGATGTCCGCGATGGAAGCCGGCGCGCTGCCGGCGGGCGGCTTACCGTGGATGAGGTTGTTGGCGACGGAGCGCGCGGCGTCGACGGCGTTCTTGAGCATGGTGATGCCTCCCGGGCGACTGACCTAGGCGCGGGCGCGGCTGGGGGAAGGGGGGCCGCTGCGACTCCCGGCTCAGGGCGGAGGCGGAAGCCGGTGCGGCTCGCGAAGCGCCCCCGGAAACACAGCCTCACAACCGGACAATACCACGGTCGCCGGGCACAGGATCTGCGTCGGCAGGCCGTCCGTGGTGGGCGCGGTGCGGACCCGCTGGTATGGCGCGAGCCAGCTCGCGAGCCGCTCGCCCTCCGCCAGCACGAGGTCGCGCAAGAGCCTGCGATCTCCGTACTGGATCTCGATCGCGAGGACGGGCTCCTCCCGACCGTCAGGGTAGCGGAACACGGCGTCCGTCGGGCGCGGGAGCTTGCCCTCGCGGCCGCGCTCGAACCGCCGGATCACCAGCACGGCCGGGACGCCCGCGCGCTCCCGGAGCGAGTCCAGCGTGTCCGTGAACGCCGGCGGGGGCCGCACGGCCAGGCTGGCGGGCCGCGCCACCAGGTCCCCGAACAGGTCCCCGCGGGCCGACCCGGTGGATCCCTCGCGATCGTGGCGGGGGACGCGCGTCATCAGCAGGTCCACCACGTGCCCGTCGTCCACCAGGGTGCGGCGGGTGGGCGCCACGCCCTGACGGTCCACCGGCGGCGCGAGGCGGCGCGGGATCTCCGGCTCCGCGAGCACGCTCCAGCCCGGCGGGAGCAGGCGGCGGCCCACCCGCGGCCCCAGGCGCACGCGGTCCGCCCACGTGGCGCGGGGGTCCGGCGGCAGCGGCGTACCGCACACTTCCGGCGCGCACAGGTAGCGGAACAGGTCGGCGGCGGCGTCGCCTTCCAGGACCACCGGGCCCTCGTACGGCTCGGGCGGCGCGGCAGCGGCGCGCCCGTCGATCACCGCGGCCATCCGGTGGATCTCGGCGATGATCTCGTCGTCGGGCGGCAGCTCGTCCGTGGACGGCACCAGCCAGCGCCGCTGGTCCTGGACCACCACGCCTTCGGGGGTGAGCCGGTCCGCCCACGCGTAGACGGCGCACCAGCCCTCCGGGAACGCGGCCTGCGTGCCGTCGCTGTCGGCGAGCCATGTGCGGCCCGCGCAAGCGAACGCCTCTACCCAGCCGTTGCGGAGGCCGCGGCCGGCCAGCGCCGCCGAGCCCTGGATGGCCACGCGCGCGAGCCGGTCCGGGTCCAGCGCGAGCTGGCCGGTTACCACGGTCCGCGCCGGTGGCTGGGGTGACCAGTCGGGCGCGCCATCGTCGCGCATGGCGCGGCGGGTGGGCCAGCGGCGCACGGCTTCGCGGGCGCTCTGGCGCGCGGCCAGCCACAGCTCGCGGTGGAACGGGCTGGCCCAGGTCGCCGGATCCTCCGCGTCGTTCGGGACATACCGGCCGATGACGGGATCGGCCTCCTCGTCCCGGAGGCTCAGTCGGCTGGTGTCGCGCCGGGCGTCGCCCACCACGACCTCGAACCGGGTGGGCCGCTCGAGGATGTCGCGCCGGGTGACCAGCGCGCCGAAGCTGGCTTCCACCCACGACCTGCGGCGGTCGATCACCACGCCGGACGCGCGCACCACCGGGGCGTCCGCGGTGCCGAGGGCGCGCTTAGCCCACGCCGTCCAGTCGGCCAGCGCGTCCACGGG
>CAMCWU010000151.1 GCA_945882675.1 Klebsiella pneumoniae | reverse complement strand
AGCGTGCGGCTCGCGCCGTCCGACCCGCTCCCGTGGCCGTTCCTGCCGGCCGAGGTCGGGCCGCCCCCGGTGTTCGAGCGGATCGAGCTCACGCCGCGGGAATGGCTCGGCACGGACGGCGTCGTGGTGTTCGGCTGGAGCATCGGCGGGTGAGCCGCCGCACGCCAGAGCAGCTCCGCGTGAAGTTGGGCGCGAAGATGGCGGCGAAGCTCGCCGCCGTGCGGGCGCGCGCGCAGAAGCCCAGGAAGAAGCCGCCGGAGAAGCGCCGTCGCCGCTGGTGGCCGTGGCTCCTGCTGCTGCTCCTCCTGCTGCTCCTGCTCCGGCTGTGCAGCTGCGCGGAGGAGCCCGTGCCGCCGCCGCCGGAGCCGATCCCCGCGGGCCCGGTAGAGGTCGGCGAGCCCACGCCACCGGAGCCGCCGCCGCGCCCGCCGGCCCGGGTCGGGCGCATTCCCCGCGGCAAGTACGCGAACCCCGCGCCGGACGTGCTCCCGTGGGTCACGCAGCTCCGCATGCAGGTGGCCGCGCGGTCGCCGCGGTTGGCCGCGTGCTTCGAGGGGATCGCGCGTCCCGGCGCGCTCAAGTGGACCGCGGCCGTGGAGCCGGGGTCCGGTGAGGTCTCAGATCACACGCTCGAGGCCACCACCGGGAGCGACGCGCTCACGGCGGAGCAGCGGGCGTGCGTGCTCGGCGTGCTGTCCGACCCGCCGTACAAGCTCGAGGCCGGTGCGGAGAGATCGACGCCGCCGAGGGTGAGCATCGCGATCGAGTTCTGAGGATCAGCCGAGGATCGAGAGCTGCCGCTCCATGGCCGTGACCTCTGTGCCGGCGCCGGCGCCCTCCATCGCGAGGCGCGCGGCTTCGCCGACGTCCCGCGCGACGACGGCGAACTGCTCGTCCGCGCCCTTGCGGTGCAGCGTGACCTTGAACACCCAGGTGCGCTGGGGGGCCCGGCGCGGGGTCTCCTGCGCGGCCGGCGTGGGCTCGACGCGGACGGACGGGGTGGGGGCTTCCGCGGCGGGCTGGCTGACGCCGGGCGGCCGGCCGCGGCGCTTCCCGACGTCCCCGGTGGCGCTGAACGGCGGGATGCTGCGGTTGCGGCGGTATTGGGCGACGGCTGCGGGGGTCACGCCGGCGCGCCGCGCGACCTCCGAATCCGGCATGGTGCCGAGGAGCGCTAGGTGCTGGTCGATCGGCGAGCGGGGGCCCCGGCGCCTGGGGGCGTCCGCCAGGGCGGGCACGACCTGGCGCTTTGCCTCGACCTTCGTGGGGGTCTCCGCCGCTGCCGGCGCGCTGTCGTCCGCTCCAGCGGCGCCCTCGCCGAGCCCGACGCCGGGGGCGAGCTCGATGCCGTGCCGGAGCCGGAACTGGCGCACGGTCTCCCGGCTCACGCCCGCGCGGCGGCTCACGGCGCTGTCGCTCTCCCGCCCCACGAACTCCCGGAACGCGTCCAGGCGGGAGCCCGGCGGGCGGCCCCGCCGCTTGGGCGCGGCCTCCTGGGCGGATCCGCCTTCCTTCGCGCCGTTCGAAAGGTCGCTGTGGTCGTCGCTGGCGGGCATGACGGGCTCCGGGTCGGGGATCATACCCATCCATTAATGCCCACGCTGCAAGAACACAACGCATGGGTTCGCAATTGAATGCGAAAGGATGCGCGAGGAGCCGGCGCGCCGCGCTCGGCTGCCACGCGGGCCCGCCGCGAGCGCACGGACCGGAGCCCCAGCACGCAGGAAGACGGAGATCTCCCCCAAACAGGCGTTCGGAAGGCTTCCCCGGATGTCGCCGCGGCTACCGGCGGCGGCGGCGCCCGGTCACGACCGCCAGCGCGAGCGCCGCCCACGAGACCTGCAGCCGCCCGCCGGAAGCGCAACCGCACCCGCCCTTCTCGTCGTCGTCGGAGGCCGGCGGCTCCGGCTCCGGGTCGGCGACGGGGACATCCGTGTCCGGGACATCCGTATCGTCCACCGGGGGCTCGTCCGTGTCCGCGGGCTCGTCCAAGGGGGCGAGCGTGAGCGTGAGCGTGAAGGCCCGCCGAACCGCGCCGTCGTCCGGATCGAAGCCAGCCGGGCCGTTGTTGACGACGCCGATCTCGAGCCGGTCGCCGCCCGTCAGGTCGATGTCCACAGCGAGCGGGGCGCCGTCCGCCACCCACGTGGAGCCGGTGGTCGCGGCGCCGCCGGCCGTGGGCCAGACCGCCCACGCGATGCCCCACTCGACCCCGGGCTCGCCCGCGACGTCCACGTGCAGGGTCCGGTCCGACCCCACCCCGAGATCCACGCGATAATACGAGGTGCCGAGGTCATAGGGCGCCGCCACGGGGGTCGCCGTGAAGCCGTCGAGCTCGTCGAGCGTGATGCTCGCCTCTGCGTACGGAATAGCATAATCGGGGAAGGCCGCGCCTTCTTCGTAATGGGCGCCGTCGTCGTCGGACGCCGCGAACATGCGCCACACGGCGAAGTCGGTGTAGACGTCCGCGACCGTAGGGACGCTCGGGTCGACGAGCGCGATGGCGTCGAGGAAGTCCGGCTCGTCCTTCGTGCCCGGCTGCGCCAGGTCGTCCCACAGCTTCACGAGGAGCTTGCCGTCCTTGGTGCCGTACTTCTCCTCGATGTACGTCGTGAACATCATCCCGCCGTACTCGTAGTAGTAGCCGGTGTAGCCATACGGGTAGATCAGCGGGTTGTAGCTGTCGTGCACCAGGCTCATGAACGGCAGCATCTGAAACGAGTACAGCTCGTACCCGTAGTCCGTGTCGTCGTGCACCATGTCCGTGATGGCTTCCGCCGTGGACTCCCACGCGAAGACGGTCTTCTCGCGGCCGTCTACGGTCCACTGCAGGGCATGCACGAACTCGTGGGCGATGAAGCCGTCGACCTCGACGTCGTCGATCCGGCGGTCCACCGCGATGAAGGTCGCATTGCTGTACCAGTTGTCGTCCGGGATGACGTCCGGGCCGAACCCGAAGGTGTACGCCCCCATGGACGTCCCCTTCTCCGTGAAGTAGTAGTCGTACGCGTCGCTGCCGCCCGCGCCGTCGTCCGCCGGCGGCGCAGGCCAGCCCATCTGCTCGACCTCGACGGCCCACGCGTTTTCGGCGAGGGGGAGCCAGCTGTCGGTGGCGCGGGCGAGGTCCGCGGCATCGGAATAGTGGATCCGGATCGGGTAGATCGCCGAGTCCACGAAGCCCACGGCGGTCGGCCGGAACATCTTCGCCGCGCCGGCGTCGTCCCGGAGCGCGAGATAGTCGGGGGTGAAGCAGCGGATCGGGGCGGCTTCCGCGGGGGGGGCCGCCAGGGCGAGGAGCAGGAGCATGGGGACCTCGGGGCCCATCATGCCGCGCTTTCGGCCGGAACACCAGCAGAACGATCCCGGACACGCAGCCGTCAGGCCGCCAGCAGCGCCGTGAGCTGGGCCCGCAGCCGCCGGACCTCGGACCGCGCGGGCTCGGGCAGGCCGTCCCGCGTGCGCTCCAGATCACGCGCGAGCTCCGGATCTGCGCCGATCACGTCGTCGGGCGCCGCGAGGGCCAGGAGGGTGATCCGATCGGGGAGCGCGGCGGGCGTGCCGTCCCGCGGCGAGAGCGGCTCGAGCGCGGCGTCGGTCAGGTGGGTACGGAGGGCGTCGATCAGGGCGGGGGTCGTGGTCGGCTGGATGTCGGCGATCCTCGCGCGCACTGCGGCGACCAGGGCATCCACGCGGGCGCGCCAGCCCGGCTCCTCGCAGCGGATCCGCCACTCGCGGCCCTCGGACGTGCCATCGCGGTCGAGCACGATCCAGCCGCGAGAGCGCCCGGTGGCCGGGTCGGTGGTCGCCATGGCGGCGTGGAGCCGCGCCACGGGCACCCAGAACGGCGGGTACTTGAACCGCGCGACGTCGAGCACCAGCGCGAGGTCCCTCCCCGCGTGCCAGCCGCCGATGGGCGAGAAGTGGCCGTCGCCCGTCTGGCCGAGCGCGGCGCGCCCGAAGGACGCCAGCACCATCGGCCCACCCCGACCCGCGGTGGCGAGGTCGGCGCGCAGGGCGTCCACGTCCACGTCGTCCGCCCGCCGCACGAGCGTGGTGGCGCCATTGCACCGCGCGAGGCACGCGACCTGGCCGAGGGTCATGCCGCGTTGCTGGATGACGTCGAGCGGATCGCAGCAATCGAGCAGCTCCTCGCTGTACCAGCGCCACGGTCCCTTCCAGGTTCGACCTGGATCGATCGCCAGCGCGTTGAGGACGACCACGAGCGAGCCGAGCGCGCAGTACGCGGGCTCGGCCTGGGTGTGGAAGTTCTCCGCGAGCGGGAACCAGCCGTCCATGGTGCCTTCCGCGAGCGCCTCCCGGAACAGGTCGCGGCCGTCCGGCGAGGAGAAGGGGATCAGGCCGTCGGGGAGCGGGCGTCGGTAGAAGGTGTCCATGCGGTCAGCTAGCCCCCCATTGCCGCGAGCGCACGGATGCGCACGGACCTGAGCCCCAGAGCCCAGGCTCACGCAGATCTCCCCCACTCCCAGCACGGAGGACGCAGACACCATCGCGGAGTAAGAGGGCCCGGGGGGCCGACCAGGCGGCGTCCCGTGAACTGGCGCGCGGGCGGGCTTCATGGGTGTGTCGTTCAATCGCGGGCTCGAGCCCTCGCATCTCGCGGACCTGCAGACAGGCGTCACCGCGCCGATCCTGGCGGCGTGCCGCGCTGCGAGGCTCGACGTGCGCCTGCGTGAGCGGCGGCTCACCGGCTATTTTGCCGGGCGCGCGGTCGTGACGCTGCGGTGGCCGCAGGGGCTGGCGACCCTCGACGTAGACCACAAGTACGTCGATCCGGGTGGATTGCCGGGTCACACGCGCAGCTCGTCGGGCGACGACGTGAGCGTTCGCATCACGCCGGAGCTGGTGGCCCGCTTCCCGGCGGAGCTGGCGCGGCTGATGGCCAACGCCGGGCGCTACGCGCACCACGACGAGCGGTGCGAGCAGCAGTTCCTTCGCGAGAATGCCGGCAACGGAGCCTTCGTCGCCATCGACAGGCAGGTCGGGATCCCGGGGACCCGGAGCATCGTGGACGTCGTCGGGGTCGTGGACGGTGCGCGGCCGAGCCTCGTCATCGTGGAGCTCAAGCGGGACCTCGACAACAGCATCGAGGAGACGCCGGCGCTGGTCTCGCGGTACCTCAGCTACTTTTCGCCGGGCGGCAGGGGGCTGCGGGATGACGTCGCGCGGTCGCTGACCACGGTCGCGGAGCAGCTCACGGCGCTCGGGTTCCCGACGCCTCCCCCTGCGGCGATCGGGGCCGGGATGCCGGTTCTCGGCCTGGTGGTGCTCGTCCGGCACAACCCGCGGTCGCAGCTCCTCGGGCGCGCGAAGGTCTCCGCGGACGCGCTGGCCCACCCGATCTGGCTGTGGATCCCGGAGAAGGAGGACGATCTCGCGATCCCGTCGCAGGACCGGTGGACCCGGATGGGCTCCGGTCAGGGCTGACGGAGCACCACCTGCTCGCCTTCGCGGACGGCGGACCGGCGCACGACCAGCACGTCGATGCCCGCCCGCAGCGCCTCCACGACCCGCTTCCCCATCCGGGTGATGCCGAACGGTCGCCCCATCTCGCGCATCAGGTCCGTCTCGGCGAGGGCCAGATCCCGGCGGAGGACCCAGGCTGCGGCGGCGGCGAGCTCCTCGGGGGGGATCTCGTCGGCTTCCCGAAGCGTCCCGTCGGCCGCGGCGCCGCGGATCGTGGTCCACACGGCGGGGTCCTGGTCGGCACGCCACGCGAACTCGCCGCGCACCACGACCGCGCCGCTGATCAGCTCGATCACGCGCTTCCGGAGCCGCTTCGTGGCGTTGACGCTCTCGAACGCCTCTCCCACCCGGCGGGCGAGCGCGTCCTCCCGGAGCGGGGCCTCTGCCGCGAGCACGTCCAGCGCGATCCGACGCGCCAATGCGGCATGCGCCGGCTGGTACAGGTCCTCGGGGTCGCTCGACACGCGCGGGACCGTGGCCGTGACGTACGGGGTCACGGCCAGGCGCTCCACCGCGGGCAGGGGCGCGACCTGGACGGGGGCCACCACGGGCACCACCGGCGCGGGCTTCGGCGCGACGGATCGCGGGGCGGTACGCGCCTTCTCGATGGCCTCGCCCAGGCGCTGGATCTCCCGGTCGCGGTCGAACCACCAGTCGGTCGACCAGATCCGGTGGAGCCGCCAGCCGAGCCCTTCCAGCACCTGCTGCCGCAGGCGGTCCCGGTCCCGGGCGGTCGCGGCGGAGTGGTACGGCGCGCCGTCGCACTCGATCCCGAGCAGATACTCCCCTGCCCGCTCCGAATCCCGCACCGCGAGGTCGATCCGGTAGCCGCCGCAGCCGACCTGCGACTGGACCTGCCAGCCCATCGCCCGCACGGCGTCGAAGACCTGGCGCTCGAAGTCGCTGTCGAAGTCGCCCGAGACCGCGTCGTGGGCGACGGGGCTCCCGTTCTCGGCCGCGTAGCGCAGGAACTGCTTGAGGTGCCGCGCGCCCTTCGCCGATGTCCGCGAGAGATCGATCTGGTGGTGGGTCAGCGTCGAGAATACCCGCAGCTTCTGGCGTGCGCGCGTGACCGCGACATTGAGGCGCCGCTCCCCGCCCTGCAGATTGAGCGGCCCGAAGTTCATGTGCAGCTTGCCGTTCGAATCCGCGCCATAGGCGACGCTGAACAGGATCTCGTCCCGCTCGTCGCCTTGCACATTCTCGAGGTTCTTCACGAACACGGGCTCGGTGCCTGACGTGAAGTGCACCTCGATCCCCGGGTTCGCCGCCCGCGCGGCGTCGAGCAGGTCCGCGACCAGCGTGCGCTGCGCCGTGCTGAACGTGACGACGCCGAAGGTCCGCTCGCCAGGCGTCGTAGCGAGCAGCGCGCTGACGAGGTGCGCCACGAGCGCGTCGGCCTCGATCCGGTTCGTACGCGACTTTCCGTGATCGTAGACGCCGTTGCCCACCGGGTGCCAGGTGATACCCAGGTCGTCCACGCGCCCGCGCGCCGCCGGGAATACGGAGAGCCGCCCCTCGTAGTAGTGCTCGTTGCTGAACCGGATCAAATCTTCGTGCCGGCTGCGATAGTGCCAGCCGAGCATCTGCTCGGGGAGCCCCGACGCGACGGCCTCGTCGAGGATGCTCTCGAGCTCGACGATGTCGTTGTCGTCCGCCGCGGCGTCGGCCCCCCGCTGAAAGAAGCTGGTGGGCGGGAGCTGGCGGGTGTCGCCGACGATCACCACGCGCTCGCCCCGGGCGATGGCGCCGATGGCGTCGTGGGTGCCGATCTGCGAGGCCTCGTCGAAGATCACGAGGTCGAACCTCGGCGCTCGCGCGGAGAGGTATTGCGCGACGGACATCGGGCTCATCAGCCAGATGGGCTTGAGGAGCGGCAGGAGGTTCGGGATCTCCTGCAGCAGCTTGCGGATCGGCTTGTGACGCGCCTTCTTGCGGACCTCGCGCTTGACGATGCCGGGCTCGGAGGCCTCCGAGAACCCGGCGTCCGGGGACGGGAGGCGCTGCTCGAGCTGCCAGACCACGCGGCTCGCCCCGAGGGTGAGGTGCGCGCGATCCTGCTCGCGAAACCGCGCGACCTGGCGGTGGCGCTCGGCGCCCTGGAAGCCGCGCAGCGCGGGCTCGGCGTCGCGGACGGCCGCCACCCACTCTTCCAGGAAGGAGCGCTCGAACACGGCGGGCAACGTCGCCGCCGCCACGGTGCCGGCCGCGTGGGCGTCGACCAGCCGCCCGAGCCCCGCAGCACCGGCCGCCTCCGCGCTCTGGCGGTAGAACGCCCAGGACCGGAACATCGGCAGGGATTGCCGCCGCTCGGCGAGGGCGGACGCGACGTCGGCGAAGGTCCCCGCCATCGGCGCGAGCTGCGTCACCGCGGCGACCTGGTCCACGGCGCTCCGCCAGGCCGTGAGCGCGTCACCGGCGTCCCGTGCGCACCGTGCAGCTTCTACGCGGCGTTCGGGCGCGGTGTCGGCGTCCGCGAGGAGCCGGGCGCGGTCGGTGAGCGTCCCGCCGCCCGCCTGCCAGCGCCGCATCGACGTGCGGAGCCGCTCGGCCGCGTCGAGGATGGACGCCAGCTCTCCGCTCGACGTGCCGTTCCACACGCCACGCAGGCGGCCAGCGAGCGCCGAACGCTCCTGATCGAGGACGGGGCGCGCGGCCTCGATGTCGGCCGCCGTCCGCAAGTCGGCGCGGATCCTTCGATTCTCGGGCAGCGCGCCGCGGGAGGCACCGGTCAGCTCGTTTCGCGGGAAGAACAGGAACAGGAACGCGAACAGGACGAACGCGTCGGCCCACGACCGAAAGGCGCTCCCCAGGCGTTTCAGGTCCTTTTCGAACAATGTCTCCTTCCACCGCGCACCGACGTCGGCGAGCCGCGCCTGCTGGGCGGTCTCCTGCTCGAGCCATGCCCGCGCGCGCTCCCGCAGGTCTGCGTAGGTGGCGTCATCGACGTCCGGCAGGGCCCGGCCGGCCAGCGCGCCTGCGAGCGCCACGGCGTCCTGCAGTGCCTCCGGGCGGATCGGGGCCTGGATCCCCAGCGATTCCGCCAGGGCGAGCACCGCCGCATCCAGCGTGCGGGCCGCCGCCAGCGCGTCGTCCAGCGCGGTCCGCGCCGCGCGCTCGCCGGCCTCCGACCACGCGGAGATGCGGCTCTCCCGCCACGGATGCCGGGCCACCGGATCCACCTGGGCGCCCGCGGTCGCGAGCTGGTCCACGGTCCGCCCCAGCGCCCGGAGCTGGTCCTCCGTGGTGCCGAGGACGCCCCGCACGCCGAGGTCCACCGACGCCGCGTCGCGCAGCCCGAGCAGCCGCGCGCTCGCGGCGTAGAACGTCCTCCCCAGCGGGCGCGGCGCGTGGAGCGCACGCACGTACGCGTTGAGCTCCAGCGTGGCCGCCGCGACCTCCCGCGACCGGGCCTCCCACGGCGGCTGCGGCACGCGCGAACGCCGCTCCAGCGCTGCCCCGAGCGACGCCACCACCGCGGCCTTGTTCGCCTTGTGGCTATGCAGCTCGAGGCAGAAGTCGCCGAGCCCCGCCTGCTGCAGGCGCCGATGGACCACATCGAGCGCCGCCATCTTCTCGGCGACG
>CAMCWU010000150.1 GCA_945882675.1 Klebsiella pneumoniae | reverse complement strand
CTCCCCCACAAGGGGGGAGGGGGGAAAGGCAGGAAGTCAGGCGCACATGCGGCACCTTGCTTCCAGAGGCCCCGACACCGACTGGTTGGGATCGCACCCCTCCCGGAAACGTCCGCACGCCTGCCGCGAGCGGACGGACCGGAGCCATCGGCCCCGGCACGGGATCGAGCCCCCCACCTGCTGCTCCCGAGCCATTCGCGCGTTAGCGTGGGGGAATGCTCCTCCTCCTCCTCGCATGCGCGCGCGACCCCGAGCCGGCGGACGCCGCCGTCGCGCCCTACGACCCGCTCCCGTACGTGGATCCGCTCGCTGCAACCGGCGGTCTCGGCGCGGGGGTGATCAACCTGAACCCGGGGCCGCAGCGCCCGTGGGGTATGGTCCAGCCCGGCCCGGACACGTGGGGGCAGGTCGGGAACCTCTCGGTGTACCACTGCGCGGGCTACCATTACGACGACACGGCGGTGGCGGGCTTCTCGCATACCCACGGCGCCGGGATCGGGATCCCGGACTTCGGGGCGGTCACGCTGCTGCCGCGAGACGGGTGGGACCCCGCGTGGACGTCGCCGGAGGCGCGGCTCGTGCCGTTCGACCACGCGAAGGAGTGGGCGTCCCCCGGTTACTATGGCGTGGAGCTCGACGGCGTGCTGGTCGAGGTCACGGCCACCGTTCACGGCGCCCACTGGCGCATCACATACCCGGAAGGCGCGGATCCGACGCTCCTGTGGGATCTCGGTCCCAACCTGGACGGAACCTCCGTAGGGGAGGCTACGCTCGACGTCACGGACACCGGCGTCGAGGGCTTCCAGCGCGTCCTCGGCGGCTACTCCGAGCGGTTCGGCGGCCTGCAAACATGGTTCTCCGCGGAGATCTCGCCAACCCCCGCGAGCGTCGGCGCGTGGAGCGACCCCGCCGAGCCCGTCGACGGCGCGCGCTCCGCCGCCGGGACCTCTCCGGGCGCCTGGCTCCGGTTCCCGGCCGGCACCACGACGGTGGACGTCACGGTCGGCATCTCGTACGTGGATCTGGACGGCGCGCGCGGAAACCGGGCCGCGGAGCTCCCGGACACCGACTTCGACGCCCGCGTGGCAGAGGCCGAGGACGACTGGCGCTCCCGCCTCTCCACCGTCCGCGTCGCCGGAGGATCGGCGGAGGAGCGCGAGATCTTCCATAGCTCGCTCTACCGCGCGGCGCTGATGCCCCGCCGGTACGACGACACCGACGGCCGGCACCGCGGGCCCGATGACGCCATCCACGCAGGAGGCCCGGTCTACAGCGACCTCTCGCTGTGGGACACGTTCCGGACCGCGCACCCGTGGCTGATCCTGTGGCAGCCCGAGATCCAGGCGGAGATCCTCGCGTCTCTCGGGACCATGACGGAGGAGGGCGGCGGCCTCCCGCGCTGGCCCATGGCCCACGGCAACACCGGCGGCATGGTGGGAACGCCGGCGACGCAGGTCATCGCGGAGAGCTGGCTCAAGGGGCTGCACGACGGTTGGGACGTCGACCCCCTGTACGATGCCGCGCTCGCTGCCGCGTCGGGCCCGGTGGCAGTGGATGGGAGAGCGGGCGTCGAGAGCTATCTCTCGCGCGGTTGGGTCGCGACGGACGAGAGCGGCGCGGCGGCATCGCGTACGCTCGAGTACGCGTGGTCGGACTCGGCGCTGGCCGGGCTGGCGGATGCGCTGGGCCGCCCCGACGGCGACCGTCTGCGCGATCAGGCCGGTTCGTGGCGGAACCTGTGGGATCCGGCGCAGGGGTTCCTCGTGGGCCGCTCCAGCGACGGTAGCTTCGACGCGCTCCGCTCCCCCGAGACCTGGGACGAATCGTACACCGAGGGCAACGCCTGGCACTACCGCTACGCCGTCCCCTTCGACGTCCCCGGGATGATCGAGGTCCAAGGCGGACAAGACGCGTGGGTCGACGGCATGCGCGACTACTGGGACGCCGTCGCCCTCGAGCCGGACGACCTGCTCCCGGACGACCGGTACTGGCACGGTAACGAGCCCGTGCTGCACGTCGCGTGGCTCCCGACCCTCGCGGGAGAGCCGGATTTGACTGCGGAAGCCGTCGATCACGTCGTGCGGACCCGGTACGCCACGGGCCCGGAGGCGCTGGACGGCAACGACGACGGGGGCACGCTCTCCGCCTGGTACCTGTGGGCGGCCGTGGGCATGTATCCGATCGCAGGGACGGACCGTTACGCGCTCGGGACGCCGCGCTTCGACCGGATCGAGATCGATCGGCCCGGCGGCATGCTCGTCGTCGAAACCGTGGGGAGCGGCATCTACGCCGACCAGATCACCCTGGGCGGAGCGCCTGTTTCGGGCGAGCTCACCCACGCGCAGTGGGAGGCGGCGGGCACCATCGTGTTCGAGCGGTCGGTCAGTCCTTGAAGAACGTGACCAGCAGGCTCTGATCGAATTTGCCGTACAGCCCGTAGTCGAACAGCTCTTCCCAGAGGAAGATCGGCTCCGAAACGGTCATGTCGACGGGCACGTCCATATCCGTCACGTAGAACACGGTGTCGTTCGGCGCGTCGTTCGCGTCGCCCTCGTCCCGATGTGCGTACCAGTCGTACGCTACCGTCAGGTCGTCCGAGAAGTAGAACGAGTGGAACGAGCCGCCCGCCCAGGTGTGGAACGCGTCCTTCGTCTTGTCGTCGCAGGTCGTATACCCGTCGTCGAAGCCCCACTCTCCGTCGAAAACGACCCATGGCGGGGCCACCGAGTGGGCGACGCCCGACCCCCGCATGGCCACGCTGCACTTCTGGCCGAACGTCGGGGTGATGATCACGAAGAACTGCAGGTCCATCCTCGTGAGATCGCACAGATCGCCCACGCACTCCGTCGTGGGGACATCCGTGTCGTCCGGCGGGTCGGTGTCGGCGTCCGTGTCGGCGTCGGAGTCGGCGTCCGCGTCGCCTTCGCCCGTCGTCGCCTGGCAGTCGGGCGCGCCGAGGCAGTCGTTGTCCACGCAGTCGAAGTATCCGTCCGCGTCGTTGTCGGCGCCGTCGGTGCATTCCCCAGGTTCGGCGCCTTCGATCGGCTTGCCGCACGCGACGAGTAGCCAGAGCAGACCGCGCATCGTCGCCTCCTGCCCGATGATACATTACATCCGCCCGCGGCGCGACGTCAGCCCGTCGGACCCGTGGCGCCGAGGAGCACGCGCCACGTCCGGTCGCGCTCGGTCGGGAACGCCCAGCCGCGCACGACCTCCTCCGCCCCAGCGCTCCACGCGTCGCTACAACCGGCGGGGCGAGCCGAGATCTCGCCGTCGCGGACGTCGATGTCGACAGCGCACCACGCCTTCTGGCCGGGGCGCGTCGGCGCCGCTGCGGGGAGCGGGCGCGGCGCGACGTCACAGCGCGGATCGGGCCGCGAGACCAAGCGTCCATCCTCGACAACCACGAGACACGCCCCGTGCGCCCAGGTCTTCGGCTGGTACTCGGGGCGCTTGACCATCACCTCGACGGGCTCGACGCGCTCCGCCCCCGGCGCGAGCCGCCACGTCATCACCTCCTCCTGCAACGCCGGCTCCAGCGCAGCCGAGCACGACTCCGCCGGCGCCCCCACCGGTACGCCGTCCGCGCCCACGATCAGCGACAGCGTGCACGGCGTCGAGCGTTCGAGGATATACCAGGACTCCGGCGGGGAAACGGAGCCAGCGAACGCGAGCGAGGAGAGCAGGGTGAGCACATCGGCCTCCGGGGCATCCCGACAGCATACGGTGCCGTTGGTTCCGTCCGCAGGGGCTTTTTTGGGAGATCTGCATCGTCCACGCCTCTGGGGCGGCGGTCCGCGCGCTCCATCAGGCGCGCGTTACGCTGTTCGGCCATCACGAGGTGCATCCGTGCGGGAGAAAGACGTCATCGCGCACATCAAGGCGCTGAAGCTGGAGGAGGTGGGCGATCTCATCGCGCAGCTCCAGGCCGAGCTCGCGCTCCTGCCGCCCGAGCCGCCCCCGTCCGCGCACCCCGTCGTGGCGCGCGAGGAGGAGCTCCGCCTCGCCATGCTCGCGGGGGACGCAGACGCGCTCGACGGGCTGATCGACGACAGGCTGATGTTCGTCGGGCCCGACGGGGAGATCGCGGACAAGGCCACCGATCTGGCGCTCCACCGGTCGGGCCGCGTTCGGTTCACCCGCCTCGACTACGAGCGGGAGCCGCACGCGTCCGGCGATGGGGGCGTCGTGTGGGTCGAGCGGACCGCGCGCGCCACGGTCATCGTGGAAGGCCAGGAGTCAGCGGTAGAGCTGGAGTATCTGCGGATCTGGGCCGAGGACGCGGAGGGCTGGCGCGTGGTGGCCGGCCACGTGCGGGTCATCGGCGCGCCCGCTGCGCCGGCGGTGGAGCCTGACTGGCCGCGGCTCGAGGCGGACATCCGGGAGCGGATCGAGGCGCTGTATACGCTCTTCGCCCGCTACGCGCCGACCTGGCCGATGGACATCGCGGACACCCGGGATCCGGAGCGAATCCGCGCGATGGAGGAGAAGCCCCTCCGCGAGCTCACTGCGAACGACCTGGGGTACTACGCCTTCTGTGCGGTGACCACGATGGGCAGTGGCGAGGACCTGAAGTACTTCTTCCCCCGCATCGCCGAGCTGTTGCTCCGGGAGCCCGTCGGTGCCGCGCAGTGGGATTTCCTGGCCGAGAAGCTCGGGCCATACCTCGTGGGGGAGGAACTCGACGCGCTCCGTGGCGTGTACCATGCGGTGTGGCGGGCGGTGACCCAGGACTGGTGGGCGCGGTACCGCGCCACGGCTCGCGAGGTCCTGCGCGGGGCCGCGCACCTCGGAATGGATCTGGCCGCTTTCGGGGCCGTGTTCGAGCCGTGCGAGCGCCCCGCGTCCGCCCGCTGGATGGCCGAGTGCGTGTCGCACTTCGCCGGGTCCAGGGAGCGTGGGGGCCGCTCGGCGATCCAACCCGTCCGACGCTGGGAGTGCGAGTCGCTCCGGCGCGTGGGCGACTGGCTCGCGCGCGACGAGACCCTCGCCGCGCTCCTTCGGTCGCAGCACCGCTTTCCCGCGCCCGACTTCGACGAGGAGTGGTCCACCGCTCGCTCCGCTCTGCGCGATCTGGTCGCTCTCCGGCGAACCGGGCGGTCCCCGACCTGAGGAGCGCCGACCACGGCGCTCCTCGGCACTCGGGTGGCCTATCGGCGCGACCTCCTCCTCACGGCGGAGCCCGGTCGCACGGTGCCGCGGGTCCGCACCGACGGGCTCGTGCATGGGCGAACGCCACGATGACGAAAGTCCCGACGTTGGGACATTGGTCCACGTGGAGATCGGGAAGGGCGCTCCGCCCGTTTGCTCCCGGCGGGTGGAGCCGCGCGGCCCCCTCGCGGACGTTCTGGGCAGGGTGGTACACCAGCCCCCGACGAACGTCCGCCCAGCCGGACGTTATGGGGAGGGTGGTACACCAGCCCCGGACGAACGTCCGCCTCCGCGGACGTTTCGGGCAGGCTGGTACACCAGCCCCCGACGAACGTCCGGCCCCGCGGACGTTCTGGGGAGGGTGGTACACCAGCCCCCGACGAACGTCCGCCCCGGGGGCCTGCAGCGAGCGGACGGCTTCACGTTACCGGGCCTTCGCGCTCCGCGCGAGCATCGCTCGCTCAGTCGTCGCTCTCCGCCCTTCGGGCGCTCGCTCCTTGTGGCTCGGAGCCCGGCCCTGGTCGGAGCCGGGCCACACGAGCACGGGCTCGAGCCCCCCACCACCGCAAGATCCCGGTTACGGGGCCCGCATCGGAGGAGCCGTGGACGTCGCGCGCGGGGAGCTGTTCTGGATCGCCGCCGACGGCGACCGCGGCGTGGACGTCCCGCACCCCCACGTGGTCGTCCAGGACGACGTGCTGAACCGCTCGCGGCTCGAAACCGTGGTCGTGTGCGCGCTCACGTCGGATCTGCGCAAGGCGGGGGAGCCGGGCAACGTCATGCTCGACCCCGGCGAGGGCGGCCTGCCGAAGCGGAGCGTGGTCGTGGTGTCGCAGGTGTCGGCGGTCGCGAAGAATCGGCTCGGGGAGCGGATCGGCGCGCTGTCGGGCGAGCGCGTGGACCAGGTCCTGGCAGGGTTGGCGTTCCAGCAGGAAGCGTTCCTGCGCGGCCGGTGAGCGTCAGAGCGGGATCACGACGTCACAAGCCGCCGCGAACGCCGCATCGTGCGTGGCGCACCACACCGTCCCGCCCTGGTCCGCGAGCCGTCGCAGCGCGCCAAGGAGCGCCGCGACATCCGCCGGGTGCAAGCCGACCGTCGGCGCGTCCAGCAGGTACAACGTGCCCTCTGGCCGGCCCGCGGCCACCAGCTCCCGCGCGAGCGCAAGCCGCTGCGCCTCGCCGCCCGAGAGGGCCGCCGTCGAGATCCCGAGCGGCACGTAGCCGAGGCCCACGTCGTGCATCGCCCGCAGGATGTTCTCGAGCTTCGGGTGGCCGGAGAGCAGGGCGAACGCTTCGTCTCCGCGGAGCTCGAGGAGCTCGTCCGGCGAGCGGCCCTTCCAGCGGACCTCGCGCACGTCGGCGGCGAACCGGCGGCCGCCGCACACTTCGCACGGGACGTACAGGTCCGGGAGGATCTGGAGCTCGATCCGCCGCTCTCCGCTGCCCTGGCAGGCCTCGCACCGGCCGCCCTTCACGTTGAGCGAGAAGAACGAGGGGGGGAAGCCCCGGATCTGCGCTTCGCGCGTGGCGGCGAGGAGATCGCGCATGAGATCCCAGATGCCCAGGTACGTCGCCGGCATGGACCGACCCGCCCGCGCCCCGATTCGGTCGACCCGCACCACCCGGCCGAAGCCCAGGTCCATCGCCTGGATCTGATCGAGGAGGCGGCTCTTGCCGGACGCGCTCGGGCCGAGGATCGCGGCCACCCCGACCCGGGGCAGGGTGAGGCCCCCCACGGCCACGGTCCCCGACACCACACGTTCCGAGAGGCTCAGCGTCGAACGCCCCGAAAG
This sequence comes from Klebsiella pneumoniae, assembly GCA_945882675.1. Taxonomy (GTDB): domain Bacteria; phylum Myxococcota_A; class UBA796; order UBA796; genus CANLGQ01. The sequence continues at coordinate 2,245 of CAMCWU010000150.1, read as the reverse complement.
CCACCGGCCCGTCCGCGTGTCCGCCGCGAGCAACCCCGCCGGATCGCCGACGTACACGACCCGACCGCCATCCACCCCGGCGCCCGGCCCCAGCTCGATCACCAGGTCCGCGGCCCGGATCACGTCGGCGTTGTGCTCGACCGCGAGGACCGTCGACCCCTGCGTCACCAGGCTCCGCAGCAGGGTCACCACCGCCGCCAGCTCCGCCCCGCCGAGGCCCGCTGCCGGCTCGTCCAGCACGTACAGCACGCCCGAGAGCCGCCCCGCGACCGCGCGCGCGAGCCGGATCCGCTGGAGCTCGCCCGTCGAGAGCGTCGCCGCCCGCCGCCCCAGGGTCAACGCCCCCAACCCGAGCTCGAGGAGCGCCCCGATCCGCCGCCCGGCCTCTGCCCGCGGGAGATCCGCCACCGGATCGGCCGGCGCGTCCGCCAGGAAGGCCGCGGCCTCCCGGAGATCGAGCCCCATGAACCCCCCGAGCCCCATCCCCCGCCAGCGCACCGCCCGCGCGGCCGGACCGAGCCCCGAACCGTCACATTCCCCGCACCCGACCCCCGAGCACACGGGGCACGCGCCGGGCCCCCGCCCCGAGAGCATCCGCGGCTCGAGCGCCGGGAGATCCAGCCCGCAAGCCGCACAGTACGGCCGGTCCACCATCCGCAGGACCTGATCGTCCCACGCCACGATCACCACACCCTGGCCCGCCCGCGCCGCCAGCCGCACCGCGTCGTGCAGGCGGTCGCGCTTCTCGTCCGCGCCCATGCGGATCCGATCGACGACTACGCTGATCGGACCACGCAGATCCCGCGGCGCCGTCTCCTCCACCCGCTGGATCGCGCCGCCCACCCGGATCCGCGAGAACCCCTGGCGTTGCACCTCCGCCAGCACGATCGCAGCGTCGTAGTCGGCGGACAACGTGACCGGCGCCTCCACCGTCAGCGCGGTGCCCGCCGGCAACGCGAGCAACCTGCCGACCATCGCATCATGCGTGAGCGGCCGGATCTCGGCGTCACACCGCGGACAATGCTGCACCCCGGCGCGCGCCCACAGCACCCGGAGGATCGGCGTGGCGTCCGCCTGGCTCCCCACGGTCGCGCGATCGTCGGGGTCGCTCCAGCGCTGGTCGAGCGCTATCGTCGGCGGGAGACCGTACACGCCGTCCACGTCTGCCGGTGGCAGGCGCCGCGCGCCGCGCACCGTGCCCGCCAGCGCTTCGAGGTACCGCCGCTGCCCCTCGGCGTGCAGCGTGTCGAACGCGAGCGAGGACTTGCCCGATCCCGACACGCCGCACACGACGATCAGCCGATCCCGAGGGAGATCCAGGTCGATCGAGGCGAGGTTGTGCTGGCGCGCGCCGCGGATGGCGATGGTGGACACCCGTTCCCCATAACCCGTGGGACGCCGTCGGGATATGTTCCCGTATGACCGAAGATCCCGCTCCTGTCGCCGAGCGTCGCTGGCTCGGCCCCGTGCTCGCGGGGGTCTACGTCGTCCTCGCCGTCGGCTTCGTCGGGACCGCGATCGCGCTCCTCGTCACGCTCGTGTTCGTGACGAAGTTCGGCGGCCAGCTCCCGGTCGGCGTGGCGCCGGAGGATCTGCCCGCCACGCTCGGGCTCGGGGTCCTCGCGCTCATCACGGCGGTCCAGTTCCTCGTCATGGGCCTGGTGGCGGTCGCGCTGTCGCCGTTCCTCCCGCTCGGGAAGCAGGGGATCGGGCAGCGGATGGCGGCGGGCCTGGGCGTCGATCGGGTCGGCGCGGGCGCCTGGTACGTGGCCGCTGTCGTCCTCGGGTTCACGGCGGGGATGCTACCCTCTTACGTGTCGGAGACCCTCGGGCGCTCGCTGGGCCAGACCCAGGCGGTGGCCGACATGCTCGCGCTGCTGGCGACCGCGCCGCGGTGGGAGGCCGCGGCGATGGTCAGCGTCGTCACCTTCATCGGCCCCGCGGTGGAGGAGCTCGTGTTCCGCGGCTTCCTGTACGCGGCGCTTCGCGTGGTGCTGCCCGCGTGGGCGACGATCCTGATCACGTCGCTGATGTTCGCGGCGTCCCACATGGATCCCCTCCAGGTCCTGGCGGTCCTCCCCCTCGGCATCGTCATGGGGTGGCTGCGGCACCAGACGGGCGGGATCTGGGCGCCGCTCGTGATGCACGTCGCGAACAACGCGCTCGCGTCCGCCGTCATGTTCGCCTCGGAGACGCCGTCCGGCAGCGAGCTCGACCTGCCGATCACGCTCGGCGGGACGGTCGT
>CAMCWU010000149.1 GCA_945882675.1 Klebsiella pneumoniae | reverse complement strand
GCCGGACCACGCGAAGGGGCGGGTGATCCTGAGGATCTCCTGCGGCGGGCCGTCCTCCGTGGCGCCGAGGGCGTCGAGCCACGGCTGCGCGGACCCGTCGAGGATCGGGACCTCCAGGCCGTCGAGATCGAGCCACGCATCCGAGATCCCGGCGATCGCGAGCGCCGCCAGGAGGTGCTCGGGCGTGCCGACGCGCACGCTCCCGGCGACGAGGACGGTCGACCCGGCCTCCGCGCGAGCGTGGGCGAGATCCGCCCGGATCTCGACGCCACCCACGCGGAACACCCGCCCGGTGCCCCACGGTGCGGGGTGGACGGTCAGGCGGGACGGGAGGCCCGTGTGGACGCCTATGCCCGCGATCGCGACCGGTCGGAGGAGTCGCTTGCCCATGCGGCGCTATACCCTGCCGGGCGGCTGCTGGAGCGCGCGGACCGGCGCCTGTGACCCGGGGCACGGGCTCGCGCCCACACAAAACGAGACATATGGACCGGGTTGCTATATCCGTCCATCCGGATAGACGGATGGAGTGCGGGGCACCCCGCCGAAGGAGCACTCATGGACACCATGAACCGCAGCGCCGAGAACGGCACGAACGAATCCGGCCATTTCCTCGACACGGGCCTCCCGCTGTTCTCGGGCATGCCGCACAAGGTCCGCGAGATGTCGCCGGGGACCGTCACCTTCGGCCGCAAGGAGCTCGAGCTCGCCCTGTTCGAGATGCCGGGCCTCGAAGCCCTGCGCGAAGAGCACGCGGGCAAGAAGCCGCTCGCCGGCGCCCGCATCATGGGCTCGCTCCATATGACGATTCAGACCGGCGTTCTCATCGAGACGCTGGTCGAGCTCGGCGCGGACGTGCGCTGGGTGTCGTGCAACATCTTCTCGACCCAGGACCACGCGGCGGCCGCCACGGTCGTCGGCCCGACCGGAACCCCGTCGAACCCGGCGGGCGTCCCCGTCTTCGCCTGGAAGGGCGAGACGCTGGCCGAGTACTGGTGGTGCACGGTCCAGGCGCTCCTGTGGCCGAACGGCTCGGGCCCGACGCTGATCGTGGACGACGGCGGCGACGCCACGCTGCTCATCCACCTGGGCGCCGAGATGGAAGAGACCGGTGAGATGCCGGATCCGGCCAAGGGCGAGAACGAGGAGCACTCGATCATCCTCTCGGTCCTCGCGCAGGTCCGCAAGGAGAAGGGCGACAACTTCTGGCGGCCGATGGCGCGCGACATCCGCGGCGTGTCCGAGGAGACGACGACCGGCGTGCACCGCCTGTACCAGCGCCTCGAGCAGGGCAAGCTCCTGTTCCCGGCGATCAACGTCAATGACTCCGTGACCAAGAGCAAGTTCGACAACCTGTACGGCTGCCGGCACTCGCTCGTGGACGCGATCATGCGCGCCACGGACGTGCTCCTCACCGGAAAGAAGTGCCTGGTCGCCGGCTATGGCGACGTCGGCAAGGGCTCGGCGCAGTCGCTCCGCGGCCAGCTCGCCCGCGTGGCGGTGACCGAGTGCGATCCGATCTGCGCGCTCCAGGCGTGCATGAACGGCCATGACGTCATCACGATCGAGGACGCGCTCGAGCAGAAGTACGACGTGTACGTCACGGCGACCGGCAACAAGGACATCATCACCGCCACGCACATGGCGAAGATGCGGCACAATGCCATCGTCTGCAACATCGGCCACTTCGACAACGAGATCGACATGGCCGGCCTCGAGGAGATGCGGAAGCGCGGCACGGTCGAGAAGATCGAGATCAAGCCGCAGGTCCACGAGTGGCGCTTCACCGGGACCACCCACGGTCCGGGCGGCAAGGGCCACAGCGTGATCATCCTGGCGGAAGGCCGGCTCGTGAACCTCGGCTGCGCGACCGGGCACCCCTCGCTCGTCATGTCGGCGTCGTTCACGAACCAGACGCTCGCCCAGCTCGATCTGCACGCGAACGCCGAGAGCTACGGCCGCAGCGTCCGGGTGCTGCCGAAGCACCTCGACGAGAAGGTCGCGCTGCTGCACCTGCACAAGTTCGACGCGAAGCTCACGACCCTCACGAAGGACCAGGCGGGCTATATCGGCGTGCCGGTCGACGGTCCGTACAAGGGCGACGCGTACCGCTACTAGTCGCGCCGGCCGGGGGGCCGGGTCAGGTCCCCTCGGCGGTGATAGAGGCGTCCCATGTCCAGCAGGTACGAAGAAGTCACCTTCCGACGCGAAACCCAGGTGATCCTGATCCCGGACGGGATCACGCACGTCATCGCGGAGGGCACGCTCGGGTGGGTCACGCAGGTGCTGGGCGGGAACTTCACGGTCCAGCTCACCAGCGGGCGGCTCGTGCGCGTCGCGACCGCGGACGCAGAGGCGATCGGCCAGACTCCGGTGGAGACGCCGGAGATCCAGCGGACAGCGGACGGCGATCTCGCGCCGGAGGCCGTCTGGGCGGTCCTGCGCTCGTGCTACGATCCGGAGATCCCGATGGACATCGTGGAGCTCGGCCTCGTGTACGGGCTCGAGATGCGCAAGGTAGACGCCGGGATCGACATCGCCATCCAGCTCACGCTGACCGCGCCGGGCTGCGGGATGGGCCAGGTCCTCAAGGACGACGTCGAGGCGAAGATCAAGGAGCTCCCTGGGGTCGCGAGCGTGGGCGTCGAGCTCGTGTTCGAGCCGCCGTGGACGCCGGAGCTCATGTCGGAAGCTGCGCGCCTCGAGCTCGGGATGTTCTAGCGAGCGACGCCGCGGCGCCCGCGATAGACCGGGCGCGCGGGGGAGACTTCGATGAGCATCGAGACGGACGCGCGGATCGCCGAGACCCTGGAGCGCCTGCTCGCGCGGCTGGACGCGCTCGAGCAGAAGGTCGACCAGCTCGCGGCGCGCTCGCTGTCGGAGGACGCCATAGGCGCACTCGACACTTTCGCCGGTCGGGTGCCGACGATCGCGGACGCGGCGGGTGCCGGTGCGGCCTACGCGTGGCAGCAGGCGGAAGCCGCGGGAATCGACCCGATCGCGGCGGGCCTCGCGACCGTGGAGCTGGCCACGATCCTCGGGAAGCCGGCGAACATCGAGGCCGCCGGGCGCCTGGCCGAGAAGGCCATGGGGCAGGCCGCGCTGCTCGAGAAGGTGCTGGACGCGAGCGCGGACGTGGACCCCGTGGCGCTCGCGACCGTGGTTCGGAGCGGCGGAAAGATGCTGGGGCGGCTCGCAAAGATCCTGGCGAGCCCGGAGTTCCAGCGACTCGTGGACACCGCGGACGCCTCCACCTTCGACGTGGCCACGTCCGCGACGGGCGCCCTCGTGGCGGTGCGGGCGTCCCCGGTGCAGCCGGTCGGCCCGTTCGGAGCGTTGAAGGCGATGAACGACCCGGATGTCCGTAAGGCCGTCGGGTTCACGCTGGCGGTCGCGAAGCGGTTCGGCCAGACTCTATAGGGGGCGACATGCCGGAGCTGCCGGACGTCCAGGTCTACGTCGAGCGGATCCGGGCGTTCACGCTGGGCAAGCCGCTGGTGGCGCTCTCGATCCGGAGCCCCTTCGTGGTCCGCACGGTGGTGCCGGCGATCGGGTCGCTGGTTGGTCTTCCGGTCGTCGATGTCCGGCGGATCAACAAGCGGATCGCAATCGGCTTCGAGGGCGATCGTTGGATGGTGATCCACCTGATGGTCGCAGGCCGGCTGCGCTGGAAGCCGAAGGCGCCAGCCGCCAACGCCCCGAACGTCCTCGCGATCTGGACGTTCGACGGCGGAAACCTCGTACTGACGGAGGCGAGCAGCAAGAAGCGGGCGTCCATCCATGTGGTGGAGGGTGAAGCCGCGCTCGAGCAGTTCGATCGAGGGGGCCTCGAGCCGATCGACTCTTCGCTGGCCGACTTCAGGGAGGTGCTGCTTCGCGAGCGCCACACCGTGAAGCGCACGCTGACCGACCCGCACCTGTTCTCCGGGATCGGCAACGCGTACTCGGACGAGATCCTGCACAAAGCCCAGCTCTCACCGGCGCGCTGGACGACGCTGCTCGACGAGGAGCAGATCCACCGGCTCTGGCGCGCGACGCAGGAAGTGCTCACCTGGTGGACGGAGCACCTGCGGGCCGAGATCGGCGACGGCTTCCCCGACCAGGTGACGGCGTTCCGCCCGGAGATGGCGGCGCACGGGAAGTTCAAGCAGCCGTGCCCGGTGTGCGGCACGCCGATCCAGCGCATCCAGTACGCGGACAACGAGACCAATTATTGTCCGACATGCCAGACCGAGGGGAAGTTACTGGCGGACCGCGCGTTGTCGCAGCTGCTCAAGGGCGACTGGCCGAAGACGCTGGACGAGCTCGAGGAGCGCAAGGCCCGCAGCAAGGCGTAAGGGGACGGATTGGCGCAGAAGGAAGGCAAGAACATCGCGCTCGAGCTCGGGATCACGGTGGGCGCGCCCACGGCGGTCCTGTGGGGCCTGACGGACCGTCTCGGAGCCGCGCCGGCGCTCGTGCTGGCGCTGGCGTTCCCGCTGGTGTGGATCGTCATCGGGATCGTGCGGAATCGGAAGCTCGACAAGCTGGCGTTGCTCGCGCTCGTCGGCATCGGCATCACGGGCGGGGTCGGCCTGCTGCAGCTCGACGCCCGGTGGGTCGCGCTCAAGGAGCTGCTGATCCCCGGGATGTTCGCGGCGATCTTCATCGGCTCGGCGGCAGTCGGCTCGCCGGCGATCGGAGGGGTGATCGGAGAGCTGCTGGATCGGGACGCGACGGACGCCGCGCTCGCGGCGAAGGGGGCGCGACCGGCCTGGGACGCGGCGATCCGGGTATGCACGGTGCAGCTCGGCGGCGTGATGCTGGTCGCGGGCGTCGCGAGCGCGCTGCTGGCCTGGTGGATGCTGGACGCCGCGCCAGGATCGCCCGAGTTCAACGCGGATCTCGGGCGGTTGAACACGGTCGGGTTCGTCTGCATCAACCTGCCGACGATCGGGCTCTCGATCCTGCCGCTGCAACGCCTGCTCGGCCGGCTGGAGGGGCTGACTGGCCGCCCGCTCGAAGAGCTGATGCCCGCGGCGGCGAAGACGTGACGAAGAAGGAGCTCCGCAAGGCGCTCCTCGCGCGGCGGGCGGCGCTGGACCCGGCGGATCGGGCGGCGGGGGCGCCAGCACTCACCGAGCGGCTGTTCGCGCTGCCAGAGGTACGGCGTGCGCGGAGGATCTTCGCGTACGTCGGCGTGGGGGCGGAGGTCCCGACGCTCCCGTGGATCCGGCGCTGGCTGGCGGACGGGGTGGAGGTCCTGGTGCCGCGGATCGAGGGAGACCGGATCGTGGCGGTGCCCCTCCCCTCGGACGCGGATCTGGTGCCCGGCTCGTTCGGGATCCCGACGGCGATCGGGCCCGCGTCGGACGCACCCGTGGACCTGGTCGTGGCGCCCGGCACCGGTTTCACGGCGCGCTGCGAGCGGATCGGCCTCGGGAAGGCGTACTACGACGGGCTGCTCGCGCGGCTCCCCGCCGGGTTCGTGTGCGCGGTCGCGTGGGACGAGCAGATCGTGGACGAGATCCCGCTCGAACCCCACGATCGGCTCATGGACGCCGTGGTCACGCCGACCGCCACGTTCAGACGCTCCAGCGCGCCAGGTACTGCTTGAGACGCCACTTCTTCGCGGAGTTCGTGGAGCTCATGTAGCGCACGGTGCCGAAGATCGGCCGCTCGGGCCCCCACGGGCGGTCGAAGCGGCCCAGCGCCCACGAGATCCCGGTGTACGAGTTACCGTCCCGTCCGTCGATCGCCCAGCGGTCGTTCAGGTGGATGAGCGCGTCGAACGCGTCTTCCGGCGTGGCGGTCCACTCGAGGACGCGCTTGCCCCAGATCATCCGGACCGCGTTGTGGATCGTGCCGGTGGCCGTCAGCTCCCGCTGGGCGGCGTTCCAGAGCGGATCCGGGGTCTCGGCAGCCTCGAGCGCCCGCAGGTCGAGGAGCGCCGGGCGCGGGTCGTCCTGGTGCTTGCGGAGGGCCGCGAGCGCCCATGCAGGCAGCACGGAGGCGCGGTCGGCGTCCGGCCGGTGCGCGGTGAGGTTCGACCCGAGCTCCCGCCACGTCACGAGCTGGTCGAGGAACGCGTCCGCCTCCGGCGAGATGTTCCAGAAGCCGTCCCGCGTGCCGCTCCGCTCGCTGCCCAGTCGATCCGGCGTCCAACCTCGATCCTCGAAGAGCCGTGCGGCGACCTCGTGCGGGGAGACGAACCCCCAGTGCAGGTAGGGCGACAAGCCGGAGTTGACGTCCGCGTCCGGGTGGTTGCGCTCTTCGTACCTGGGCAGCTTGTCGGCGAGGAAGGTGACGAGGCGCTCCCGCCCGGGGCGCGTCCCGCCGCGGGTGGCCACCGGACCCACGCCGTGGTCGATCGGGAGCCCGGCGATGGCGAGATCGGACGGCCACCGGGCCAGGATCTCCGAGGGGATCTTCGCGCCGCGGAGCACGGGATCGCCGAGCGGGTCGGCGGTCGGGACGTCCAGGAGGTCCTCCGGCAGCGTCCGCTGGAGGTACCGGCGGAACGAGTGCGCGGTGAGGAACTCCTTCTCCGTCGCGCGGAACGGCACGAGGCCGATCGAGTCCACCGCTTCGAGCCGAACGGGGCACTGGCGGCCTGCGGCCTGGATCATCCTCGGGAGGAAGAACCAGGGCACATCATCCGTGACGACCGCGGCGGCGTGAGCGGCCAGCGCGCCGAGGAGCCCCTTCCCCGCTCCCGGCGCCGGCTCCACGTACGCATGGTACGCGATCCCGCGATCGCGCAGGTCCGCAGCGTGCTCCGCCATCCCGTCCACTACCAGCCGGTGGAACCGCGCGCTGGCCCACCGGTGGCCGACCCGAAGCGGCTCCAGGATCAGGAGCGGACGCCGCAGCTCGCGGCACAGCGCCACGGCGCGGTCGAGCGCGTGGCTCCACCCGAGGCGGCGGGCGCCGATCATCCAGTACAGGACGTACGATCCCGCTTCCCGGACGGGAGCGGCGTTGACGGCGCGGATCCGCGCGCTCACTCTCCACGCCCCGACGGCGACGCCATCCACCGCTCGAGGATGATTACGGCCGCCATCTGGTCGATGACCTCCTTCCGCTTCGCGCGCTTGAGGTTGGCCTGCAGCAGCCGCGATTCAGCCTCTACCGAGGAATATCGCTCGTCCACGTACTGCACCGGGAGGCCCGTGACCTCTGCGACCCGGTCGCCGACCTGGCGCGCCAGCTTCGCAGAGCGCTCCTCCGTGCCGTCCAGCTCGTAGGGCATACCCACGATCACGCGCTCCACCTTGCGATCGCGCGCGATCTTCGCGATCTCGTCCGCGTCGCGTACGACGCTCCGCCGAGTGATGGTGACGAGGGGGTGCGCGAGCATCCCCAAGGCGTCCGTCGCCGCGACGCCGATCGTCTGCGTGCCCACGTCGAGTCCGAGCGATCCCCCCACGGCGCCTCCCGGGTCGTCATCGCCCGGGGGGGGGGAGGGTGCAACCCCGACACCTCGCACCTGTACAGGTGAGGCGGACAGATACTGTCCGAGTCTACTGGACAGACGAACGGGGTGTCGATAATCTCTGCACGTCAGTTCAGGAGGCGTCCATGTCCACCACCGTTCGTCGTCGCGACCCCGGGAGCCCGCCCGTGGCGGAGCTCCTGTCGCAGGGAGACGAAGTAGTGACCGGCCAGATCGCCGACACGAACGCCGCGTGGCTCGCCACGCGCCTCACGGAGCTCGGGTTCCACGTCTCGCGCCACACCACCGTGGGCGACCGCCGGGACGACCTGGTAGCGGCCCTGGGCGAGATCGCGGGCCGCGCCGACCTGTGCGTCGGCACCGGCGGCCTCGGCCCGACAGAGGACGATCTGACCGCTGAATGCGTCGCCACCGCGTTCGATCGCCCGCTCGCCATGGACGCCGACGCCATGGCCCAGATCGAAGCCATGTACGCGCGGATGAGCCGCCGCATGCCGGAGGTCAACCGCAAGCAGGCGCTCCTTCCCCGGGGATCCCTGCGCGTGGACAACAGCTGGGGCACGGCGCCCGGCTTCGCGGTAGACCAGCAGGGTTGCCTGTTCGCGTTCCTCCCGGGCGTGCCACGGGAGATGAAGCCCATGTTCGACCAGCGGGTGCTCCCGCTGCTCCACGAGCGCTTCGGGCTGCGGCCGGGCCGCCTCGTGACGCTCCGCACCACCGGCGCCGGCGAGTCCGATCTGCAGGAGCGGATCGGGACCTTTGCCGCCGACGACGTGGTCCTCGGCTACCGCACGATCAGCCCCGAGAACCAGATCAAGCTCCGCTTCACCGCGGACGCATCGGACGACCGGGTGCGCTCGGTGACCGCCCGGATCGCGGGCCTGCTCGGCTCTCCAGTGTTCACGATAGAGGGCGGCGGAGATATCGACGGGTTCGATTGCGCCGGCGGCCCGGTGGCGGAGGTCGTCGGTCGCGCGCTGGTCGCTCGCGGGGCCACGCTGGCGCTCGCGGAGTCCTGCACCGGCGGGCGGATCGCGTCGCTGTGCACGGAGATCCCGGGCTCCAGCGCCTGGCTCCTCGAAGGCATGGTCACCTACTCGAACGCCGCGAAGGTCCGCCAGCTCGGCGTGTCGCAGGCCACGCTCGACGCGCACGGCGCGGTCTCGGAGCCCGTCGCGCGGGAGATGGCGCAGGGCTGCCGGGAGCGGTCTGGCGCCACGTACGGCCTGTCCGTCACGGGCGTGGCCGGCCCCGGCGGCGGCTCGCCCGAGAAGCCCGTCGGCACCGTCCACCTCGCCCTCGCCACGCCGGACGAGACGTTCCATCGCCAGCTCCGCCTCGGCGGAGACCGCCTGCGGATCCAGTCGTGGTCCGCAGGCGCGGCGCTCGACCTGGTCCGACGCCACCTGCAGGGTCACGTCGTCACCCCCTGAAATCCGTTCTGCACCCCACGCCGCCATCATCCAACAGGAGCACCACATGTCCAACCCCACCACCCCCGCGGACCGCGCCAAGGCTATCGAAGCGGCGATCACCGCCATCGAGCGCCAGTTCGGCAAGGGCGCGATCATGAAGTTCGGCGACACCGAGCCGCCGAAGATCGAGGTCATCCCGACCGGCTCCATCGGCCTCGACATCGCGCTCGGTACGGGCGGCGTCCCGCGCGGCCGGGTCGTCGAGATCTTCGGAGCGGAAGCGTCCGGCAAGACCACCATGTCGCTGCAGATCATCGCAGAGGCCCAGAAGCTCGGCGGCGTCGCGGCGTTCATCGACGCCGAGCACGCGCTCGACGTGAACTACGCCCGGAACCTCGGCGTGAAGATCGACGAGCTGCTGATCTCCCAGCCGGA
>CAMCWU010000148.1 GCA_945882675.1 Klebsiella pneumoniae | reverse complement strand
TCATCAATGACGAGCAGGGCGCCACCGCGATCGAGTACGGCCTCATCGCCGCCCTCGTCTCCGTCGTCATCATCGCCGCGCTCGGCTTCCTCGGTAAGAACCTCTCCTCGACCTTCAGCAGCGTCGGCTCGGCCGTCTCGAACTGAGCTCGAGCTCGAACCTGCCGGGGCCCTCTGGCCCTGGCGGACACGCCTCCCGGCTCCGGCCGGGGGGCGTTCTTATTTTGGGGTATCGCGCGCGCCACCGACGCCCCATCCTGGCCGCGCTGTCCGCCCTGTCGACCCGCGCGGAAACTTTTTTTCAGGCTGTATTCGGCATTTAACGTCAGCCATACGCCGGCCCTTGATGATCTCTCGCCCGATCGCCGAAGAAATCCTTGCGCGTTCGGAGGGGACGGGGCATATCCAGAGTGCGGGAACCGAGTGGGCTCGCGAACAACCCTCATCGGCAGGAGTCCATCATGACCAAGTTCATCAATGACGAGCAGGGCGCCACCGCGATCGAGTACGGCCTCATCGCCGCCCTCGTCTCCGTCGTCATCATCGCCGCCCTGGGCTTCCTCGGCAAGAACCTCTCCTCGACCTTCAGCAGCGTCGGCTCGGCCGTCTCGAACTGATCGTCCTTCCCGTTCGTCCCCGGCTCGGCGCTGCCGACTCGGGGGTGCGGTCGGGAGCAGGAAGAAGGCCTCCTCGGACTCGTCCGGGGGGGCTTTCTGTTTTTCGGCTCCTGAGCTTCCCTTTCGCGAACGCCTCGGACCCGCGGGGGGCGTTCGCGCCGCGGCGCCACGATCGGGGCTCTGGCGCGGCCATGTCGATAGTTACGCGTGATGCTCCATTCTATGGCCCCGGGTCGCAAACCGCGGCGCATGCGGTATGCTCACCGCGGAGGCGAGGTACGCTATGGCCCGGCGCCAGACAGGCGGACGACTACGCGCAGTGCTGTTCCTGGTGGCGTCTCTCGGCGTCGCAGGGCTGGCGGTCGCGATGGTGTTCCACGTCGTTCGAAGCTACCAGGCTGAGCTCATCACCGTGAGCCAGCCGGAGGAGACGATCCAGGTCGTCCGCACCAAGATGAAGCTCTACCCGGGAGAGACCATCGTCCTCGAAGACCTCGAGCCCGTCGTGCTGCCGCCGGACTACGTGCCCGACTCCGTGCTCCGGCAGCCGGAGCAGGCGATCGGCCGCGTCCCGCGCGAGTCCATCCTCCAGAAAGAGTTCATCCGCGAAGAGCGGCTCGCCGACCCGACAGCGGGCCTGGGGCTCAACGCGATCATCCCCCGCGGGATGCGGGCGCTCTCCATCAACATCTCGGAGGGCTCGGCGGTGTCCGGGTTCCTGAACCCCGGGAACTATGTGGACGTCGTGGTCACGCTGCAGCCGATCGAGTCGAAGCCGTCCGAGACCTTCACCATGATGCAGGCGGTCACGGTCCTCGCCGTCAACAACCGGCTCGGTGACGCCGCGAGCGGCGACGCCCCGGGCCGCCCGTCCGTGACCCTCGCCGTCACGCCGGAGCAGGCGGAGAAGCTCACGCACGCCTTCAACCAGACGCGCATGGTGCTCACCCTCCGCAACGACATCGACGTGACCAACGTGAGCACGAACGGGGCGATCGCGGAGGAGCTCCTCGGCGGCGCCAACGGCGAGAAGCGCATCAACATCAAGGAATGGCGCGCGCGCACCCGTCAGCAGCAGGACGGCTCGCTCATCATCATCCGCGGTACGACGCAGCAGACTTCTCCCGTCCCCGCAGGTCAATAGCCGGGGGGCACCCGCGACGGCCCGCGTGCCCCGGACCCCGGGGCCCCGAGACAGTCCGGGGGCGCCCTGCCCTTCCCCCTTCCCGCAGAGGCTTGTCGCATGAATCGGATCCCTGCCGCCGTGATCTTCGGCGCCCTCACCGTCCCCGCGACCGCGTGGGCCCAGGAGGAGCGCGCGAACTGGCTCGACGTAGAGGTCGGCAAGAGCGTCGTGCTCGAGCTCCCCCGCACCCCGTCCGCGCTCGCGGTCACGGATCCGAACGTCGCGAACCCCATGCAGCTCGCGGTCGGGAACCGGTTCCAGATCCAGGGCGTCAAGATCGGCACGACCGACCTCGTCGTCCAGTACGGCTCCGGCGTGCCCGCGGAAACGTACGAGATCACGGTCCACCGCGACCTCTCGGACCTCGTCCGCCGCATCGATTCCATCGTGGAAGGCGAGCCGCCGCGCGTCTACCCGCTCGGGGAGCGGATCGTGGTGGAAGGCGATGTGGACGATCTCGACACCCTCGAGCAGGTCGCCCTCGTCTCCCGAATCTACGACGAAGACTTCGTCAACCTGATGAAGGTCCGCGGCGACCACCAGGTCCAGCTCGAGGTCGTGTTCGCGGAAGTGTCGCGCTCCGCCGTTCGGGATCTCGGCCTGAACATCATCTACGGCGACCAGGCGTTCGGCGCCTCGATGACGAGCCCGTCCGCCGGTAACAACGTGTTGAACGCCGCTTCCCACCTCGGCACCGGCTCGCCGCTCGCCAGCAGTTTCGTGACCGCGCCCGGCACCGGCTTCATCCTGACGGCGTTCGGAAAGGGCTTCCCGGTCTCCGCGGTCCTGTCGATCCTCGACGACTACAAGCTCGGCAAGATCCTCGCGCAGCCGACCCTCGTGAGCCTCTCCGGCCAGCAGGCGGAGATCCACTCGGGCGGCTCGGTCGCCATCCCGACCCCGCAGGCGGGCGGCGCCGGCGCCGGCAGCGTGATCACCATCACCTTCAAGGACTACGGGATCAACCTCGTATTCGTGCCGACCGTGCTCGCGGACGACGTCGTCGACGTGCGCATGACCATGGAGATCTCGGAGCTCGACTACGCGAACGCCGCGCGCATCGGCACGGGCTCGGTCCCGAGCCTCACGAGCCGCCGGACCCAGTCGCACGTCCGCATCCAGAGCGGCATGACCTTCGCGGTCGCCGGCCTCCTCAACGATCGCACGCGGTACCTGCGGGCGTCGGTGCCCGGCCTGGGCAAGATCCCGCTGATCGGCGCGCTCTTCCGCACCGTCCAGCACAGCCGCGAGGAGACGGAGGCCATCTTCTACGTCACGCCGCGGCTGGTCCGCCCCATGGCGGCCGGCGAGGTCCCGGCGGCGCCGGGCACCACCGAGAACAACAACCCGAGCGACTTCGAGCTGTACCTCCTGGGTGTCGATCATCGCCCCGGGTCGCGGACCGTCTCGCCGACCGGCGCGGTCGGCCTGCAGCGCTGACGGAGATTTCCATTGCGGAACCTGGGTAGCTCTTCGGCTCCGAGCGTCGCGCTCGTCGGCCTGGATCCTCAAGCGATGGGCATGGTCCGGGAGGTCCTCTCGGCCGAAGCGGCGCTGCCGCCGGCGTCGATCGGGTTCCCGGACGCCGTCGCCGCGCTTCGGCGGGCCAAACCGGACGTCGTGATCATCGCGTACGGCGCGGCAACCGACGCCGCGATCGGCCTCGCGTCCTCCCTGGCGCGGGAGATGCCGACGCTCGTCACCGTGGCCCTCGCCCCGAAGTCGAGCGCGGACGCCGTTCTCGGCGCCATGCGCGCGGGGTTCAAGGAGTTCGTGGTCCTGCCGGACGACGCCCCGCGGCTCCGCAAGGCCGTGAAGGACTCCCGGACCGCCGGCGACGAAGACAGCGTCGACACGGACAAAGGCAAGGTCATCGCCTTCGCGGGCAGCAAGGGCGGGGTGGGCAACACGACGCTCGCCGCGAACGTCGCCGCCGAGCTCGCCGGGATCGCCAAGGTCATGCTCATCGACCTCGACCTGTCGACGGGCGACGTCGGGAGCATGCTCGACGTCACAGGCAAGGAGTCGATCGCAGAGGTCCTCGCCCGCATCGACCGGCTGGACGAGCGGAACATCTCGTCTGGAGCCGCGGTCCACCGCACGCGGGTGCACGCGCTCACGACGCCCGACGACCCGACGTCGATGGAGCACCCCTCCGCCGACTCGATCGTGAAGCTCATCGACACCGCTTCGCGGGCGTACCAGTTCGTGATCCTCGACTGCGGGACGTACTTCGACGAAGCCGTGGGCGTGGCGCTCAACGTCGCGGACGTCGTCGCGCTCGTCACCACGCCGGACGTCATCGCCGTGCGCGACGCCTTCCGCCGGGTGAAGGCGTGGCAGCTCCTCGGGCTCGACAAGTCCCGCGTGCGCCTCGTCGTGAACCGCTGGTCCCGGTCGGCGTTCCTGCAGCTCAAGGACATCGAGCAGAACCTTGGGATCACCGTGGCGGCCACCGTGGCGGACGAGCCCAAGACCGTCGAGACCGCCGTGAACGAGGGCAAGCTGATCCGCGACGTGAACAAGAAGAGCGATGTCGTGCGCGACCTGACGACCCTGATGACCGTCCTCACGGACGACGCCCCCCAGCCGCCCCCCGCAGACAAGGCGTCCAAGGCCGGCAGTAGCGGCGGTTTCTTCTCGAATCTGTTCAACCGAGGGTGACTGAATGTCGGGTGGACGACTCATCGATCGGGTGCGCGGGGCACAGGGCCGCTTCCGCACGAACACGGGCGCCCCGGCCGGCGGCGGGTCCATGGGGACCGGCGCCGTGGGCGCCGAGTTCGAGCAGATCAAGCACGATCTCCACAACGAGCTGATCGAGTCCCTCGACTTCGAGCAGGTCGGGAATACCCCGCGCGAAGAGCTGGCTCAGCGCCTGCGCTCGACGCTGACCGAGCGGGTGGAAGCGCGTCAGCTCCCGCTCAACCGCATGGAGCGCGAACGCCTGGTCGAGGAGATCCTCGACAACATCCTGGGCCTCGGGCCGCTCGAGCCCCTGCTCCGCGACCCCGAGGTCTCGGACATCATGATCAACGGGCCGCGGGTCGTGTTCGTCGAGCGGAAAGGCCGTTTGATGAAGACGAACGTGCAGTTCAACGACAACAAGCACCTGATGCAGATCGTCGAGCGCATCGTCGCCGCGGTCGGCCGGCGCGTCGACGAGCAGAACCCGATGGTCGACGCCCGAATGGCGGATGGATCCCGGTTCAACGCCATCATCCCGCCCTGTGCGCTGGATGGCGCGTGCGTCTCGATCCGCCGGTTCGGCACGATCCCGATCACGAGCGAGGATCTCGTCGCGCTCGGCTCCTGCCCGCGCCCGATCATCGAAGTCCTGCGGGGGGCCGTCCGCAGCCGGCTCAACATCATCATCTCCGGCGGCACGGGCTCCGGCAAGACCACGCTTCTGAACGTGATGTCCTCGTTCATCCCAGATGGTGAGCGGATCATCACGATCGAGGACTCCGCCGAGCTGCAGCTCCAGCAGGCGCACGTCGTCCGGCTCGAGACGCGCCCGGCCAACATCGAAGGCAAGGGCGAGGTCACGCAGCGCGAGCTCGTCAAGAACTGCCTCCGGATGCGGCCCGATCGCATCATCCTCGGCGAGATCCGCGGCGGCGAAGCCATCGACATGCTCACCGCCATGAACACGGGCCACGACGGATCGCTCGCGACGGTGCACGCCAACAACGCCCGAGACGCGCTCGCCCGCTTCGAGACGATGGTCGGCATCGGCATGCCGAATATGGGTGACAAGGCGATCCGCGAGACCATCGCGCGCGCGCTCGACGCCGTCGTCCAGCAGGAACGCCTGGCAGACGGCAGCCGGCGCATCATGTCGGTCACGGAGGTGACGGGCATGGAAGGCCCCGTCATCACCACGCAGGACATCTTCGTGTTCGAGCAGCGCACCGTCGACGAGCACGGGAAGGTCCGCGGCGCGTTCCGCGCAACCGGCGTCCGTCCTCGCTTCGCGACGCGCCTCGCGAGCAACGGCATCCGGCTCTCCCCAGAGCTCTTCCGCTTCGAGATGGAGGTCTGACGTGGCCAACTGGCTCCTCGTCGCCATCATGGCGGTCGCGTTCACGTTCGTGCTCGCGCTCTCCCAGACCGCCTACTGGTGGTACATCGCCCGGCAGGACCGCCTGCAGGAAGAGCTCCTCCGCCGCATCTCGGGCGGTGTGACGGACGACGCCCGCCTCGAGAGTCTCATCAAGGAGACCGAGGGCGACGCCGTCAGCAAGGCGCTCGGCGGCTTCGGCGCGACTCTCCAGGAGAGCATCGTCATGGCGGATGCCCAGATCACCGTCACGACGGTGGTCATGCAGATGGCGGTCGGGGCCGCCGTCGGGGCGCTGGTCGGATTCTTCGTCATGGGTGGCCCGCTCGGGATGCTCGCGGCGCTCCCCGCTGGCTACCTGCCGATCATGCTCCTGAAACGGGCCGGGTCGAAGCGGGCGTCTGCCCTCGTCTCCCAGCTCCCGGACGCGCTCGACCTCATGGGCCGCGCGATGCAGGCGGGCGTCGGCCTGGGCGACGCCTTCAAGCTCGCGGCAGAGGAGATGTCTCCCCCGCTCTCGATCGAGTTCACGCGTGTCTTCGAAGAAGTCCGGTTCGGCCGCGACTATCGCGAAGCATTCGGCGGACTCATCAAGCGCAATCCGACGGTGTTCGACCTCCGCCTCATGGTCTCGTCGATCCTGCTCCAGCGCGAGACCGGCGGTAACCTCATCGAGATCCTCGAGAACATCTCGGAGACGATCCGGGCGCGGTTCACCTTCATGGAGAAGGTCGCCGCCATGACGTCGGAAGCGCGGTTCACGTCGTACATCCTCGGGGGCCTGCCGATCGCGGTCGCCACGATGATCACGCTCACGAGCCCCGCGTACCTGAAGCCCCTGGTCGCCGACCCGCTCGGGAACCTGATCCTGGCCGTGGCGATCGGCATGTACAGCCTCGGGACGTTCATCATGCGCGACATCACGAAGGTCGAGGTGTAGCGTGAGCAGCTTCCAGCTCCTGGCCATCCTGGTCTTCGTCGTCTTCGCCGTCACCGGCTCCGCCAGCTACGGCGTGTGGCGGTACCTGAACCCGACCCGCACGGCGAGCGACCGCCTGCGTGACTTCTCGGACACCGAAGCCAAGGACGAAGTCGTCGAGATCCTCGGCGGCGGCGGGTCCGACGTGCCAAACCCGCTCATGGAGCGTCTGTCCAAGCTCGCGGCGCCCGCGTCGGACGAGGACCGGAACCGCCTGCGGCAGATGCTCGTGCAGGCGGGGTACCGGAGCCGGCGTGCGCCGGACATGTTCAACGCGATCCGCGTCTCCGCGGCGATCTGCCTCCCCGTGTTGATGAGCCCGGTGCTCGCGAGCCTCGGCATGACGTCGGCTGCGGTCGGCGTGTTCGTGGCGGCGGCGGCCGGCTACTACGGGCCCATGGCGCTCGTGCAGAACACGATCACGAAGCGCAAGAACACGCTGCTCAAGGCGTTCCCGGATGCGCTCGACCTGCTCGTGTCGTCGGTCGAAGCCGGTCTCGGCCTCGACGCCGCGTTCCGCCGCGTCAGCGCGGAGCTCGAGGGCTCCTCTGCGGAGCTCGCGCGCGAGTTCCAGGGCGTCAACCACGAGATCGGCGCCGGCGTCGCGCGTATCACCGCGATGAAGCACCTCTACGAGCGCACGGGACTTGACGAGATCCGCAGCCTCGTGAACATGCTGAGCCAGGCCGAGCGGTTCGGCTCGTCGGTCGCGAAGGGTCTCCGCGTCCACAGCAAGACGGTGCGCCAGCGCCGCATGTCGAGGGCCGAGGAGATCGCGGCGCAGGTCTCGCCCAAGCTCACGGTCGTCATGATCCTCACGCTGCTGCCGACGCTGATGATGGTCATCCTCGGGCCGGCAGCCGTCTCCATCTACCACGTGATGAACGGCTGATGATCAACCTTCGAACCGCATTCCTGTGCACCCTGGCGCTCGGCGTGGTGGCGCCCGCGGACGCGAAGCCGAAGGACCGGCCCCCGGTGGAGGACGAGCCGCTCTGGATGAGCGATCCGGAGGGTCTCAAGCTCGACATCGTCCAGCGGTTCCTCGAGCGCGGCGAGCCCGTCCAGGCCCTCGCCCTCATCGCCGCCATGCGAAACGAGGGGATCGAAGACCCGAAACTGGACGTGCTCCAAGGGATCGCGCTCCGCGACCAGGGCATGACGAGCGAGGCCGAGCGCCTGCTCCTCACCGCCGAGAAGAAGATGGGCCGGGACGTCCGGCCGCACGCCGAGCTGTGCATCTTGTACGGGGGGGCGGCCCGCCTCGACGACGCGATCGCCAGCTGCACGCGCGCCACCGAGCTCGACCAGGGCAGCGCGAAGAGCTGGAACAACCTCTCGTATGTCCTCCTCGGCGCTGGTCGCGGAGAGGACGCCCTGGACGCCGCTCAGCACGCGGTCGACCTCGACGGGTCGCAGGCGCGTTACAAGAACAACCTCGGCTTCGCGCTGGCGGCAAACGGGCGGTTCGACGACGCTTTCGACGCCTTCCGCAGCGTCGGCACGGTCGCGGATGCTTGGTACAACGTCGGGGTCGCATACGACCACCATGGCCGGCCCGACGACGCACGCGCCGCCTGGGGCAAGGCCCTGCTCGCCGAGCCCGCCCACTTCGGCGCCCGCAAGGCGCTCTCCCCGGACGTCGCCATCGCACCCGAGGTGGCTCCCGCGGGAGTCCCGGGCGCGACGGTGCCGACCCCCGGGGCGCCACCGATCCTCGTGCCGGATCCCAAGCTTCCCGAAGATTCCAAGTCCTCCGAAGGAGATCCCCGATGAACCGCCTCCTCCTCGCCGCGATCGCGGTCGCCGCCTCTGGCTGCGCCTCGCCGCTGCACCTCACCTACGACTACGGTCGGGCGTACACGCAGGCCGTGACGACGCAGGCGGACCTCACGCGCTCCTCGGTGAGCGCCTCGCAGTACCAGCTCTACGGCGTGGAAGCTGCACAGATCCGCATCCGGGTCCAGGAGACCTCGACGGACGCGGAGACGGGCGACGCCGAGCTCAACACGTCGTCCGGGAACTAGTGGCAGCCGACCCGGTCGAGGACGTCGGCTGGGCCCGCCCCCTCCCCGTGGCCCTGGTGCTGGGAATCGTCTCGGGCGTGCTAGCGGGCTTCGTGGCGATCATCGCCTGCATCCCGCTGCTGTACTCGCTGCGCAGCCTGGAGGTGTGGACGACCACGGAGCAGCTCCGCGTGGCCTCCGCGCTCGCCGACGGCGACATGGACGCCCACGCGATCCGCGCGGCTGGCTCGGTCGACACGGTCATCCGCCTCGACGCCGAGGGCGCGCTCGTCCAGGTGGCGGGCCAGCCGATCCAGGGCCTCGTGGGGCTCCCGTGCTCGTCGCTGCCGGCGGAGCTCGACGGCTGGCTCATCGCGTGCCGGCCGGTGGGTGAGGAACGGATGTGGGTCGCGAAGGAGCTCGGCGGCTGGTACGGCGCCGCGGTCGGGATCCAGATGCTCGGCGGCGCGCTCGTGGCGCTCCTGACGACGCTCAGCGTCTCGCGCGTGCTCCAGCCGATATCGGA
>CAMCWU010000147.1 GCA_945882675.1 Klebsiella pneumoniae | reverse complement strand
CGCGGAGGACCTCCCCCTCGGCCTGGTGCGCCAGCTCGAGGCCTGGACCCGCACCGGCGCGTGGACCAGCCGCGGCGGCGTCGTGGACTGGCTCGAGACGCTGCACGCCGCACGGTGCCCCCTGCACGTCGTCTGTGGGGTCGAGGACCGCGTCTGCCCGCCCACCGCGGCCCAGCCCGCCCTCGACGCCTGGGGCGGCGTGGATCGCACCTCCCTGGCCGTCCACGGGTACGGCCACCTGGACGCGCTGCTCGGGCGGGACGCGCCGGAGCGGGTGTT
Organism: Klebsiella pneumoniae; assembly: GCA_945882675.1. Taxonomy (GTDB): domain Bacteria; phylum Myxococcota_A; class UBA796; order UBA796; genus CANLGQ01. Next base: position 9,129 of record CAMCWU010000147.1, on the reverse strand, counting down.
CGCGCCGATCGCCGACTGGCTGGACGCGCGCCGGAAGCTCGCGTGGGAGCCGGGTTTCCAGCTTTTTTAGGCTACTGAAGCTCCCACCGCGCCGTGACGTCCACCCCATACGCCCCGCCGATCGGCAGCACCCGCGCCCGCTGGAGCGTCGAGTACCACTCCGACAGGCTCCATACCCCGCCGATCCGCTGCTCCAACCTGACGTAGTTGTCCTCCGGCCGCACCAGGTTCATCTCCCACGAGAGCTGCACGTTCCCGAGCTCCTCGAGGCGCTTCTCCACGACCAGCCGCGGATCCGGCGAGTACTCCCCGCGCGCGTTCACCCCCGTCGCCAGATCGATGCGGTCCGGCGACAGGAAGTCCGGGAGCTCCTCGCGCAGCGAGCCCGCCTCTGACCTCAAGAAGATGTCGGAGAGCACGAGATCCGCGGTCGCCTGGACCACCGCGGACGGGAGCTGGCCCATGTCCTCGAGCTGGTCGGTCGTGACGCCGAACCACAGGAGCGCGTTGACGTCTGCGGGCGGAAGCGGCGGATCGGAGCGCGGAGACGTCTGCCACTGGCTGAACGGCCCGAAGACCACGTAGTCGACGCGGTAGTTCTGCTCCTGGTTCAGGATGTCCGCCACGAGATCGATGTCCAGGTCCGGGTCCCACGTCCACGGGTCGTTGAACAGGAGCTGGCCGCGATCCAGGCGGAACTCCCGGTCCTGCAGGTACGCGAGCGACCCCGGCTCGACCGTCACGCTGCCGACGAGGCCCGGCCGCGCCGTGTCCCCGATGATCCGCAAGTCCGCCGACGCGATGCCGTCCGCCACGTTGTTCCGCAGGAAGATCGTATGATCTGCGAGGATGGCGATGTTCAGGTTGAAGTACGACTCGTCCGTCTGCTCCGCGCTGTCCACGAGCATGTACGACTGCGTCTCGACGACCCAGTCTTCCCAGTCGATCCGGTCGGAGAACGTCATATCCTCGACGACGACGTCGCCCGACAGGAGCAGCGCGCCCGTCGGGCCGTCGAAGTACAGCGTGGCGTCGCCGGTCGCTGGCGGAAGGGTGTCGACCCACTGGACCTGCGCGTCCGAGATCGCCGCAGAGAGCGCATAGCGCGAGGGGATCCAGCCGACGGCGTCGATCACCCCGCCGCCGACCAGCCGGCCGCCCCCGACGTCGGACTCGAGGCGCACGATCTCGATCCGGTCCTCCGTCACGCGGAACGTGGCCTCTGCAGCCTCGAACGCGATGGGGACGTACGCGTAGCGGAGCAGGTCGGCCTGCAGGTCCACGGTGACGACGGCCTGCACGTCGGGCCGGGTGCCCTCCGCCGAGACGTGGATCTCCGCGATGCCCGAAGACTTCTCGACGCCCGGCACCAGCATCCGGAGGAGATCGAGGTCGATCCGCCCGCTCCCGGCGAGATCGAGGACGTCGCCGCCCTGCGCGGAGATCGCGAGGTCCGTCTGCCCCCCGCGGAGGCCGAACCCCGTGAGCTTCCAGAACCGGCCGGACTGCTCGTAGTGCCAGGGAACGTCGTTCCGGAGGGTGTGATCGTCCCAGGCGACCTCCACGGCGCCGAGATCCGCCGTAAGATCCACCGGCGACCAGATCTCGCCGAAGTGCCCCGAGACCCTCACCTCTCCGCTGGCGATGGCGCGCACGGGCTGGCCGTCCGCCGCCGTCGGCCAGAACACGTGGGCCGGCACGCGCTCGAGATCGGCGACCAGCGCATACGGCTGCTCGTCCCACAACCCCAGCGTGCCGTCGACCGTGATGGCGCCGCCCGCGACCAGCCCCGCATAGTGCGCGACGCCCGCCGTGGTGTCGAACCAGATCGTCGAGTCCTCGATGTGGGTGCCGCCGTACCGCACGCCCGTCAGCACGATGCGCCCGTCCGGCGACGGATCGAACAGCGTCCCCGAGATCCGGCTCTGCACGCCGAACCTCCCCGAGACCGGCACGTCCTTCAGCCGGTCCCAGCGCGACAGCTCCAGGCCGTCGCCCGTGAGCTCCATATTCAGCGCCCACGACCGCTCGACCGAGCCGCGGAGCGTCAGCCCCTCCGTACCGCCGTTGCGCCGCAATCGGAGCGTATCCAGGGTGAACCGGCCCTGGTCCATGAACCCGTCGGCGACGCCGTCCGCGAAGGTCTCCCCCCACAGGTCGGCCTTCCGCAAGTTCAGGTGCGCGCCGCCGGACAGCTCGTTCATCGGCCCGTGGAGCGAGAGCGTGCCGTCCATCTCGCCCTTCATCCCTGGCAGATCGATGAACATGCCGACGAGGTCCTCCACGCGCCCGCCGTCGATCACGACGTCGGTGTCCATCGTCACCTGGGGCTTGAACCCCATCTCGAAGTCCCCGTGGTACCGTGTCTCTCCGCGGGTGGCCCGCGCGTCGTGGAGCTCGAGGGTCTTGAGCGACGGCGAGTGGAGCCGGGCCTCGATGTGGTCGGCATACGGGATGCCGAGCACACTGAAGCCGTCCAGCGACGCGAACCCGTCGAGCGCGATCGCGTTGAACGGCCCGTGGAACCTGCCCGTCACGCGGCCGCGGCCGGTCATCGCCACGTCGCGGAGCGGCTGGAAGTCGCGGAGATCCGCCTGATGCAGCGTGGCGCGGATGTCGATCGGCCCGCGCGGCGCGAAGCCGACCTCGAGCGTCCCGGATCCGCGGTTCCGCGGCGTCTCGACGTGATCGATCCGCAGGACCAGGTGGTCCTTGAAGAGCGTCATCTCCCCGCGCCCGAGGCCGCGCGGGATGTCGAGCATGAACTCGCGGCCGGGTGCGCCGACGGGGCGGTCGCCGACCTGGAGATCCGCCACCTCGAGCTCGAAGGGCCCCTGGAGCTGCAGCGGCTGCAGCGGCCCGGTCAGCGAGACCTCCAGGTCCGTGCTCATGTCGACCCACGGGTTCGGCGCCGAGTCGAACTGCCGCATCACGTGCGCGAGCGAGAGCCGGGAGCCGACCACGTGCGCATCCGTGAGGATCTTCCCGATGGGATCGATGCTCCCCCACGCGCGCAGATGCCCCTCCGGGCCCCACCGCACATCGACCTTCTCGATGTCCACGCGCCGCTTCGTCGCGATCGCCGATGCGTTGATGTCCCCGAGCTCGTACGTGAGCAGCGGCGTGAGGACGCCGGGCACGTCGACCCCGACGGTCCGCCCGAGCACGGCGAGCACGAGCGTCGGGTCGGACGGCGGCCCCGTCACGTCCAGGTCGAGGTCGAGCGAGCCGTGCAGCGCGCGCGGCGGCGTGAGCGCGGGCGTGAGCTCGTCGAGCGCCACGTGGGCGGTCAGGCGCGCGTCCACCGGGCCGTCCAGATCGAGGGAGACGGGTCCGTGGACCTGCAGGATCGGCGTCACGACCGCGAGATCCGGGACGCTGATCACCTCCGGCCCGAGCGTGACGCCGGACCACTCGAGCCGGGTCGACACGTCCAGATCGCGGAAGCGCGCAGTGAGATCGCCGGTGATGTCGGTGATCGGGCCGTCCGTCGGCACCAGATCGATGTCCTCGAGCTGCACCTCGCCGTCCGGGAACCAGAGCCGCACGACCCCGTCCGTGAGGATGATGCTCTCGAAAGGCAGCCGGCGGAGCGGATCTCCCCGCTTCGTCGGGTCGCGTTGCAGGCGGTTGGCGAACTCCCGGAGCTCCCCGCCGGGCTCCACGTGGAGCTGGATCACCGGGCGCTGGATCTCCAGGCGGCCGACGCCCACGCCGCCGCGGCTCAACACGAGCGGCGCCCGCACGCGCTCGACGCTCGCGATCGTCTCGTCGGTCTCGTCGTGCCAGAGGTGGAAGCCGTCCACCGCGACCGATGGCGGGAGGAACTGGATCCGCACGGCGTTGACGGTCGCCTGCTCACCGGTCTGCCGCTCCACCAGCAGCTCGACGAGAGCCGTGGTGCGACGCTGGAAGTCCTCCGAGTTGACCCAGCCGACCAGCACGAGCGCGAGCACGGCGAGGACGAGCCCGAGCATCGCCAGGAACGTGCCCAGCGCGCGGCGCAGCCTTCGCCCGAAGGAGCGGCGCTGCGGGGGATGCTGGCGAGCCGGTGCGTCCATCGGACCCGGACGTATCCCGCCGGTCCCGCCGACGGGATATCGGCCCCCGCGCCTGGACGCGCCGATCTCCGGATCGGATCGCCCTTGCGGATGGGCGGCGAACGGTTATGACGCGACGCGTTGCGGGCGTAGCTCAGTTGGTAGAGTACGAGCTTCCCAAGCTCGGTGTCGCGAGTTCGAATCTCGTCGCCCGCTCACTCTTTTTCCTGGTTCTCCTGGGCTCGATCGCGTCGTCACCGGCGCTCGCCCAGGAGCCTGCGCCCCTCGCGGACGACTGGTGGGTCGGCCTCCCGATCGCGGGCGTGCAGATCCTCGCCGGCGCCGGATCGCTGCCGGACGAGAGCCTCGCGCCCCTGCTTCACGCGCGCCAGGGCGAGCCGCTGAACCCCCGGATGATCCGGGACGACCTCGGGACGCTGTTCCAGGTCGGCGAGTTCGCGGCGGTGGAGGCGGACGCCACGCCCGGCATGACGTTCGACGCCAGCGGCGAGCCGCTCGAAGCCGTGCAGGTCTCGTACCGCGTGTACCCGGCGCCACGGGTCCGCCGGATCCGGATCGCCGGGAACCAGGCGTTCTCGGACCGCGAGCTGTTCACGGCCGCCGGCCTCACGTCGGGCCAGGTGTTCTACGCGGAGCTGCGGATCCCCCAGGTCCAGAGCCGGCTCACGACCTGGCTCGCCCGCCGCGGCTACCCGGACGCGACGGTAGACGTCACCGTCACCCCGACCGACGGCGAGCTCGATCTCACCGTCACGGTGACCGAGGGCGCTCCGAACCTGCTCGAGAAGCTGGTTTTCGCGGGGGACCTGGACGTGCTGTTTCCGGCCGGAAACACCAAAGCGCTGGTTCGCTGGTCGCGGAAGGCTGGCGTCGCGGAGGGCCGGCCGCTCTCGCCCGACGCGATCCCCCGGGCCCAGCAGGAGATCCGCGCGCGGCTCGCCGACATGGGGCGGCCCCTGTTCGGCCGGCGGCGCGGCTGGATCCAGGCGCGGGTCACGCCCGCCGCGGTCGTCACGGAGGGCGGCCGGCAGGTGACCTTCACGATCGAGCCCGGCGCCCGCCTGGAGCTCGACATCTCCGGCATCCGGAGCTTGCGGGCAGATCGCAAGGTGCGGACCGCGCTCGCCATCGACGACCGGCTCCGGCTCACGCGCGGCTTCCTCGACGAGGCCCCCGAGCGCCTCGCGACGTCGCTGCAGGAGCAGGGCTTCCTCGACGCCACGGCCCAGGTGACGATCGACGCCGTCAGCCCGCGCGTCGACCGGCTGGTGGTGCGCGTCGAGCAGGGCGCGAAGCACAAGCTCAAACGCGGCCAGTGGCCGAACCGCGTGGGCGCGGTGTTCTCGGGCAACGACCGGATCCCGACCGGCCACCTGCAGGCGGTGCTCGAGCAGTCGTCGGGGGACGTGCTGCGGCGCGGCTACTACACGCCCCGCGCCATGGAGCAGGGCCTCGCGGCCGCAGAAGCGTACTATGGCGCGAACGGCTACCAGGATGCCACGCTCGAGGAGACCGGCCACGAGATCGACTACCGGCGCGGCTGGTTCTGGCGCGCCGTCTGGTCCCCCGTCCGCGAGATCGGCGGATTCCCGGCCGTCATGCAGGTGCGTCCGGTCGTCGCCGTCGACGAGGGCGACCTCACGGTGCTGGCCACCGCAGTGATCGCCGGCGCGGCGCCGGACGTCGACCTCTCCGCCCTGGAGGCCGAGCTCGCAGCCATGCAGCTCTCGGCGTGCGCGGCCGAGAAGCGCCCCGAGCCCGGGTGCGGCGCGTTCTCGCCCCAGGCGCTCGAAGCCCTCTCCCGCCGCCTGATCGACGCGCACCGCGCCGCCGGCTACCTCGACGTGGAGGCACGCGTCAGCCACGCGGAAGGCGCCTCCCCCACCGAGATCGCGGCCACGCTCCACGTGGATCCCGGGGCGAAGGTGCTGTTGCGCTCGGTGGTCACGCGCGGCCTGCGCCTCGTGCGGCCCGAGTTCGTGCGCCGCCAGGTCGAGCTGCGCCTGGGCGAGCCGCTCACGTCCGCCGACCTCGTGCGGATTCGCGACGATCTGTACAAGCTGAGCGCATTCCGCACGGTGCAGCTCGATCTCCTCGGCGACGAGGCCGCCCGGGACCTCGTCATCGGCGTCACCGAGCGCGCCCCGTGGGCGTTCGAGGCGGGCGCCGGCCTCTCGACCGACCAGGGCACGCGCCTGTTCGGCCGGGTCACCCGCCGCAATCTCTGGTACACGGCGCAGCGCGTGGAGCTCTACGCCCAGGTCGGCCTCGACTGGCTCTCGGAGTCCGCCCTCGACTGGCGACCCGACTGGCGCAACCCCGACTATCGCGCGGCCCTCACCTACACGGCGCCCCGCTTCCCCCTCCACGACGAGAACCTGATCGTCGACGTGCTGCTCCGCGAGCGCCTCGCCGAGCGCACCTGGCGGATGGCGCGCACCGGCGGAGGCCCGGCGTTGTCCCACCACTTCGACTTCGGGCTCGACCTGCGCCTGGGCGCCCGCTTCGAAGCCCGGCAGCTCCAGGAGGTCGACCTCGGCGCGCTCCTCGACGGCGAGCCGTGGGAGGAGATCCTCACGCTCATCGACACCGCCATCCCGACCGCGTGGCGCTACCAGGACTCGGCCCAGCTCCTGGCCGTCCTCGATCGCCGCGACAACCCGCTCGCGCCGAGCCGCGGCTTCGTCGTGCAGGCGACGGGCGAGTACGCGCCGGGCCTCGTGGACGCGCTCACCGAGCTGCCCACCGTGCAGTTCGTCAAGGTCGGAGGCCGGGCTTCGGCGTACATCCCCCTGCTCGGCTTCCGGGTCCGGCTCAGCGCGGAGGCCGGGCGCGCCATCGGCTTCGGGGGCACCGTCATCCCCCTGGAGGACCGGTACCGCCTGGGCGGCACCAACAGCTTGCGCGGCTTCGCCCGAGACACCGTCGGCCCGCGCAGCCTCGCGCCCCGCGTGGACGTCGACTTCCCGGAGCAGATCCAGCCCATCCTCGACTACACCGTCCGCGACGACGCCAGCCGCTGGGTCCCGACCGGCGGCGACACGTCCGCGCTCGGGGTCGTCGAGCTCGAGATGCCGTGGGTCGCCCTCGGCGCTACTGGCTGGGAAGGCTGGTCAACCGTGGTCTTCGGGGATTTCGGGAACGCCTGGCTGCTCTCGCCGTACACGACCGTCGACACCAACGATCCGAAGGTGGAGGGCGTCCCGCTCGTGCGCTCGGCCGTCGGCACGGGGATGCGCGTCGCGACGCCCGTGGGGCCGCTCCAGCTCGATCTGGCGTCGAACCTGGATGCGCTGCTGTCGACGGGGGCGCGGCAGGATCTGCTCGTGAACGAGTGGGAGGAACCTGCGTTTCGTGCGCATCTCACGCTGGGGGCTTTGTGGTAGGGCTGCAGGGCCGTGAGGGGTGAGGCGCCGGTCCGCGCGCTCGTGACTGGGGTTTCGGGCATTCACCACGAAGACAGGAAGGGGCGAAGGTTGCACGAAGATGGCGTTGCCGGCAGAGTTGCGGCATGCTGGCTCGCGGCGCTTCTTCGGGCATTCAACACGGAGGTTGTGAGGGCGCGGAGGGGGCACGGAGGCGTGGCTGCCGGCGGACTCGCGGTGATCCAGGGTCGAAGGGGGTTTTTTTTGGTGCCCTCGACGCGAGGGGCGGTGTTCCGGGCGCGCGGGTCCGGACGGGACATGCGCTGGCATGCGCTGGCGTGGGAATCGGGAGCCCGATCCCCGTGATCTCTGTGTGCCCCGTGTGAACCATGCAGGGTGGCGCGGGTCCGAGCGGTGCACGAGCGCGCGGGCACGGGGCGGGTCGTCGGTGCTGGTCGACGGCGTGAGCGCCGCGGTACGGGTGGGCATGCAGCACATCCGCACCGTCCGCACCATCGCCGAGGAGGTCACCGCTGGCGCCATCGCGTGCACCGACGCGTGGGTGATGGTGGGGACGCAGGCGGGCGGGTACCTGCAGCTCGCGTACCCGCAGATGTTGCCGATCTCGCGTGGAGATTCGCTGTGGCGCGGGCCGTGCCGCGGGGTCCAGGCCGCGGACGGGGCGGTGATCCTCCTCGGGCAGGACACCGACATCAGCCACGCCAGCCCCGCCGACTGGGGGACGTCGCTGCGGCGGATCACGGGGCGCGGGGACGTGCGCGACCGGCCGCTCGGACCGGGGAACTGGGCGCTCGTGAAGGGGATCTTCGGGGACGTGGCGTACGTGTGGGACGTCACAGAGGGCCAGGGGATCTTGGCGGTGGACGTGCGGCTCGGGGTCCGGCGGTGGGCACTGGACCGGACGGTGGAGCGGCTGGTCGCGGGGCGGCCGGGGCGGCTGCTCGGGCTGACCGCCACGACGGTGCTCGTCCTCGACGCGGGGACCGGGGCGGTCCTGGCCGAGCACCCGCTGCCGGAGAACGTGCGCTGGACCGCCGTGGCCGAGGCCGAGGATGGGCTGATCCTGGGGGGCTCGTCCCGGGCCACGCGCAATCCGGTTCTCGCCCGGTGGGGTCCGGCCGGGGAGGCGCTGCGGTCGGAGATCCCGCTGGGAACTCTCTACCCGGTCGAGGTGATCACGGTCGTCATGGACGAGGACCGCTTCGACACCAGCATCTTCGACGTCGCGTCACTCTTGGTGCGGGCAGGCCGACCCACGGTGGTGATATTCGGCGGCGACGGCGAGCGCCTCGGCGAGCCGTACGCGGCGTGTGCTCTCGCGACAATCGATTCATCCACCCTGGTGATGACCAACCACCTCGTCATAGATGAGAGTGATGAGTGCAGCGGCCTCCTCGACCTGCGCGGCGGCAGCGTGCTCGTCGACTGCGGCGGGACGCTCCACATCGTGGACTGCTAACCCGCGCTCCGGGGCGTTCCGGTGCCGCCAACGACCCGATGGTCCACCATCCCCCGCTCCACGGGACCCTGGAGTGTGAGCGGGCACCATATCGGATCACCACCGTGGGCAGCGAACCGGATCAGCTCACGGGCGGCGAGTCGGATCACGCCCCGGGGCGGCCAATCGGATCACCTCCGTGGCGGCCAATCGGATCAGCGTGACCCGGCTCGCCGGGCGACCT
>CAMCWU010000146.1 GCA_945882675.1 Klebsiella pneumoniae | reverse complement strand
CTGGTCAACGCGCTGCACCGGGCGGAGAAGCCCTACGAATTGCTGATGGACCCCGACGAGCGGCATATGCCGCGGGGCCGGCAGGATCGGATCAGCATGGAGGCGAAGATCTGGGGGTTCTTCGAGAGGAACCTGCTACCGTAGTGCCTTTTTGGGGGATCTGCGTGGGTCGGACCGGGGCAGGGCGCCGGTCCGCGCGCTCCCGGGCTCCGTGCGACAAGGAGCGGTGTGAAGCCCGGAACGGGCGAGCAACGCGACGACTCAGCACGGACGCTCGCGCCGCCGCGGCGCGAAGGGAGCGCGCGGACCCAAGGGTGGACGCGCGCTCCCGGGCTCCGTGCGACAAGGAGCAGGGCGAAGCCCGGAACGGGCGAGCCTCTGCGACGACTCAGCGCGGAGCTCGGCCCGCATCGGGCCGACGGGAGCGCGCGGACCCAAGGGAAGCCGCGCGCCCGAGGCCTGCGTGGCGTGGGGTGTGTTCCAGGTCGATCGGTGGGGCCGTGACAGCCGCCTCATGCCCCCTCCCCCTTCACGGGGGAGGGCTGGGGTGGGGGTCGTTGGCCAGGATCGAACCATGTATTCGCCGAGCGGCACGCTGGCGGGCTCGCCACCCCCCTCCCCGACCCTCCCCCACAAGGGGGGAGGGGGAAAACCGAGGAAAGCGGCTACAGATCCGGCTTGGACCTGCTCACGGATCAGGCCAGCGCGGGGAGGTACCGGCGGACCGAGACGATCTCGCCCCGCGCGGCACGCATCGCGAGCGCGCTCGCGTCCGCCACATCCCGCCCGACGACGATGTACGGCTCGTCCTTTTCGTCCCGGCGCACGACCACCAGGTACGCGAGGCTCGGCGACGGGGGGCCCGGCGCGCGGACCGGCGCGGCCACCGCCACGGGTGGAGCCACCGGGGGAGCCACCGCGACGACGGGCGCGACCGCCGCGACGGGCGCGGCCACGCGTACCGCGACGGGGGCGGCCGCCGCGACGGGGGCCACCACGCGCACCGCGACAGGGGCGGCCACAGCGACGGGGGCGGGGGCGGCCGGACCGGCGTACGCGGGGATGTTCCGGCGGTGCCGGTACTGGTACACCGCGCCGCGGGACATGCCCGCGATCTCCGCGATGGCGGCGTCCGAGTGCTGCCCGAACAGCGCCAGGTGCGCGTCCAGCGCAGACGCGATCCCCCCCGGCGCCTTGCGCTCACGGGGCGTGGCGACCATGGCCACGGGGGGAGGCGTGGGGGCGGGGGCAGGGGCAGGGCGCGGGGCGACCGCGGGCGTCACGCCGGCGCGCCGCTCGGCCAGGCTCGGGATCGCGAGCTTCTCCCGGTACGCCCGCACGAAGTCCGCGGGCACGCCCGCCCGCCGCCCGATCTCGGCGTCGAGCTGCCACCCGAGCAGCTCCCGGAACGTCTCCACCTTCTCTGCCCGCGTCCGCGCATCGACCTTCGCCACGTGCCGCTCCGTCATGGCGGAGCAGCCTATCGCGTCCGGCCGAACGCCGCCCCTCGCCGCCGCAACATCCCCCGGAGCGTCACGGAGCGGGGTATGCTCACGACGTCGCCACCCCCGGAGGTCCCATGCGGTCGCCCGCGCCCCTCGCGTCCCTCACGCTCCTGCTGTGCGCCACGGCGCTGGCGGCCGATCCGGCGCCCGCCGGCCCCGCCACGGCAGACGTCGCGCCGCCCGCCGCGGCCGAGACCCCGCCCGTCGCCGCCGAGACCCCGCCCCTCGAGCCCGCGCCCGCCCCCGCGCCGTCGCCGTACCCGGACGCGCCCGGGTGGTTCAAGGCCGGCGGCTGCGACGTCACGCTCGCCATGCCCGCGACCGGCAAGGTCACCGCCCCGCCCGCGACCGGCACGTGCGACTGGACCGGCAAGGGGAAGGCGACGCTGCCCAAGGACGGCACGGCGCCCGCGGACCCGTGCCACCTGTACTTCAAGTCGTCGAACGGGTTCATCATGGGCGAGCTCGTCACGGACAAGGCGTGCCCTTCGAGCTACGCCGCGGCTTCTCGCGCGTTCGTGCGGACGCAGTCGTGGGCGGACGGGATGTACCACGTCGCGCTGACGTACGCAGCGGAGTAGCCAGACGCCGGCTATGCTTCAGAGGACAGCTCTCCGATGCGCGGACACCTGGACCTCCAATGAATCCGCGCCTGCTTGCTGCTATTCTTCTAGGATACGCCTGTGGGCTCGTCGTGACCGCCCATGCAAGACAGTGTGGCGACGTCCCGTATCCCTGGCGCAATTTTAATCTCTCGACCGTCAAGAAGAACGGGCTCGAGGGGGGAGCGGACGCCGATTTGTGGCCGGGCTACGCCGGGCTGCGGACCCCGTTGGCAGCCGGTGCTCCCGTCGAGATCGGGATCCTTGGCAGCCCGGTGGCGGAGAACATCCTCCTCGTCTTGGCAGCGCCGTGAAGCCGACGCAATAAATCCTTGCCTGGGTTGCGGGGGTCGCCCTGGCCTGGTTTTCGGGGTGTGAGTATTGCGAAGATCTCCCGCCCTTCCCCCACGGACAATATGTCGTGCAGGCTGCCTGGTTCGCGCCCGGGGAGGTCGGGATGGACGTCGAGCTCGGCCGCGACGTCGGCTACGACTTCATCCGCGTCACCTTTACGGATGCAGACGGCGCCGAGTGGGAGATCCTGTACCAGTAGCGAAGGAGACGGCATGATGCGGACATCGCCGAGGCGAGCGTGGATGACGATCATCCCGGCTTATGTGCTGTTCAGCGCCGCACCCTCGTGCAGCTGCGACCAACCGCAGTACATCGCCCAGTATGTCGAGCTCGAAACCGACGCAGGCGGCCTCACTAGCGGCGCGCACGCAGATCTTCTCGCAACCATGACCGTGTTCGACCAGCCGCTCGACGGAAGCGCGTTCCTGTACGGCGGGATCAACAAGGATGAAGACGCCTGGATCCGCTTCGCCGGCGGCGAGTCGCTGAATCGCGGCTGCTCGAACACCTGCGACGAGTTCGAGGACCCCTACCGCACCAGCTACCGCATCACCGACATGAGCCCGCAGTTCGGAGACTGGTCCGACGGCACCGCGGACTACTCGGGCGCCAACCTCACCGTCCGGTGGACCGACAGCGCAGGCGAGCGGCAGGTGGCGACCTGGTACGTCCCAGGCGGAGACTTCTACATCGACACGGGACCGGCGGATACGGGCACCGCTGCCGACTGACGGGTGCGTTCCAAGTCGATCGTTGTGTGCGCGACGGCTGCCCTCATGCCCCCTCCCCCTTCACGGGGGAGGGCTGGGGTGGGGGTCGTTGGCGAGGATTAACCTATGTATTAAGCGCTCACGGCGACGCCATGGCCCCTCCGCCACCCCCCTCCCCGACCCTCCCCCACAAGGGGGGAGGGGGGAAAGGCAGGAAGTCCGCCGCTGCTGACTGACCCGTCGCGTCAGGCCCGGATGTCCAGCGGTTCGGGAGCCACAGCCTGTACCACGTCATCTACCGGCACCGCCCCGTGCCTGTGCCCGAACACATGCACCAGCCAGCCCCCCAGGAAGCTCGCGAGCCCGGCCGTCCCCGCGCCTGCCCCCGGCAGCGTGTGCAACCCGAGCCCGTACCCCGCGAGCGTCGACCCCGCGAGCGCGAACAGCAGCCCCCAACCGGCTGCCGGCCCCATGCGCCGCGACGCCATCCGCCAGCTCAGCAGCGCCACCGGCAGCGTGTGCGCCACGACCGCGAGCCCCAGGTGGTGGTGCTCGTCCTGGCCCAGGGCGATGCCGTCCAGCAGGTGATGCACCGCCAGCGCCACCGCCGCGGCGGCGAGAGATGCGCGGTTCGCCCCCGGCTCCCGCCGGCTCTCGACCAGCGTCGCGGACGCGAAGCCCGCCACCGCCAGGACCAGCGCGAGCGGCCCGATCTCGGCCCAGCCCCCCGGCAGCACGTGGAGCAGCACCACGCCGAGCACGACGACGCGCGCGCCTTCCTGCAGCCACCACTCGCCCGCCGGCCAGCGGGCTGCCGCCCGATCCAGCAGCGGCGCGATCAGCACCGCGGCGATGTCGAGCGCGAGGATCATGCCCTCCTGGTAACCAGATGCAACGGGGTTGCGCCAGCATCCGGGTACGGTTTGCGGCACCCGCGATCACCGAGGAAGGAGCGGCACCTCTACGTCGCCCAGGCCGAACGCGCGCGCGAAGATCCGCACGACCTCCCGCGCGCCCTCCAGCGGGTCGCCGAGGTCCGTGCCACGGAGCATCTCCCAGTAGAGCCGCTCGCCCGCCCCGTATACGACGTAGGCCGCGAGCCGCGGGTCCCCCGTCTGCAGCAGGCCGGCGTCCGCCGCCGAGCGCGTGAAGGCCACCGCGATCTCGAGGAGGTCGGCCTCCCGCCGGCGCAGGTCGTCGCCGGCCTCTCCCGAGCGGCGCAGCTCCCGGAACGCGACCGCGATCTCGCGCGGGTACGCGACGCCGAGGAGCGCCAGGCCCACGCCCATCTCCGTCCAGATCCCGATGAGGTCGGACGCCGACTTCGCGCCGCTCACGCGCTGGGCCGTGTCGAGCAGCAGGCCGCGCATGGGCACGTACCAGCGGTCGCCGAGGGCCGCGAACAGCGCGAGCTTGTCCGGGAAGTACAGGTAGTAGGTCCCGCGCGCGACATCCGACGCCGCCGCGATCAGCTCGATGGAAGCTCGATCGTAGCCGAGCTGGTCGAACAGGTCGAGCGCCGAGCTCTCGAGCCGCTGGCGCTTCTCCTGCTTCTTCTCCTCGCGGCGTCCCACGCGGCCCCCGTCTACGGCTGGTTGACGATGCCGGTGAGGAACGCGCACTCTTCCTGGGCCTGGTACCCGCTGAACCGGTGGAGCGCCCAGATGACGCGCAGCATCTCCGCGCCCCGCACGGCGCCCGGGGCCGCCGACTTTTCCGCCCAGTTGGTCAGCGTCTTGTCGAGCGAGTCGCCGTCTCCCTGGACGAGCCGCGTGCCGTCCGCGTCCACGAGCCCCGACGCCACCATGTCCGCGAACACCACATTCGCCTCTTCGGCGACGAGCTCGGGGTTCCGCTGGAGCATCTCGGGCATGAGCGTCAGCTCCTCGTGCAGGTAGTACTCGGACTGCTCGCCGTTCGCGAGCAGGTCCTCGTAGCTGTTCTCCATCTGCGCGGGCGTCGCCTTCGGGTCGTTCTCCGCCGGGATCCAGATGGTCGGCATGCCTTCCGGCTCCGCCCCGTTCGTGTTGTGGAAGCTCGCGGCGACGATCGGCAGCTCGTCCGCGTAGATGTCCACGAACGCGCCCACTGCCGACCCGCCGTTCGAGAACCCCATCGCCACGATCGGCGTGTCCGCTTCGAGCGAGGTGAGGCTCGCGACGTGCTCGAGCGCGCGCACCACCCGCGCCATATCCGTATTGTCGGCGTCGTAGGTGGTCTCCCACAGGTGGCCGGGCTCCTGGTCCTCCGACTCCGCGGCCACGTACCCCCAGCCGAAGGGCGCGAGCTGGTTCATCAGCGCCTGCTGCTCCGTCTTGCTGAAGTCGCCCGCCGTCCCGCCCGCGCCGTGGAAGTACACCACCACGCCCGTGGGGGTCGAGTCCGGCATGCCGTACAGGACGTTGTTGCCCTCGAACTCGATGATCACGGGGGTGAGGACGGCCACCACGGGCACGATCGGGTCCACCGGCTGGCAGCGCGCGCCGTCGGTGTCGAACGTCTCGTCCGTGTCCCCGGTGCCGTCCGTGTCGGTTCCCGTCGCGTCCTTGTCGTCTCCCGAGCAGCCGATCGCCAGTGCGATCCACAGCCAGCGTGTCATCGCTTCCCTCCCGCCCGACACCTTCGCGCGATCCGGCCGCGCGCGCTAGCTGGATCGGGGGAACCTCACCGATGTCGACACCTCTCGTCCTGCCGCCCTGGTGCGCGGAGCTGCGCAGCCGATACCTCGCCGGGGAAGCGAGCCTCTTCCTGATCCACGGCAATGTCCGGGATCTCCAGGCCTGGACCGACCCGCAGACGGGCGCGCGGACCTGGGTGGACCTGCGCACCTTCCTCGAGCGGTTCCTCGAGCGGACGCGCGAGATCGTCGCCTACTTCAACGTCAGCCAGGGCCTGTCCTTCGGCAACAAGGCGCACCGCCGCCTGTTTCAGACGATGATCGACGCGAAGCGGCAGCTCCGCGGGGACCCCAAGCTCGGCGAGCTGCCGGTGACGGCCGCCCAGGCCATCCCCGTGGTGGAGGACCTGCTCACGAGCGGCAGCCACAGCTCCGGGATCATCCTCGACTTCTTCGAGACGATCGCGCCGAACTCGGATGTGTCGTTCATGTCGCACGAGGACAAGGCGAGCCTCGTCGCGCTCCAGCGCTGGTCGAGCGACCCCGCGTTCCTGGCCACGGACAACCTCGGGATCCTGGTGGCGGAGCACCTGTCGGACGTGAGCCGGCGCATCGTCGCGAGCCCGCAGCTCGCGGTGATCCGCATCCCGTTCCCGGAGGAGCCGGCGCGCCTCGCGTTCCTGCAGGACGCCGACATGACGGGGGTGAAGCTCGAGATGACGCTCGAGCGCCTCGCCGCGGTGACCGCGGGCCTGTCGCTGATCCAGCTCCGGTCGCTCGTGCGCGGGGCCGCGCTGTCGGGCGACGCCATCACGTTCCAGCAGGTGAACACCCGGAAGAAGGCGATCATCGAGCAGGAGTGCCACGGGCTCGTCGAGCTGGTGGCGCCCGAGCACGACTTCGGGCACGTCGGCGGGATGGAGGCCGTGAAGGCCGACCTCGTGCGCGTCGCGGACGCCGTCAAGAAGGGGCAGCGGAACCGCGTTCCCATGGGCATGATCTTCGTCGGGCCCATGGGTACGGGCAAGACGTTCATCGCGGAGGCGTTCGCCGCCGAGTCCGGGCTCACGTGCTTGAAGCTCAAGAACTTCCGGGACCGCTGGGTCGGCAGCACGGAGGCGAACCTCGAGAAGGTCCTCGAGCTGGTAGATGCGCTGGGCTACGTGCTCCTCATCATCGACGAGGCCGATCGCAGCCTCGCGACGAACGAATCCGGGGACGGCGGCGTCGGCTCCCGCGTCATCGCGCGCCTGAAGGAGTATATGTCGGACTCGGACCACCGCGGCCGCGTGGTCATCCTGATGATGACGAATCGCCCGGACAAGCTCGACACCGACCTGAAGCGCCCCGGCCGCTTCGATCTCAAGATCCCGTTCTTCTTCCCCGAGACGGCCGCCGAGCGCGAGTCGGTCCTGAAGGCGACCGCGCGGAAGAACCGGATCGTGCTGGCGCCGGACGTCACCTTCGCCCCCGCGGCAGCGGCCACCGACGGATACTCGGCCGCCGAGCTCGAAGCCGTCGCGCTCGCGGCCGCCGCGACCGCCGGGGAGGAGGAGAACGACGTGGTCGGGCAGGCGCACGTCGACCAGGCGCTCAAGGACGTGATCCCGAGCCGCGACACGCGGATGCTGGCGTTCATGGAGCTCCTCGCCGTGTTCGAGGCGTCGTCGCGCCGGATGCTCCCCGAGCGGTATCAGTCGCTGACGACGGACGAGGTGCAGGCGAAGCTCGACGAGCTCCGGATGCAGCTCGGTCGCCGGGCGATGATCTGACCCGATGAGCCGCGTCACGTGCGTCGCCTGCCGGCGCCCGGAGGACCGGTGCGTGTGCGGCCTCGTCCGCCGGGTCGCGAACCGCACGGGCGTCACGATCCTGCAGCACCCCGGCGAGCGCCGCCACGCGTTCAACACGGCGCGCCTCGCGAAGATGGCGCTTTCGGACGCATCTCTCCACGTGGCGTGGCCCGACGCGCAGGACCGCATGGCGTGCCAGCCCGCGGTCCCGCCCGGCGCCGCGCTCCTGTACCCGCGCGACGACGCCACCGACCTCGCAGAGATGGCGGATCCCCCGACCCATCTCGTGGTGCTGGACGGCACGTGGCCGCAGGCCCGCCGGCTGTACCGCGACAACCCGTGGCTCGCCGAGCTGCCGCACGTCCGCCTCGATCCCGCGCGCCCGAGCCGGTACCGCATCCGCCGCGAGCCCGCGCTGCACTGCCTGTCGACGATCGAGTCCGTGGCGGCAGCGCTCGACATCGTGGAGCCGGGCCTCGAAGGGCTCGAATCCGTGCTCGACGCGTTCGTGGCGATGGTGGATGAGCAGGCGGGGCAGGCCGCCACGCGCGCGTCCCGGCAGCGTGTCCGGAGCGGACCGAGCCGCCTCGAGCGCCTGGCCGACGGCTGGGACCGCGTCGTCGTCGGCTATGCGGAGGTGGAACGCGACGATCCGGCATGCCTCGTGTCCTGGGCCGCCGTCCGGCCGTCCACCGGCGCGACCTTCGCGTGCGCCGCCGCCGACCTCGCCCGGGAATGGCCGGCCTTCGCCGGGAGCGACGCGCTCCTCGTGTGCTGGAGCGACCGCGCCGCCCAGCTCCTGGACGCCGCCACCGGCACGCGATCCGACGCGATCTCCCTGCGCTCTCTGTACGGCACCGCGGCCGGCGGGCTCCAGGGCACGCTCGACGCCATCCTCGCGCGGGAGGGGTGCGTCGCCACCCCGGTGGCCGTGGACGGGCGCGCGGGGGAGCGCCTGGGGAACGCGGTCGCGCTCGCGGAGCGGGTCGCCGGGCGGTGACCGCCGCTACTGGGCGGGGGGCTCGGCGGCGCGCGCCTTGCGCTTGAGCTCCCGCAGATGCCACAGGTACAAGCTCTCGATCTTCGCGCGGGCCCACGGCGTCCGCCGCAGGAACTTCAAGCTCGAAGCGACGCTCGGCTCGTTGCTGAAGCACTGCACCGGCACCATCTCCGCCAGGCGCGGGAACCCGTAGGCCGCCACGAGCTCCTCGAGGATCGCGGCCAGCGTCAGGCCGTGGAGGGGGTTCTTCGGCTGCTCTTCGGACATGGCGACCTCGGGTCGCTCCTATCCGGCGCCCGTGGTGGCGTCCCGCGCGAGGTCGACGGTGCGTGGCGTCATCGGGCGCGCCGGCCTGCGGCCGTCGGTCTCCCTCGGGGTCCCTTCGGTCGCCCCCGCCTCGGGCTCGAACCGACGGTAGATCCGGTGATCACGGCGGTGGCCGCCGCTCCGCGGCGCCCCTCGGTCCACCTCGCGCGGGCTTTCGGAGCGTTGCCCCCCACGGGCGGCCGACACCCGTCGATTCGGGCCGGATACTCGAGTATCCTCCGCGGAGGGTGCGTTCCAAGTCGATCGGTGGGGCCGCGACGGCTGCCCTCATACCCCCTCCCCCTTCACGGGGGAGGGCTGGGGTGGGGGTCGTTGGCCAGGATGAACCTATGCATTAGCCGCTCGCGGCGACGCGACGGCGCTCCCGCCACCCCCCTCCCCGACCCTCCCCCACAAGGCTGAGGATCCTACACATCGTGAGCAAAGCTGGTTGCTGGCCGACTGCTGCCGCGTGATCTGGGTGAACCGGAGGCGCGATGCTGCAGAAGACTCCCTCGGCGGCCGCT
>CAMCWU010000145.1 GCA_945882675.1 Klebsiella pneumoniae | reverse complement strand
TGGGAGTCGTACCCGCCGAAGTACTCCTGCGACGGGGCCTCTTTCAGCGTGTTCGACTTCTGTCCCGACTGGACCGCCGCCACCGCCACGGAGAACTGAGTTTCCTCTCCCGGGCGCGCGGACCGGCGCCCGGCCACCGGGGGCCGGGTGAAGCACCCCAGATCAGGGGACGAGGAGCGGCGCGACCTCTGCGTACCGGGTCGCCAGCGTGTCGCAGGCCTTGACCGACGTGAACATGTCGCACCCGAGGTACCGCTCCGAACGGTAGGTCGTACCGCCGTTGTCGAAGAGGACGCGGCTCGCGACCGCGCCCGTGGCCCGCTCGACCTCTACGATCTCCGTCACGTTGGTCTGCGCGGCCTCCGTGACGAGGATCCGGTCGTTCGGCAGGTAGTCGATGTCGCCGATATAGTCCTCCTTCCAGCCGGCTTCCGACCAGATCCACAGCCGGGTGGCCGTCATGGTCGCGGCGTCGACGGTCCACTCGCTCGCGGAGCTCATGTTCCGGTCCTGGCCGTTGTCGTACACCAGGATCTTGCCGTTCACGACCTCGAGCCCGTGCTGGCACTGCGGCAGCGCGTCCTCCCCGATGTCCGCGCCGAACTCGTCGAGGACCGTCCAGCCGAGGTCCCGGCCGAGCTGCCAGAGCAGGTCGCCCGTGACGCCGTCGAGTGCCAGGATCTGCTGGGAGAAGCACAGGCTGACGTACGCTTCCGGCCCCGTGGGCGTGTCGTAGTAGCCGATCCAGTTCGCGTGCCACGGGTCGCTGCCGCCGAAGCCGCCGCTCCCGGGCGGGAGATGGCCTTCGTCGGCGAGGATCTGCGAGTTGTAGTCGAAGTCGACCGTGCCGGTCACCGGATCGTGCAGCCGGATGCCGAACCCGTCCCAGGTGACGTTCCCCCGCTTGTTCTCGCGGATCTCGAGGGTCAGCAGGCGCCCGTCGTCGATCTGCTTGCCGTCGTGGTGGAACTCGACGTCCTGCCAGCCGGGCGGCGCCCAGGCGTACGTCTCGCCGTCCCACATGGACACACGGCGGATGCGGCCCTGCTCGTCCATCCCGCCGCCCCACACGAACTCGCCCTGGAGCGGGTACCACAACAATTCGACCCACATGCCGACGTCTGCGGGGGCCGGCCACCACCAGCGCACGCCGCCGTCCGGGCCCCAGGCGACGAACCATGTGTCCCCGGTGAAGGCGTTGAGCGTGAACGGGGCGACCGTCCACGAGCCCTGCATGCCGAGGACCGGGTCCGCCTGCACGGTCAGGCGGCGCAGGTCGGAGGGAGGCGCGCCGGTCGCGTAGGTGAACGCGGTCGCGGGGCCGGCCTGCGTCGGGCAGATCGGCGCGGCCGAGCAGGTGTATTCCTGGCCGGGCATCAACCCCGACAGGCGCACCGTGTGCGACGTCAGCGTCTCTGCGCTCTCGCCGAAGAAGATCTCCGTGGGATCCAGGACCGCCGTGCACTGCACGCCGGCCGACGCGGGCGCGCTCAGCTCGACCGCGACCTCCACCAGCGTGCTGATCAGGCCGGGCGTCGCGGTCACCGACGTGACCGTGAGCGCGGGGTCCGGGGCGCAAGCGCCGGGCGGGTCGGCGTCCGTGTCGGTGTCGGTGTCGGTCGGGGAGGCGTCGGTGTCCGTGTCGACGGGCACGGTGTCCGTGTCGGTCGGCCCCACGGGCCCCTGGACGTCGTCCGGCGTGGACTTCTCGCCGTCGTCCGGGGTGCAGGCGGTGAGCGCGATCAGGATCGTCCAGGTAAAACGCGGCACGGGCCACCCCCGGCGAGACGCTACCACGCGCCGTGACGGGCCGTCACGGGGTTGACGAACTGCGGACAACCGGCGCATCCGCGCCTACATGCACGTCCCGGCGTCGTCCGAGCACGTGATGTCCACGACGCCAGCGTACGAGAACGACGTGTTCGTGAACCCGAGCCCGATGTCGGCCGGCGAGTTGTCCGTGGCGCCCGTGCCCCACTCCGTCCCGGTGGCGGTCATGGTGGCGTCCGTGAGCAGCACGCCGCCCCCGACCGCCGCGAAGAACGTGGCGAAGTTCCCGGTCACCGTGCAGTCGACGAGATCGAGGTTCGCGCCGTTCAGCGCGATGGCGCCGCCGTCGATGCCGCCCTCGTTCCCGTCGAGCACCACCCGCGTGAGCACGAGGTCGCCGTTCGCGTCGATCCCGCCGCCGGTGAGGCCCGACACATTCCCGGTGAGTGTGGCGTCCGTGAGCGTCAGCCCGCTCGCGGCATAGATCCCGCCCGCGATATTCCCTGCGATATTCCTGGAGATATCGACGCCCGAGATCTCCGCCCCTTGCCAGGCGCACACACCGCCCGCCTGGAGCGACGTGGCCTCGTTGTCCGAGATGGTGCTGGCGTTTGACCCTTAGATCGCGCCGTCCTCCACGAGCGAGACGCCGCCGCACAGCCCGGCGTCGTTGCCGTCCACATGGGACCCGTCCAGCGTGACGACCGCGCCCTGCTCGGCGTAGATCCCGCCTCCCTCCGTGATGATGGCGCCGCCCGGGTCGCCGGAGTTCCCGACGATGTGGCTGTCCACGGCGTCCAGCGTGCAGCCCACGCCGAGCCACACGCCCGCGCCGTAGCCGGCTTCGTTCCCGGTGATCAGCGCGCCGTCGAGCTTCACCGTGGCGCCGCCGTCCACGCGGATCGCGCCGCCCTCCGTGTCGCCACCGCGCGGGTGGCCGCTGCCGTTCGTGAGCGTGAGGTTCGCGAAGGTGGGGGCGCCGCCGCGCACGTGGAACAGCGCGCCGTTGGTCCCGCGGAGGACGGTGAGCTCGGGCGCGCCCGCGCCGGTGACCGTGACCGTGCGCGTGAGCTCGAACTGGGCGAGCGGGTACTGGCCTTCGCAGAGGGAGATCGTCGCGCCGTCCGCCGCCGCGGCGAGCGCGGTGCGCAGATCGGCCTGGGCCACGCCGTCGAGGGTGACGCTCCCGGCCTCGAACGTCGCGGGGTCGCAATCGTTGTCCCGGGCGTCGCACGCCACGTCGGGAGCGCCGGGGTACACCGCCGGATCGGCCTCGTCGCAGTCGCCGCCGACCGGGGCCTCCGCGCCGAGCGTGCACACGACCACGGGGGCGGCGTCGTCGCCGAAGCCGTCGCCGTCGGCGTCCGTGAAGCCCGTCACGGCGTCCACGGCGTCCTCGTCGACGGCCAGATCGCAGTCGTCGTCGATGTCGTTGCAGCGCTCGGTGGCCCCGGGGAAGACGGCGGCGTTTCCGTCGTCGCAGTCGCCGGACTCCGTCGTGAACCCGTCGAGATCGACGTCGGACGGAACTTCGGTGTCGGTGTCGGTGTCCCCATCGGTGTCGGTGTCGGTGTCGGCGTCGACGTCGGTGTCGGCGTCGCCCTCGGTGTCCGGGTCGGTGTCGGTGAAGGTCTCGAGGGTCCGGTCCTTCGCGTCGTCCCCGCTGTCGCACGCCACCATCGCCGCGATGATCCACCAGAAACGCATGCTCCCCCCGCCGTCTGGGGCCATGATACGCGCGCGGTTACCGCGCGTCGAGCGCGAGGCCTCCCAGCAGGGCCTCGAACCGCTCGTGGAGCCGATCCGGGGGCTGTCCGCCGCCGGTCGCGCGCGCCACCAGGAGGCGCCCGGGCGGGTGGATCCACACCTGGACGGTCCAGGCCGGCGCGTCCGCGAGCCGGAACCCCACCAGCCGCGCAGGCACGCCGGCGACGGTCGTGGCGCGGTCCACGATCTCGGCGCCGAACGGCGCGATCACGCGCTGCGCCCGGAGCTCTTCCGGAGCAGCCTCCGTCAGCATCACCGTGCCGCCTTCCCACTGGAGCACGAAGACGTCCGTCGGGCGGAGGAGCGGCCACTGGAGCGGCTCGGCGCCGTCCTGCAGCGCCCAGGTGGCGCCAGCCGTCGGGTTGCGGAGGGTCCGCCCCTCCTGCGTCCAGGGCATCTGCGGCGCGAGCGGGGATCGGCCGCCGCGGAGCCAGATCACGAGCCGGAGCACCCAGCCGAGCGGCGTGAAGATCAGCCGCAGCGGCAGCGTCCAGAGCGGCGCGCGGTAGGGCGCGGCGTTCGCGGGGGGCCGGGGAATCGGTGCGTCGGCCGCCGTGAACCTGGGACCCATCAGGTCGAAGCCGGCCCACGGGTCGAAGCCCTCCTCGCGGAACCACAGGACGTCGTGGGGGGCGGCATACGGCTCGTCCCAGGTCCCGGCGAGGCTCGCGGCGCCGAGCGCCGTGAACAGCGGGCCGGCGACCGACTCCGCGAACACCGCGCGCTTCCCGCGGATCCGCGCGATCGCGGCAGGGTCGGAGCCCGTCGCCTCCGCGAGGGCGGCGAGGTCGTCCGGAGCGGGGACCTCGGGGTCGTCGGGCTCGCTCGACCAGGCGGAGACCGCCCGCCCGCCCCGCCAGAGCTCGTAGCCCATCATGCTGCTATCGTGTTGGTACGCCAGCAAGGTGGGCTTCCCCGCCTTGCGCAGCTCGAAGTGCAGGCGCTGGAGCTCGCCGAGCTCGCTGAACGCCACCGTGACCGCCCGTTCTCCGCGATAGATGCGGGCTCCGCGCTCCTTGCCGGGGTGCAGGCGGAGCGGCGGCGGGCCCTCCCGGCGCTCGAGCCCGCGCTGGCGCATCCACGACGTGACGCGTGCCGCCACGTCGTCCGCGTCGCCGCCGTACACCGCGAGGCCGAACCAGTTGCCGCCCATGCGTCCTCCGCTCGGAGTTGTACCGCATGGGCCCGCACCGCGCGATACGTGCGTGCGGTCCCCGACACCGCACGCCGTGAGCCACTCGCATGTTCCTCAGCGTCGCCACCACCCATCCGCCCCCCACGCTGCCGTGAGGCCCCTCGATCAGGTGCTCGCCGACCTCGCGGCCCTCGACGACCCGAAGGTCCGGGCGGCGAACCTCACCCGCGGCGACGACCACGGCGTGAACCTGTCGGCGCTGCGAAACGTCGCGAAGAAGCTGAGGACCCAGCACGAGCTCGCCCGAGAGCTGTGGGCGACCGGCGACGTCGCGGCGCAGCTCCTCGCGACGCTGATCTGCAAGCCCAAGCAGTTCCCGCCCGCCGAGCTCGACACCATGCTCCGCCAGCTCCGCGCCCCGAAGGTCCAGGAGTGGCTCGTCTCGTACGTCATCAAGGCGAGCCCCCACAAAGAGCCCCTGCGGACGCCCTGGATGGAGGAGACCGGCAACGTCGGGCGCGCGGGCTGGACGCTGACGGCGGAGCGGGTCGCGAAGGAGCCGGACGGCCTCGACCTCGGCGGGCTGCTCGACCGGATCGAAGCCGACATGCAGGGAACCGACGAGCGCAAGCAGTGGGCGATGAACCACACGCTCGCCGAGATCGGCATCCACCACGCCGCGCACCGCGCGCGCGCCATCGCCATCGGCGAGAAGCTAAGGGTCCTCGAGGACTATCCGACGTCGCCGGGCTGCACGTCGCCCTACGCGCCGCTCTGGATCGCGGAGATGGTGCGCCGTCAGGGCGCCTGACCCGGCCTCCAGCCTCGCTTTTGGGGTGCTGCACCCGGCCAGCAGTGGCCGGGCGCCGGTCCGCGCGCTCTGACGGCCTCCGTGGCGGATCACCTTTCGGTGCCACTCCGCCGCCCGGAGTCGGGTCGAAAGGTGGATCCCGCCAGACTTCACGGATCCGACCCCGTCAGCTTGTCCGGACTCCGCACCGATCACGCCGCCGGGCCTTCGCGCTCCGCGCGAACGTCCTCGCTCGGTCGTCGGCCGCCCTTCGCGAGCGCACGGACCGGAGCCCTGCCACCTCCGGCCCACGCGAACCTCCCAGATCCTGCAGCCAGGCGCCCGGAGTCGGGTCTAAAGGTGCTGCGCTACCCGCCACCCGCCGAGAGCGTCGCCTCCGCGAACACCCCGGCCGTGAGCGGGCCCCCGTCGCGCAGGTGCGCGTCGAAGAACCCGACGGCATAGTGCGCGAGGATCTCCGCCGATCGTTCGAGCTCCAGGTACGCGTCCTCCGCGCACAGCCCCGGCGCCGGCGCGCGCGTGGGGCAGCCGTCGTCCGCGAGCGCCAGGAACATGCCGACGGTGAGCTCCGACAGGTCGTCCCGCCCCGCCAGGTGATCGGCGTAGAACGTATCGAACCGGACCGTGCACATGTCGCTGTACGCGAGGTGCCCCGCCCCCGCCAGCGTCAGCACCTGCGCGTCGGCGCTCCCGGCCCCCGCCGTGGCGAGCAGGTCGATCGGCGCCACCCCGTCGCAGGTCCCGCCGACCACCAGCGTCGGCACGTCGCGGATGACGGCGTTCGCGCCCGCCATAGGCAGGAGCGCGCGGAACCGGTCGTCGGCGTCGCCGGCCGTGGTGACGCTGAACCCGCCGAGCGAGTGGCCCGCCGCGCCGAGCTTCCCGGGATCGATCGCCCCCGCCAGCCAGCCGGTGACCGCGGCGTCCTCCGCCCAGTCGGCCAGCAACGTCAGGTCCGGCGCTCCGGACTCCGCGAGGGCCGCGCCCAGGTCGCAGCCCTCCAACGCCGGCGAGAACAGGCACGGCGTGAGGTCCGCGAGCGTCCGGCCTGGGTGATCCGTCGCCACGACGACGTACCCGCGGGCCGCCAGGGTCGTCGCGAAAGTCGGCGACTGCAGCCGGCTCCCGCCGAGCCCGTGCGAGAACGCGATGACGGGGTACGGCCCGTCGCCGGCCGCGAGCGGGGCGTCGCGCGCGGCCACCGTCGGGATCGGCGGGAACGTCACCGGACCGAGGACCGCCACGACCGACTCGGGGACGTACGCCGCGAAATCCACGACCTCGGGCTCTCCGTCGGTCGCGGTCGCCGGGTACCAGACCTCGAGCGCGCGGCCGCCCCACGCCTCCGTGCGGACGCCGACGGGGTACACGGCGTCTTCCGCCGGCAGGGCCGCGGGATCCGCGGAGCAGGCGAGCGACAGGAGGATCCACATGCTTCGCAGCCTACCGCGGCGGTCGGTAGGACGCCCCCACCCGTATGGTGCGGGGGCCGCCCCACCGCCGGCACCGACACGAGCCGCTTCCGGAGCGGCTGTTCGAGTGGTCGCCGCAGCGCCGTCGAGAGCTGGCGTCCGCGCCAACGTCAGCGCCCCGACCACCGGGCGTTCTTGTTCCGAATATCCGCCACCGGCCACGAGATCGACGTGATCGGGTCGGCGAAGCTCTGCCACGCGACGCGCATCTGCCGGGCGGCCTCGCGCGCGGGCACCTTGCCGTAGTTCGTGCCCAGACCCGGGCAGGCCACGGTGTGGATGGGCGGGGATACAGCCTCGCGGCGATGCCGCTCGACCTCCCGCAGCATCGCGAACATCGCGTTGTACACGTTGTCCGTCCCCCGGATATCCGTTGGAACGCGCATCGTCGGCGTGTGGGCCAGCCACGGGTGCGACGCGTGCCCGGTCGGGACGAGCATGGAGCTCCCGACAGGCTGCTCGCCCAGATAGTCGCGGACGATGCGGGCCTGCACGCGATCCATGAGCTCGTACCCGAAGAACCGGGTGATGGCGAGGTCCACGCCGCCGTCCATCAGGCCGAAGCTGTTGGCCGCCGAGACCATGCAGTCGAACGCCGGGAGCTCCTCGAACCGCCCGTGCACGACCTGGACGGCGCGGACGCCGTCGAACTCCTCTCGCCAGGCGTCGCACACGTCGGGGTTCGGGTCGACCAGAATCAGCGTTTCCAAGGCACCACCTCCATTCACGATCGAAGCCGGTCGGTCTGTTCCGTAGGGCGCATCCCGCGCTTTGGCTTACCCTGAGCGGTCGCCCCTGACGGTCAGGGCGTCTTGGGCGCGGGACCGATGCCGAACGTGTACGCGGACTTCTCCGGGAAGTCGCTCGGCACCAGGTCGACGCAGGCCCCGTGCTCCGACGACGGCATCACCTGGCCCTCCGCCATCGAGACGGTCATGCCGAGGAGCTGCCCGTTCTGCGGCTGGAAGGAGCGGGTGTAGGGGCCGTCGAGCGGGTGGAGCGTGGTGCACTGCGACACGGCGTCGCGCACGAGCTCCACGAGCGCTGCCGGCGGCGCGTCGCCCGTGGGGGTCACGGTCACGGGAGCGCGCTCCGGAGGGCGCGTGGGCGTGACGCGCATCACCAGGGGCTTGTCGACCTGCGAGAACCAGAACGCGTCCTGGAGCTTCTCCTTCGCGCAGTCCACGATCGCCTTGCCCTCGGCGGTGGCCGGGCGGGCGGCCCAGAACACGCTGAGCTGCTTGGGGCCGAACGGGTTGTACAGCTCGACGGCGCCCAAGAAGCGGCGGTCGGACGCGCACATCGCGACGGCTTGGTGCAGGGCCGCCACCGCGGCGGCGGACTCCTCCGTGGTGTACTTGCGGCCTTCTTCGACGAGCAGCCGGCCCGCGTCCGCCGGCAGCTTCACGGTGGCGAGGACCTTCGGGTCGAGGGTCATCACCACGCGGGCGGACCACGACTCCGGCGCGGCCTGCAGCGCCTTCTCGGCGGTCAGCTTCGCGGTGAGGCATTCCTGCAGCGGGGTGGTGGCGTCGTCCTCGGCGGTGACGTCGACAGTGCGCTCGCCCTCGTAGCCCGACGACGAGACGTTGAACGCCCCGGTGTGCATCGCCGGCGCGCAGGCGTCAACGGCCCGCTTCAGCGCCGCCTGCTCGGCCTGCGGCCAGTCGGTCGATTCGATCGTGAGCGCCGGTCCCGCGAACGCCATCGCCGATAGCCACCACATCGCCGCATCCTCCCATGCCTCCGTGATAACCCCACCCGGTCGCGTTCGGCGGGAAAGTGATCTCGGGTGGTCACCCACAATCGGAGGCGGTCAGGCGCGCGGGGTCGCAGCATTCGGCGACGGCGTCGCACGGCGCGAGCACGTCCGCGCCGTCGCAACCGATGGGGACCCGCAGGCAGTCGCCGTCCGCGTCGGAGCGCAGCTCGTACGCCCATGGGTCGCCGGTGTCCACCTTCGCGCAGCCGACCCACCCCGGCGCCGGGTCCACCAGCTTGGTGGTCCAGCAGGACGCGGCGTCGTCCCAGATGGTCACCGCGCCCGGGCCCGCGTTGGTGGCCGCGCCGCTCTCTGCCGTCGGATCAGCGACACTGCACGCGGCCAGGACCAGGGTGACGAGCGCGCGCACGAGGCCTCCAGCTCCGCAGGGTAGCACGGCGCGCTCGCGGACGTCGGCGTTTCTACTTGCAGCCTGCAGTGCAATAGCCCAGGTCGACCTCGCAGCCGCAGCCGGCTCGACAGTCGCGATCCGTCGTGCACAGCAGGAGGCAGGTCGGCCCCAGGGTGTCCGCGCCGCTGTCGCTGAGCCAGGCGCCTTCGATGCAGGCCTGTCGGTCCGCGCAGTCGTTGTCGGTGTCGCACACGGCGCCAACGTCCTCCGGCCAGTCCCGGCCCGAGCAGCCGACCGAGAGGAGGACGGCCGTGAGGGTCAGCGCGCGCACGAAGCGGATCATCCGGACCTCTGTTGCGAGCGGTTCGGAGGCATCAC
>CAMCWU010000144.1 GCA_945882675.1 Klebsiella pneumoniae | reverse complement strand
CGACCGCCGCCTCACCGGCGGCGCCCCTCGGTCCCCCTCGCGCGGGCCGCCCGCAGGCCCCGCTGCCTCCGGTGCATCGGATCTAGTCGTCGACCATCGGATTGCAGTCCTCGTCCACGCCGTTGAACCCGATCTCGAGCTGGCCCGGGTTGGCGTTCGCGTTCGAATCGTCGCAGTCGTCGAAGCCATGGGCCGCCGACCCATAGCCGTCGAGGTCATTGTCGTAGTCGTCGCCCCCGAGGCAGTCCTGGTCCGCGCCGTCGTACCAGACCTCGGCAGCCCCCGGGTGCGCGGCCGCGTCCGTGTCGGCGCAGTCCGCTTCCGGCGGGCACGCGAACGGGACGACCCGCTCGTCGGGGTTCGCGCACCAGCCGTCGTCGTCCTGGTCGAAGTCGTTCGCGCCGTCGCAATCCTGGTCCACGCCGTCGTACCAGATCTCGTCCACATGGGGGCCGAACGCCGCATTCAGGTCGTCACAATCCTCTCCCGACGCCATCTTGTCCGAGTCCGCGCCGTCGTTGTCCTGGTCGTAGTCGCTCCGCCCGTCGCAGTTGCCGTCGATCCCGTCGTACCAGTTCTCCTCCGCGCCCGGGAACACGGTCGGATCCGCATCGTCGCAGTCGGGTCCGCCGAGCTGGGACGCCCGGAACCCATCGGCGTCGAGGTCGTCGTCGTTCCCGGAACAGTCGGCGTCGATGCCGTCGTACGGCGGGTCGTTCGCGCCCGGGAACACCGCGGAGTCATCGTCGTCGCAGTCGGTGCCCCCGGCCTCGGCCAGGTCAGCGCCGTCTCCGTCGCGGTCGAAGTCACTGCCGCCGTCACAATCCTGGTCGGTGCTATCGTACCACTGCTCATCGGCGCCGGGGTGCACGGCGGCGTCGTCGTCATCGCAGTCGTTGCCGCCCCACGCCGCGGCGTCGAACGAGTCGCCGTCGGCGTCGGCGGTCGCGTCCAGCTCGTCGTCGCCGATCCCCGTGCAGGCCGACAACGCCACGGGGAGGATCACGGCCAGTCCGAAGCTCCGGAGGTTCATCGGCAGGTCCCCAGCTCCAGGTTGCAGCGCACGGTCCGCTTGGGCCCGCTCTCGAGCGCGAGGTGCTCCGGCTCGAACTACGTCCCCACCGCATATATCCCGGGCGCGACGTCGCCGGCGGGGACGAGGCCGCCGTCCACAGGAGCGCCCGGGCCCACCGCGGCACGGTGTTGTCCGGCTTGCGCGGGTACGTGGGGAGTGATCTGTACCCGATCCGGAGCCGGATCGGGTTGCACCCGCAGGACAGGTGGACGCGCGGCCCCGCAATCGGTAGTGGGAGGGACCGACCGGAGCGTGTGTGAGCCAGCCCATCATCGCCTTGTGCCTCGACGACATCCCGGGCGCAGACGCCCAGTTTCCCAATCTGGACGCCCGGGCGCGCGGCTTCGTGTGCCTGATCGGGCGGGAAGACGATCTCGGCGGCCCGCTCTCCGTGATCGGGGACGCCCCGGACGAGCCGGACGAGGGCAGCGTCGGCGACGCCCTCGCCGACTGGGCCGACCTCGAGCAGTACTGCGACCTGTTCGAGCCTTCGTACGCCGATCTCGACGCCGAGCCGGAGTACACGTTCCTCGTGACCGCCGTGCCGTTCGACACCGTGGCGGACGCCCTGCGCGACTACCCGGGCGTCGTCCTCCTCCGCGACGTCGTGAAGCGCGACGGTCGGAGCTTCGATCCGCGCGCCCTGCCCGCCCTCGCCGCCCACGGGGCCACGCCGGAGGACGCGTCGGGTGGGGACGCCCCCGAGCCCATGCGCCGGATCTTCGCCATCTCCTGGCCGGACTCGCCTTTCACCTGGTGGCACTGGTCCGGCGACGACACCCGGTACGACGTGCGGTTCGCCCGCGGCGAGCCGATCCCCGACGACTACGGGATCGCGCGCACCGGCGACTGGCTGCAGCTCGCGCGCACGGTGAACGGCGCGGCGCTCCTCGTCGTGCGCCAGGACGATCCGGACCCGGCGGATCCGGTTGTCTACCGGATCGGGGTGGACGACAAGGAGGAGCAGTACGCGGTGCGGCTCGCGACCTGGGTGACCATGATGCGCGAGATGATCCGAGATCTCCCCGGCAACGCGGCTCCCCCGCGCGTCGAAGCCTGAAACCCCACCCGCCTCCAGGAGACCCGATGTACCGCTTCGCCCTATGCTTCCTCCTCGCCGCCTGCGCCGGGAAGAAGGACGATACCGCCGCCGAGACCGACACCGACCTCGTCGGCACCGCCGAGCTCCCCGCGGACGGCTGCGCCGGGCTCTGCCAGACAGGCGGGTTCACGGGCGGGGAAGAGAAGGTCTACGGCGAGCTCGTCGAGTGCGTGTGCGAAGGCAGCGGGACCGGGCTCGCGCAGGCCGACTGCACGGCGTACTGCGCAGACCAGGGGGTGGACGCCGAGTTCGCGTACCTGGGGCAGGATGTGTCGGCGAACGACAAGTGCGTCTGCGACGGCACGGCCGGCTGATCGGGCGTCGCGGGGCCCTGCATGGGGTCGAGCCCCCCACCACATCCTCGGACCGATTCGGGGGTCGCCGGTGGCCGATCCGGTGTGTATGCTCGCGCGCCTTAGCCTGCTGGAGATCTCATGACCGACCCGAGCGCGGAGCTGAACGCTGTCATCACCGAGTACACCCGCGGCTTCGCCAACCGCCCGCGGGTGACGCGCAAGCTCGACGAGCTCGAGGGGCTGATCGCCCGCCTCGAACAGGTGCAATCGTCGCCGGGAGACGTCGGGGCGAACGCCCGGACCACGCTGGAGACCTACCGCCGCGAGCGCCAGGCGATCGGAGACGTGCAGGCCGGCGGCGAGCTCGCGCGGCGCGCCCAGATCCGCAACTCGCTCTCGACCCTCGGAATCCGGCGCTACCGCCGGCACTATGCGGGTCAGCAGCGCTGGACGCGCGACCTCGAGATGCTGCGTGAGCTCGTGGCGAACCTCAAGCGCTGGAGCGGCGAGTCCGACGAGATCGCGAAGAGCTGGGACCACCCGTCGTACGCCGAGAGCCGGCGCAGCGCGCTCGAGCAGGCCACCGCCTACGGAACGGAAGCGTCGGAGGTGTCCAAGGCCATCGCGACCGGCAGCGCGGCCGACAAGGCCACGGCGCTTGCCACCCGCGCGAACAACCAGTTCCGCTGGTACCGCCTGGGCTTCGCGGGCAAGAGCCGCCTCGGGCGGCGCGCGGCGCTCCTCGACCGGATGATCCGCGAGCTCGACGCCGTGGAGACCGGGATGAAGAAGCTCCAGGCGGACGGCTACCGCACGGATGGGCACGACAAGAACGCGGCGCTCGTGGCCGATCGCGTGAAGATGTACCGGGGAGAGGTCGCGGCGATCCGCCGCCTGCAGGGCGACCAGGGCTACACGAAGCACTTCGAGGCGTTGGCCCAGGCCGCGAACGACGTGTTCGCCGAGTACCGCAAGGCCTTCGCCGGCAAGACGCGGTCCGCGATGGACCCCGCGCTCCTCGCCGACCTGTGCGACGAGCTGTACGAGGTCGCGCTGCACATGGACGACCTCGACCACGCCCGCGGGGACGGCCGGAACGAGTCGAACCTGCTCATCGTCCTCGAGAACCTGTCCCTGTACGAGAACGAGGTCGACCGGATCCGGGAAGCGCGCGGGAGCGCCACGGCCTGATCGCGATCGCTTCACCGTCGGTCGAATGAAGCCGGACGGCGCGCGTCGCTAGGGTGTGAGCGGGGCCCGAGCCCCCCCGCCCCGCCGGAGCTCCCATGCGCGCCCTCCTCGCCGCTTTCGCCCTGCTGTTCTCGCTCGACGCGCTCGCAGCGGGCGCGCCGACCCGGGTCGGCACCCCGCCGCGGGCCGACGCCCCCGACGCGGACGCCGAAGCCCCGCGCAAGGTCGCGACCGCCCCGAAGCAGGGCGCGAAGCAGGGCGCGAAGAAGGGTACGAAGAAGGCCGGCGTCGCGCCGAAGGTCGGCAAGGCCGCCCCCGTGCAGGTCGCGCCGAAGGGTGGCGCCGTCCCGGCGGGCCCGCGGGTGGCCGGGCCGAAGTCGGGGGTCCCGGTCGCGGGAGGCCCGAAGCTCGGCGGACCGAAGCCCGGCGGGCCGAAGCTCGGCGGACCGGTAGCGGGTGGGCCGGTGGTGCGCGGGCCCCAGGCCGGCGGGCCCGTGGTGCGCGGGCCCCAGGCCGGCGGGCCCGTGGTGCGCGGGCCGGCGTTGGGCGGGCCCGCGGTGCGCGGCCCCGCGGTCACGGGGAACCCGGTGGTGGGCGCCCCCGTGCGCCACGGTGGGCCTCGCCACGTGGTGGCGGGCGCGGTCTCCCCGCTCCACGGCATCTTCATCTACGGCCCGCGGCCGGGCACCCACAACACCTACACCGGCCAGAACGAGAAGATCGCCCGGCGGGATATGCCGGACCGGAGCCTCGATCGCGGCGGCTCGCTCGCCGTCGGCATGCTCGGCGGCGCCCTGTTCTCGAGCGAGGCAGACGGATCCGCCGTCTTCGGCGACCCGGGCGCGGGCCTGCAGGCGCGGTTCCGCCCCGTGGAGTTCCTGGGCCTGCAGGTCGCAGGCCAGCACAGCGTCGGGTGGATGGGCGTCGAGCCCGGCGCGCCGCTCCGCGAGAGCACGCTCGGCACCGCGTCTCTCCAGCTCTTCGCGTTCCCGTGGAGCCACGTCTCGCCGTTCTTGACCGCGGGCGCGACCATGCAGGACACGGACATGACGCTCATCGGCGCGTCGGACGGGGACGACGCGAAGACCCTGTGGGGCCCGCACGCCGGCCTCGGCCTCGAGATCGGCATCGGCAAGTCGGTGGCGATCGACCTCGACGGCCGGCTCAACTACCTCGTCAACGCCAAGGCCAACGGGGCGACGCCCACCGCGTTCACCACGAACCTCGGTTTGATGTTCCACTTCTAGCGCTCACGGGCCCCGCCCGCGTCGTGCCTGCCGGAGCACACATGTGGTCCAGCCGGTCCGGTGCGCGCGGGCGGGGTCTCCCGCGCGACGTTACCGGGCGGGCGGAGGTCCCGTGCACTGCTCGCCCGCCCGCTGGCTCCCCATCGCGATCCTGGCCGTGGCGGCCTGCGTGGACGGCGACGCCCCGAACAACCCGGCAGACGCCGCGGACCGCGAGTTCCAGGTCCCGGGCGGCTCGAGCGCGCGCGCCCTCGGCCCCGCGCTGGAGGCGGAGAAGCTCGTCCCGTCCGCCCAAAAGTGGGGGTGGTACCTGCGCACCACGGAGGCCGGGTGCGTCAAGGCCGGCCGCCACACCGTGCGCGGCTCCATGTCGATGAGCGAGCTCCTCGCTGCGCTCTGCAGCAACCCGCTCCCGGACGACGTGCCGTTCACCGTCGTGGAGGGCTGGCGGATCCGCGACATCGACGCCGAGCTCGTGAAGCGCGGCTGGATCGAAGCCGGCGAGTACGCGAAGCTCGCGACGGACAAGGCCGTGACCGCCCCGTTCGAAGTGACCTCGCCCACGTTCGAGGGCTACCTCTACCCCGAGACCTACAAGATCATCCCCACGAAGTTCTCGGCGTCCGACCTGATCGAGCGGCAGCTCGGCACCTTCCGGGACCGCTTCCTCGCGAAGCACCCGGACGGGTTCGGGGATCGCTCGCTGCACGAGATCGTCGTCGTCGCGTCCATGCTCGAGCGGGAGGAGCCGAAGCCCGCCAACCGCCCCATGGTCGCCGGCGTCATCTGGAAGCGCCTGGACGGCGGCTGGGAGCTCGGGATCGACGCCACCAGCCGGTACACCCTGCCGGACTGGAACGACCGCAAGGCGTTCCTCGCGAAGCTCAAGGACCCGACGGACGATTACGGCACTCGCGTGCGCAAGGGCCTCCCGCCCGGCGCGATCGGCAACCCTGCGATCGAGTCGCTCGAAGCCGCGGCGGCCCCCGTCGGCAGCGAGTACTGGTACTACCTGCACGACGGAAACGGGGACCTCCACCCCGCGAAGGATGCCGCCGGGCACGAGGCCAACCGCGCAAAGTACGGGGTATACTAGGCATGTGATTGACCGGCCGCCCGCCCGTGCGTACTGCGGCGGGATGACCCCGACCGCCGACATCGTCGAGCTCGAGAACACGCTGCAGAACGGCGGCGTGCACGAAGCGCTCCGCTGGCTCGACAGCCGCACCCCTCACCGCTTCACGGGGGTCTAGGGGTACGACGGCGATACCCTGCGGAATCTGCACCTGTCGGACAGCTGCCTGCGGGAGCGATAGCTACTCCTCTCCCGCCGCCGGCTGCTCAGCCGAGACCTGCTGCCGCCGACCGCGCCGGCCGCGACCGCGCTCCCACGGCGGAGCCTCGGCCGCCGGGGGCACCGGGAACTCGTCGGTGCGCGTGGACATCCAGGTCGCGCGGAGCTCGGCGATCGCCCGGTCCCAGCGCGCGAGCATGGGCGGGATCGCGAACGGCACGAGCAGCGCGCCGGCCTTCTCGGCCAGGCTGTCCAGCTTCCCTTCCACGCGGACCGGCTCGTCCGTGTAGATCCCGACCGCCACCCCGTGCTTGTCGCGGTGCAGCAGGACGACCGCGCGCGCGACCCCCAGCAGCTCGGGGAGCGCGACCGGCTGGTAGCGCGCCGGCGGGCTGTCGAGCGTGGACATGCCGACGAGCAGGAACACGCGCTCGAGCAGGTCGTCCAGGTCGTCGCCGGCGGGCGCCGTGTCGAGGACCACGAAGCCGCGGACCCGGTCGTCATCGTCGTTCTCGCCCAGGACCTCCCGGAGCTCCTTGGCGGTCGTGACGAGCCGGTGCCAGCGCACGAGGCCCAGGCTCACCGCGCCGCCAGCCCGGTAGCCTTCGTACGCTTCCACGCCCTCCGCGCCCTCCGGGATGTCCGCGGGGTGCCCGTCCTCCATGAACGCGAGGAGCACCTTGCGCGGGAAGAGCGCGCCGAGGACCTGACCGAGATCCACGCCCGCGTGCGGCAGCCCGCGCAGGGCGTCCGCGGCGGAGTCGTCGGTGAACGCGGCGCCCGTCAGGACCAGCCGGCACACGTCCTCTTCTCCGTCCTCTTCATCCGCTTCCAGCGGCTCGATCCACCGCTCGCGGCCGCGGCACAGGCGGCCCGGATCGAAGGGATCGAGGGTGTCGACGGAGTAGCCGAGAGCGCGGATCATGGGGCCCCAGATGCGGAGCGCACCACTAACCCGCGCGGTGGGGGCGCGACGCCGTCAGAACGCCTTGCAGGCCACGAGATCGACGGCGGCCGGGTTGAAGGTCACGTCCATGACGACGTCCGCGGTCACCGCCGGGATCTCGAGGTGGAAGGCCGCGTCCTCCGGGTCGCACAGCATGTTCCCGTTGACGTCCACGAAGTAGTCGACCGAGTACTCGAGGCCGGCGAGCACCTTCTCGGTCGCCGTCAGCGAGAAGCTCCCGCCAGCGAGGAGCCCGAACTCTGCTCCTGCGAACTTGAACTTCGCGAGATCATGGATCGCGAGCGCCACGTTCTTGCCGTCGAACACTTCGAAGCCCGTGCCGTTGACGGTGACGTCGAACTTCACTTCCGTGTCCGTGTCCATGTCCGTGTCCGTGTCCACCGTGTCCGAGTCGACCGCGTCGGTCTCCACGGTGTCCACGGTGTCGGTCTCGGTCACGGTGTCCGTGTCCGTCGTGTCCGTGTCGGTGTCCACCACGAGGGTGTCCGTCTCGTCGTCGTCCTTCTTGCATCCGCCGTGAACAATCGCCGTCGCGGCGACCAGGGTGAGGAAACGCATGTGTGCTCCAGCGCCAGGGGGTCCCGCCCCAGGTTAACCGGCATCTGCGGACGCCGCTGCCCGAAGTGGCGCCCGGAGGGAGTGCCGTGTCCGACCGCTTCTACATCACGACGCCGATCTACTACGTCAATGGGACGCCGCACATCGGCCATGCGTACACCACGATCGCAGCGGACGTGGCGACCCGCTACAACCGGGCGCTCGGGCGCGAGTCGTTCTTCCTCACCGGCACGGACGAGCACGGCCAGAAGGTGCTGCAGGCGGCCGAGAAGCGCGGGATGACGCCGAAGGCCCACTGCGACGACATCGTCGGGGTCTGGCGCGAGATGATGGCGGGGCTCGGCGTGCAGTACGACCGGTTCATCCGCACCACGGACGCGGACCACGAGCGCGTCGTGCAGGACTCCCTGCAGCTGCTGCGCGACCACGATCTCATCTACCGCGCCGAGTACGAGGGCTGGTACTACGTCCCGGACGAGATCTTCGTCACCGACAAGGACGTGGAAGACGGCAAGTACGACCGGGACAAGCTCACGCGCCTGACGGAGGCCAACTGGTTCTTCCGCATGTCGCGGTACCAGGAGCGCCTGATCGCCCACATCGAGGCGAACCCCGGTTTCCTCCGCCCCTCTCTGCGCAAGAACGAGGTCCTGGGGTTCCTGCGCAAGCCGCTGGAAGATCTGTGCATCAGCCGGCCCCGCGCGCGCATGAGCTGGGGCATCCCGCTCCCGTTCGACGCCGACTTCGTCACGTACGTGTGGTTCGACGCGCTGCTGAACTACCTCACGGGCGCGGGCTGGCACCCGACGGCGCCGCAGCCCGGCTGGGATCGGCGCTGGCCGCCGACCTTCCAGCTTCTCGGCAAGGACATCCTCACCACGCACGCGGTCTACTGGAGCACCATGCTGATGGCGCTGCACGACGTGTGCGCGCCCGGCGCAAAGCCCGCGCTGCCGGACGCCCTGTTCGCCCACGGCTGGTGGACCACGGACGGCCAGAAGATGAGCAAGTCCGTGGGCAACACCATCGACGTGGGCCTGCTGGTGCAGAGCTTCGGGGTGGACGCGACGCGGTACTTCTTCCTGCGCGAGATCCCGTTCGGGCACGACGGCGCCTTCTCGTACGACGGCTTCCTCCTGCGCCACACCGTGGACCTGGCCAACGACTTCGGGAACCTGGCGCACCGTGGCCTGTCCATGACGACCATGTGGCTCGGAGGCCGCGTCCCGGCGTGGGCGCAGCGCAGCCCGGCAGAGGACGCGCTCGCGGCGCGCGCGCAGGCGACCTTCGAGAAGTGGCGCACGTCCATGGACAACCTGCTGTTCCACGAAGCGCTGGGCGCGGTCGTCGACCTCATCAGCGCCGGCAACAAGTACGTCGACACCGAGCAGCCGTGGACGCTGAACAAGAACGGCGACGTCGAGCGGCTGAAGGTCGTGAAGCGCGCGGTGCTGGAGGTCGTGTGGCTCGCCACCGCGCTGCTCATGCCCGTCATGCCCGGGAAGTGCACGGAGCTCGCCGAGAAGCTCGGGAAGTCGGCAGATGCCGCGACCACGCTCGTGCGGGCGCTCGCCGCCGGCCAGCCCGTCCTGTGCGATCTGGACGACGGCGCGCAGCTCACGCTCGGGGACCCCTTGTTCCCGCGCCACAAGGAGATGCCGGAGCCGCTGGCGTCCGTGCTCGCGGCCGCTCGAGTCGAGCCGCCGCCTGCCGAGAAGAAGCCCACGAAGAAACCAGAGAGCGAGAAGACCATGAGCGACACCCCCGAGACGCCCGCCGCCCCCGCAGCCGAGATCCCCGC
>CAMCWU010000143.1 GCA_945882675.1 Klebsiella pneumoniae | reverse complement strand
ATCTGGGCGCCTCCCCCGCTCGGAGCGGGGGCCGGCCTCCCTCCGGGGTCGGCTCCGCCTCCGTCGGGCCCGGTCGGGAGAGACGAGCTTCGACGCAAGTGGCGGGCCGGGCTCAGACCGCGCCCTCACCGGGCGCGCCCTGCGGTCCGCCTGGCGCGGGCACTCCCACGGGCGCCCCCGCGGCGCGGGCCGGAACGGACCGACCTGGCATATCGAGAATCCCGGCCAGTTATGTCGACACAACTGGACGAGTTTCTCCACGTCCCCGTGGCGCCGGGAGCGTAGTCCGCTCGAACCGCCAGGTCCGGGACCGTAGCCCACCCGAACCGCCGATCCCGACCTCCAGCGCGCCGCCTGCTCCGCGAGAGCCGGCGTTCCATCGTTGGCCGCGCCCGCATGGAGCTCGCTCGACCCCCGGATCCGGCGGTTCGCGACGGCTACGCTCCCGCGGGCGGCGGCTCGGGCCGGCTACGCTCCGCTGGGTGCACCTGGGCCGACGTCAATCCGAGGCCGGGAACGGCGGGCACGCGCCGAGCGTCGCGGCCGAGATCGTGAGCAGCTCGGATCCCGTCCACGCGACCAGGCCGCCGTCGTGGGACCACCCCACGCCGGCGGGCGACTCGGGGGGCGCGCAGAGCCGAGGTGCGCCGCCCGGACCCCACCACGCCACGCCACCCGGGGAGCCCCACGCCGCGGCGCCCGCCGGGGACCAGGCCACTTCCGCGCGGTATCCCACCAGCTCGTGGTCCTGGCTGCCGACGAGCGGGCCCGCCTGCGGTTCCCAGCCGAGGGCCGCCAGCCGGTCCCGGGAGCTGCCCTCCCGCGCGGGTGGCGCCAGCTGCGCCACTGCGGGGGGCCGAGCCTCGATCTCACACGCAGCGAGGTCGGCGCGCCACACGCCGTCCGCGTCGAGCCAGGCGGCGAAGCGCCCCTGGTCGTCCACGACGAGCACGTGGGCCTCGCCCGCCGGCAGCATGCAGGTGGGGGGGCCGCCGTCGATCGGGGAAGCGACGATGGTGCGTGCGACGCCCCGGACGACGGTCCCTCCGCCCGCCGCGATCACGCCTCCACGGCGCCCGCCCGGCGTGGACCCCCTCCGCACGCCGTCGCGCCAGACCTCGCGGACACCCGGCGCTTCCACGACGAGCATGGCGTCGTCGGCCCACGTCACCAGCGCATCCTTCGGGAGCAGCTCCGAGGCACCGTCGGGCCCGCGCAGGACGGAGCGCCCGTCCCTTCGCCGGCCGACCACCCACCGGCCGTCGGGGGACGGCATCGGGGCCGTCAGATCCGCGATCCCGGCTGGCTCTCGCGGGGCGGCCGGGACCGCCGAGCACGCGAGCCCTGCCGACGGGGGGCACGCGACCGCGAGCGGCTCGACCCCGAACCGGCCCGGGATGTGCCAGCGCACGTCGGGGAAGCGGGCCGACCACACCGGATCTTCCACCACGCTGCCGAGGTCCGTGAGCCGACCGGACGCGTCCGTCGCGTAGCGGCGCCCCTCGGCGACCAGCTCGACGCGGCCCTGGGGATCCAGGACCAGCCCGATCGCATCGAGCCTCCAGGGGAGCGACCTGCGCGCGAGCAGCGTGCCGTCCGGAGCGAGCTGCGCCGCGCCGTCCCGGTCCGCCACCAGCGGGAAGGCGAAAGAGTACGACTGGGAGAGCAGGAGCCCGGCGACCGGCGTCACGGTGGACGTCGCGAGATCGACGAGCTCCACCGTCCCGTCCGTCCGCCTGGCCAGCGCGTATCGCCCCTCCGGGGAGTGCGCGACTCGCACCACGCGCGCCCCGCTGGCGACCTCGCGCAAGGTGGCGAGGTCGTACACGCGCGTAACCCCACCGCCCGAGACAGCGGCCTGGGCGCCGTCCGGGGAGACCGCGAGAGGTCCCGCGCCGCTCGGGATCCGGACCGTGGCCGCCGTACCGTCCACCCGGGAGACCACGTGGAGCCGGGATCCCGAGCGGACCACCAGCAGATCTCCCGCCCCGGCGACCTGCGCGTCGTGCGCGGAGAAGCGGGCGAGCGCTCCGTCCGTCCGCCGGAAGCGGACCTCGAACCGGCCGAGCTCCACGTCGGCGGGCCGGGGCGCCGATCCGAGGGTCCACGGGGGCAGGCCGGCCGGAGCGAGCGGGATCCTCCGATCGGACGTCGCGATCGGGGCCGGGGGAGCCGGCGGCTCCGGCAGGCTGGCGGGCTCCGGCGCCCCCAGCGGGCCCGGCACGTGGACGCCGCCGGCCAGGCTGATCCACGCGACGCGCTTCGCGGCCGGACGGGCAGGCCCCACGGTCAGCGTCGCGAGGTGGAGCGCGAGCGCATCCTCCCGCGAACGCCGCAAATAATCCCTCCGCGCCACCCGCACATGGTCGGGATCTCCAGCGACGCGGCGCTGTCCGCTCGCGCAGATCAGGTCCGGCACGGCCACGCCGTCCACCAGGAAGGGATGGCAGTTCACGAGGTGCGAGCCGACGGCCTCGCCATTGCCCTTCCGCGTGACGGTGACGCGCCAGCCGTCCCGCGGGTCGCGGCAGGTGACCCTGCCCGAACCCGGCGAGGCACACACCGCGCCGCCTGCCCACTCGATCTGGCGAAACGCCCCTTCCATCGAGTGTGCCCGACGCTCCTTGGGATCGTCGTCGGGGGACCAGGCCCCGAGCGGCGCGTCGTCGGCACCCCAGGCCGTCAGCACGTCGCCCGCGCCGATGACGGCGATCTCGCCGTCGGGTCCCATGGCCAGCGCGCTCACCGCGAGGTCCTCGCGAGGCGGGTCCAGCCGGATGCCGGTCACGGCGTCGAACACGGCGATGCCTGCTCCGACCGCCACCACGAGCGACCCATCGTCCGTCACGAGGGCCCGCGTCGCGCCGAGGCCCGGGAGAGCCCAGCTCCGCCCGTCCGCGTGGTGGACGCAAGGCCCGTCCACCGCGACGTGCACGACGACTTCGCCCGCCGCGGATACGCTCGCGCCCGCGGTCTTCTCGAGCTCCTCGGCGACGGACCAGCTCGTCCCGTTCGCGCGATCATGCACGACGATCCGCCCGTCCCCGCGGCACGCGAGCGCCGCGTCCCCCGGCGCGAAGTACACCGCCTCCGGGTCCGTGCAGCCGCCGAGCTCTCGCCGCTTTCCATCTGGGTCGCGAACGGCGAGGTGGTCCGCTGGCGTGACCGCGGCGCCGGCCTTCAGCACGAGCAACACGGTGGCGCCCGGGACCTTGTCGGTTGGACGGGCGAACCCGTGCTCGCTCAGCGTCGCCTCGTTCCAGGTCGCCTGGAACGCGCCAGTGCCGAGGCGGATCCAGGCGGTGCGCGTATCCGGGACCGGCTCGGGGTCGAGGCGGACCGGTCCGCCCCTCGAGTGTCCCTCCGTGAGCCACGCGCCGTCGGGGGTCGGCCAGCCGCTGCCCTGCCGCTCGGCCACGATCCCACGCTCCGGATCCCAGAGCGTCCACACCTCGCGGTCGCGGATGGCCCAGCGTCCGCCTTCGAGCCCCACGAGCACCGGGTGTCCCGGCGTCCGGGGCCGCACTGCCGAAGCCGGGACGTGCCGCGGGCGGTCGAAGCGCAGCGGGCGGCCCCACTGCGCACCACCGAGGTGGCGCTCGCCCGCCGGGAGCGCGCGCGCCGGAGGATCGGCGACGAACCGGTCACGGGCGGACGGCCCCGCCGGCACGACGGGCGGCACGGCGCACGCGAGGACCCAGACCCACCACATCGCCACCTCGACGCACCCCCAGCGCACACGCGCTGCGCGCGACCCGGATGGCTCGGTACACCGACCCCGCGGAGCGCC
Source organism: Klebsiella pneumoniae (assembly GCA_945882675.1). Lineage (GTDB taxonomy): Bacteria > Myxococcota_A > UBA796 > UBA796 > CANLGQ01. The sequence goes on along the minus strand of CAMCWU010000143.1, from coordinate 5,764 downwards.
GGCGGTTCCCGCTGCTCGGCACCCTCGACCCGCACCGACCGCGATGACGGCGACGACACCATGCCGGAGCGCACGGACCGGAGCCATCGAGGGTCGGCCCGGGTGGAGCCCCCCACCCATGACCGCGCCTGGCAGGCCGAGGGCTACCGCGCGAAGGGCCCCGTCGATGCGTCCGCCCCCGCTGCGAGCTCCCGCGTGAAAAGTCTTCGGATAGGGCGGTTGCTCCGTACGGGCGCGCTCCGCTCGTCAGCGCGACGTTCCGCCGTCGATCCGATTCTTCACGCGCACCGAGCGGAAGTGGTTCTGCGCCCCCGCGTCGCCCGTCAGCGTCGGGCGGTCCCCCACGCGCACCACGATGTCGCGCACCGGACCGAGGTCGATGAGCTGGCCCGGCACCAGCGCCCGGACCTGCGAGAGCGACAGCGTCAGCCGGTGCAGCTCTGCAACCGCCACGACCGGGAACCCCATCACCCGCTCCATACCCAGGCGGCTCTCCGACGGGCGGCGCGCGATCCTGGGCGTGACGATCCGCGTCACCTCCGACGGCAGGACCACCGTGAGCTGGCCGATTGGCGCGTCCTCGGGCCCGACCTGCCAGGTCGCGGCGCCCACGATCGCGGTGCGGGAAAGCGCTATCGCGACGCGCGCCGAGCTCCCGCCTGCGCCCATCACAGGCGTCGCCCCGCACTCGGCCGGGAACATGCCGGCGATGCTCGAGATCACGTCCTCGCCGATCCGGACCGCCATGCCCACGTCGAACCGGGACGGCGCGCGGAGCGCCCGGTCCCCGCGCCGCGTGACGGGCTCGCCCAGGATCTGGCCGACGAGCGCGCCGAGGAGCTGCGCCTGGATCGAGACCACCCCCGCGAGCCCGCTCGGATCCAGGCGGAACGTCACCCACGCCGCTGGCGCAGTGTCGCGCCCGAGAGCGTACGCAAGCGGGAGCCAGTCCGTCGCGACGTGCCGCAGCTCGAGGTCGGCCCCGACGCGGTTCACGAGCTGCCTGCGGATCCGGGCGGTCGCGGCGTGAAGGAGAGCCTCCACGCCGCGGGCCGCGCCGGGGTCGAGGCGCCCGAGGAGGGCCTGGGAGCGTTGGCTCGGCTCGTTCATCACTGGACCACGAACTCGGTGAAGTAGACGCGCTTGACGAACGGCTTTCCGTCGAGCATCACGTTCAGGCGCCCGAGCACCTCGTCGCGCAGGCGCGTCTTCCCCTCCACGCCCTCGAGATCGGCGTACGAATAGTCGCTCGCGAGCGTGATCACCGCGTCGCGGAGCATCGCCTTCTGGGCGAGGACGTCCTCCTCGTACCCGGAGTCGACCTCGACCTGCACCTCCGTCCGGAGCACTCGGCCGCCGCCGTTTCCCCGGAGGTTCACCACGAACGTCCCGAGGGTGGCGACGGCGTGCGCCCCGGCGCGCTTCGGCGCCGCTGCAGCCTCGCCGTGCGCCGCGGGAGCGCCGTGAGCCGCAGGTGCCGGCGTCCCGGGCGCCCCGTGGGCAGGCGCCTCCTCGCCGGCCGGCGCTTCGCCTTCCTCCGTAGCCGCGGCAGCGTCGCCGCCACCGAGCGCGACGCTCCCCGCATATCCGCCGCCCGCGCCGATCAGCAGGAGCGCGAGCGCGCCGCCGGCCATCACGAGCTTCCCCCGCCCGCCGGTCGCGGGCTTTTCAGCCTTCTTCGCCGCTGCCGCAGTCGCTGCCGCCATCGCATCTCCCTGGAGTTCGGATCAGACGAGCTGCATCAGCTGCTGGAGGGCCTGGTCGGCCGACTGGATCACGCCCGTGTTCGCCTGGTAGGAGCGCTGGGCCTGGATCATCGCGACGAACTGGTCCTCGAGGTCGACGTTCGACGTCTCGAGCGCGTTGCCGCTCGTCGTGCCGCGACCGCCGACGCCGGCCACGCCGATCGCGGGGTCGCCGGAAGCTGCCGTCGCCCGGTACAGGTTGCCGCCCACCCGGTCGAGGCCGCCGCTCGACGCGAACGTCGCGACGGCGATACGGCCGAGCGCCTGATCCTCTCCGTTCGTGTAGTACCCGCGGATCGTACCATCGGCCTCCACCGAGAGCGAGTCGAGCGTGCCAGCGGGGTAGCCGTCCTGCGCGATCGTCGTGACGAACGACGAGCTGCCCACCATCGACAGGCCGCCCGGCGTCGGATTGCCCGCCGCGTCCAAGCCGAGGTTGAAGGCCGGCTGGAACGGCGCCGCGCCCGCGAAGGTCCAGCCGCCGGCGCCCGTGATGCCGCTCGTCGCGACGAGCGCGCCGTCGACGTCGAACTGCACGGTCCCCGTACCGATCTCGTACGCAGTGCCCGGGATCCCGTCCACCAACCCGTCGCCGTTCGTGTCGACCTCACCGCCATCGACGACGGCGTAGACATTCCAGGTGTCGGCGGCGATCGGGTCGCGCTCGAACATCAGGGTGACGTCGTGCGGCAGGCCCAGCGAATCATACACGGTCACGGACGTCGAGTAGTCGGCCGCCTGGGACAAGGTCTCCATCGTCGGGGCCGCGACCGTGCCGTCGAAAGGCGTCGCGGTGCGCAGGTCGCCGAGCGGGCTCGTGGCGTTGTCGGCGTCCGCGGCGAGCGTAGCCGTCAGGTCGATGCCGGTCGTGGCCTGCTGCGGGAGCGCGGCCGGATCCACCTCCAGGCCGCCGAGCGTCGAAGTCACCACGCCGTTGATGGCCTGGTACCCCTGGAGCTGCAGGCCCGCGCTGTTCACGATCCGGCTGTCCGCGTCGAGGTGGAACGAGCCGTCGCGGCTGTAGAAGGTCTGATCGCCGCGCGCGACTTCGAAGAAGCCGGAGCCGAGGATCGCGACGTCGAGCGGGCTGCTCGACTGCGCGAGGTTGCCCTGCCCGAAGTCGATGGCCACGTCGGACAGCGACGCGCCCGTACCGACCTGCGCCGGACGGCCGAGGCCGGACATCATGTTCGAGAAGCCGTCCGCGAAGCTCGCGGTCGACGACTTGTACCCGGTGGTGCCGAGGTTCGCGATGTTGTCGCCGATGACGGAAAGATTGGTGCTGCTGGCGCCGAGGCCGCTCGCACCCGTAGACAGCGTGTTGAACAGGGACATGATGGCTCCTGGGGAAGTGGTTTTAGGGTGGCCGCTACGGCGCGTCGCCCGACGTAAGGGTGAGGATGTCCGAGATCTGGACCACGTTCCCGTCGATCGACGGGAGGGGAGTACCCGTGCTGTAGTCCATCTCGGTAATGGTGCCGGTGATGCGCTCATCGACGTCGACCGCGTTGCCCGCTGCGTCGAAGCCGGCGATGGAGAAGGTGTAGGTCCCGGCGGGTACGGACTGGCCGCTCGCGTCGAGGCCCCCCCAGGTCACCGATCCCGCTCCCGCGGGCAGCGCGCCCGCGTCACCCGACCAGACGACCCCGCCGTCTTCGTCGTAGACGGTGAGCGTGGCGGAGGACAGCGCGACCGGAGAGCTCGCCTGCAGGGTGACAGGGCCTTCCCCGCCGTACGTGAAGGCGTTCCCCGCGGCGATGACGTCGGTGCCGAGCAGACTTGCCATCGACGCATTGTTCATGGCCGCGAGCGCGGCATACACGCCGTCGAGGGTCCCGTTCAGGCCCTCGAGCTGCTCGAGGCTCGAGAACTGCGCGAGCTGCGCGACGAACGCCTCGTTCTTCACGGGGTCCGACGGATCCTGGTACTGCAGCTGCGTGGTGAGGAGCCTGAGGAACGCGTCCTCGCCAAGGTCCGTGGTGCCCATCGTGGAGGGGGTCGCCGGCGGCGTGTACAGCGAGGCCAGGGCGGGGATGGACGCGACATCGGACATGGGGAGGACCTCCTTCCCCCCCGTCGGCCGGAGGCGAATCCGGTTGAGGAGAATCTTCGCGGCGCGAGGTCGATCCCATCAGAGATAGCGATCGGCCAGCCAGCGGCGGCGCCGTGCGGGCCGGTCCGCGGGGGCGTCGGCGTCGTCCGAGGGGGGGGCGGGGTCCGCCGGCGGGCGATCGCGCCTGCCGCCGGCCGAGAAGCCACCGAGCGTGAACCCGGCTGCCCGGAGCTCGGCGCCCAGCTCGGGCCCGAGGCCCCGGAACGGAGCGGTGGCCTCCGGCGGACCGTCGATCCGGACATCCACGACCGTCCCTACGTGAGTGACCTGGACCGCGAGGTCGCCTTCCAGGCGGACCTGGACCTGCTCCGCCGGCGCCGGGCGGGGGGCGGGCGGGGGGGCGTCGGGCGAGGAGGCCTCAGATCGGGCTAGCGGCGGCGGTGTGGCAGAAGTCAGAGCGTCGGCCACCTGAGCGGCTTCGTGTTCGGCCGGGTCCTCCGCGGGCGGGGACGGGAGTAGCACGGGCGATGGCGACTCCGGGTCGGCCGCCATGGCGCGCGGCTGTGCGGACAGCTCCGGCGACGGCGCGAACGGCCGCGGGCTCGGCGACGCGGGTGCGGGTGCGGGTGCGGAAGACGCGGGGTCGGTGGTCCTGGTGACCGGCTCTGCAGGCGACGGGGCGATCGGCGCGGCGGTGACGGTGGCGGTGGCGATGGCGGTGGTGGGCGCGAACGGGGCCGGGGACGAGGACAGCGCCAAGTCGGTGGTCGTGGCGCGCGGCTCCACAGGTTGCGGCGCGAGTGGCGCGCGGTCGGCGCCGACGGCGGCGGGCGAGGGTGACGGCGAGAACAAAACCGGGTCTGCTGCGGTGGCGCGCGGCGCTACAGGCGACGGCGCGCGGTGCGCGGTCGTGGCGCGCGACTCTGCTGGCGCTGGAGTCACGAACGGCGTAGCGCGCGACACCGCAACCGGAGGTGGCCGATCGCGCGATATGGCGCGCGGCTCCGCAGGCGAGGGCGCGAAAAGCGCGCCGTGAGCAGTCGCGGCGCGCGGCTCCGCTGGCGGCGCAGCGAGGTCGAACGCCGTGGCGCGCGGCTCCGCAGGCGGCGCTGCCAACTCGGGCGGCGTGGCGCGCGGCACCGCAGGCGCGCCGTGAGCACTCGCGGCGCGCAGCTCTGCTGGCGGCGGCGCGAGCGGTGCGCGGTCGGCGGAAGCGATCGACGAGGGCGAGAGCAGAGCCGGGTCTGTGGTCGTGGTGCGCGGCGATGCAGGCAGCGGCAGTTCGGACGCGTTGGCGCGCGGCCCCGGAGGCGGCTGCACGAGTGGTGCGCGGCCGGGGGTGGCGGCGCGCCGCTCTGGCGGCGAGAGCGGTGCGCGATCGCGGGCCTCAGTGGGCGGGGGCGAAAGCAGTGCGCCGTGAGAAGTCGTGGCGCGCGGCCCCGTCGGCGACGGCGCGGTCCACGCTGCAGGCGACAGCACGTACTTTTCGCGGTTCGTGGTATCGGCGAATGCCGACGAGAGCGGCGACGCGGATGCGGATGCGGATGGCGCGTGGACGACGGTCCTGGCGAGCGCCTGTGCGGGCAGCGCGCGGTCGGCGGTGGCGGTGGCGGTGGCGGTGGGCGCGAACGGGGGCGGGGGCGAGGGCGAGGGCGAGGGCGAGGGCGAGGGTGAGGGCGCGAACGGCACCGGGCCGGCCGCCGTGGCGCGCGGCACCGCAACCGGACGTGCCAGCTCGGACGACGTGGCGCGCGGCACCGCAACCGGACGTGCCAGCTCGCGCGACGTGGCGCGCGGCTCTGCAGGCGGCGGCGCCGGCTCGGACGACGTGGCGCGCGGCACCGCAGGCGCGCCGTGAGCACTCGCGGCGCGCAGCTCTGCTGGCGGCGGCGCGAGCGGTGCGCGGTCGGCGGAAGCGATCGACGAGGGCGAGAGCAGAGCCGGGTCTGTGGTCGTGGTGCGCGGC
>CAMCWU010000142.1 GCA_945882675.1 Klebsiella pneumoniae | reverse complement strand
AAGCCGCTGTATGCGTCGCCGATCGCAGCGGCGTTCGGCAAGCTGACGGGCCTCGTCGACCGGCACTACGTCGACTCGGTGGACCTCGACCGGTACCTCGAGCACCTGGTCCACATGGATCAGCGCGTGTTCCTGCGCATGGTGTCGCTCATCGCTGACCACGACCTGACGGACGCACTGCCCAAGATCACAGCGCCGACGCTGATCATCGCCGGCGAGAAGGATCTGTTCACGCCGCTGCACCGGTCGCGGAAGATGCACGAGCTGATCGGCGGGTCCGAACTGTTCATCCTGGCGGAGGGCAGCCACGCCGCCATCGTCGAGCACCCGGACGTCATCAACCGGCGGATCGAGCGGTTCCTGCGCGAGCGGGCGCTACTGGCCGGGTGAGCCCCTGGTGATGGCGTGCAGCCAGCGGGGCAGGACCTCTGCCTCGAGCTCCGCCCACCACGCGCCCGGCAGCGACCACGACACCACGACGTCCACGTCGAGGACCACGGACGCGCCGCCGTCGTCCGGTGTGCCCACAGCGGAGATCTCCCCGCTCCCACGGACGCCTTCGCCGGAGAAGGTGAACCGCAGGCCGTGGGCTGTAGGCTCCGCGTCGGCCTCGAGCGTTAGCACGCGCGGCCAGTGCAGGCGCCACTCGCCAGCCCAATGGTCCCGGCCGGCGGCCCGCGGCTGGAAGCCGAGGGCGCCCCACGCCGTCGGATCCTGCAGGATCGCGCGGACGGGGTCGGGGGGCGTGGCGAGCAGCGCGCGGTGGGTGAGCCGCATCAGCGCCGCTTCCGACGCCGCCGACGCTTCTTCTTGTCGCCGCCGGGCTGGGCCGATTCGGGGATGGGGCACGGCCAGCCGGCCTCTTCCTCGTCCGCGTTGTCGTCCTGGTCGGCGGCCGGGAACCAGTCGGCCCACCGCTCGCGGGCGAGTCGGGCGAGCTCCGCGCTGCGGCGAAGGCCCGGATCCTCGAGGTGGAGCTCGTGGGCGAGGCGCCGGGCGAGCCACCAGGGCTCGGCATCGGCCTGCAGATCGAGCCAGCGCCAGCTCGGCGCGGGCGGCTCGGCCCGTGCGTCCGCGAGCCGCCAGACGACCTCGGCGCCCTTGTCCGCGCGCCGGAGGGCGTCGAGCGCGGCCACGGCGGCCGGGTCGGCGTCGTCCGACACGATCAGGCCCACCCAGGGCTTCGAGCCCGTCAGCGACGACGCCAGGTGCCGCACGCGCAGGTGGCTCGCGGCCTCAGCCTGCTCCACCACCAGCGTGGTGAGGCGCGGGACGCCCGGTCCGTCCTCCACCGAGCCCGTGGCGACCAGCACGTCCAGGCGGTGATGGCGGAAGTCATCGTAGACGCGGGCCCGGTCGTCGCGCGGCATGGATCCGTGGAACAGGCCCACCCGCAGGCCCGCGAAGGCCTCGCTCTCGAGGGCGCGCATGGCGCGCAGCGCGTCTCGCAGGTCGAGAGCGTCCGCGCCGTCCACGAGCGGGAAAACCACCATCGCCTGCTCGTGCTTTCGGACGTTCGCCGAAGCTTTTGCGTAGACCTCCGCGCGGCGGGCGGCAGGCGCGACCTCTGTGGTGAGCCGGCCGCGCCGCGGGGCGTCGATCCGCGTGACGTCGAGGTGGGGCCAGGCGGCGGACATCGTGGCGGCGGTCGCTCGGGCGGCCGGCACGATCAGCAGATCGGGGCGGCCAATCCGGCCGTCGGCGACGCGACGCACGACCTCTCCGTAGGGCGGCCGCTCGAACGCCACCAGCAGCCCGAGCCGCCGGAACTCCAGCCCGGCCGCCAGGATCTCCGGGCCACCGAACACGAGGTGGATCTCGCCGCGGCGCAGGGCGTCCCGCGCGGTCTTCGGCACGTCGCCGCCGAGTGACCGGCCCACGAGGCCCGCGTCTTTCAGCAGCGGCTCGACCAGCGCCAGGCGGTGGTCCGCGGCCGCGGCGTCCGGGCAGATCACCATCACCTGCGCGCGGCTCTCGGCGACCTGGATCGCCGCGAGCATCGCGACGAGAGCGCGGCCGGAGCCCGGCGGGCCGTCGAGCACGCGCATCATCGGGGCGGGACGCCGCAGATCGCGCTTGATGTCCTCGAACGCCGCGGCCATGGCGTCCGTCAGCTCGAGCCCGGCGCCGGACAGCACGCGGGCGATGAGCCCGTGCTGCAGCGGGTGGGCGATCCCGCGGTCCCGGGTGCCCGCGAACCGCGGCCACGCGAGCGCGAGCTGGACCAGGAACGCCTCGTCGAAGGCGAGCCGGCGGCGGGCGTCCGGCTTCGCGCTGCCGCGCTGGTGGACGTCCACCAAAGCGTCCCCGAGCGGCGGGACCTTCGCGATCGCGAGGAGCTCCGGCGGGATCGGATCCCGCAGCTTCGCCATGCCGGGCGCGGCCGCCTGGAGCGCCGCGCGGATCAAGCGGGCGTCGATCCCCGACATGGCGCCGAGGCGCACGCCGTGCTTGCCGTCGTCCGTGGCGGGCTCGGCGTCGAGCAGGCGGCCGCCCCCCTCCTCCGTCCACGTGCCGACCAGCAGGGCTCGCGTATCGGGCGCCAGCAGCTCGAGCCAGGCGGCGCGGAGGACGTCCGGCGTCTCCGGCGTCCACACGGCGAGGACGGGCCCGGCGCCCTGGAGCAGCGCGCGGTCTTCGCGGTGGCCGTCCGGGCGGATCACGGACCAGCGGCGGAGCACGCGGCCCCCCACGGCGACGCGACCGGTCGGGATCTCGCGGCCGGCGCCGTGGATCGGGTGGAGGAGCTCCTCCGACTCCGGCGCGCACACGAGGAGATCCGCCACGGTCTCCACACCGGCGGAGGCGAGCGCGGCCGCGAGCGGGCCGGGCACCCCGAGCTCGGTGAGGCGGGCGTCCAGGCCCGGTGCCTTCGGCGGTTCGGGGACCCGCGGCGGCTTCGGCGCGGGCTTCGGCGGCTCGGGCTTCGGCGGATCCGCGGCCTGACGCAATCTCTCGGCTTTCGGCGCGGCTTCCGGCGTCCTCGGAGGCTCTGTGGGCGCGCGTGGCGGGCGCGCTTCCCGGCGGATCCGCGGGCGGCGCCGCGGTGGAAGCGGGAGCCCGTACACCGTATCGAACCGCACGATACCCTGGTACAAGCTCTCGATTCGCTCGATGCGTGCGCCGGCGTCGAGTGGGTCCCAGCCGTCCAGCAGCGTCGCGAACGCCGCGAGGTCCGCGGCCGCCGGGTCGTCACCGGCGGCCCGCCGCGCCTCCCCGATCCAGCGCAGCGCGTTCGCGTCGAAGAACCGCGCGCCTTCCGGGTTCTCCCGCGCATACAGCACGAGGCGCCTCAACGGCGACAGCGCGTCGTCCAGCCGCGCCACCGCGTCCGTGCTGGCGTCCGGGAGCTCCGCGCTGAGGCTCATACGTAGTGGACCTCGACGACTTCCCAGGTCTGCCGCCCGGCCGGGGCCGGCACGCTCACTTCGTCCCCGACGGACCGACCGACCAGCGCGGCCCCGAGCGGCGACTTGAAGCTGATCTTCCCACGCTCCACGTCGGCCTCGGTCTCGCCGACGATCTGGTACTTCCGGACGTCGTCCGTGTTCGTGTTCCGGATCTCGACGGTCGTGCCGAACACCACCCGCTCGGACGGCGTGAGCAGCGTGACGTCGATGACCTGCGCCGTGGACACGCGGTACTCGAGGTCCGCGATCCGGCCCTCGCACAGCGACTGCCGCTCCTTGGCGTCCTCGTACTCCGAGTTCTCGGAGATGTCGCCGTGCGCCCGAGCCTCCTCGATGTCGCGCACGATCCGCATGCGCAGCACCTCTTTGTGGTACTTGAGGTCAGCCACGATGGCGGTGAAGCCCTGGGGCGTGATCGGGCTGCGGCTCATCTGTTCCGTCTCCGCGAGAAACCGTCCGCGTCCGGAGCTGTCGGTCCGGGGGTCGGGAGGGCCATCCTAGCGCGTCGCGTCCGCGGAGGCGACCAGCCGGCCCGAACGGAGCACCAGCGCCGCCCTCCCCCGCAGGACTTCGCCCCGGAGCGGCGTGTTCCCGTGCGAGCCGAGATCCTCGCCCACGGTCCACGCGTGGTCCGGGTCCACGACCACGATGTCCGCCGGCGCGCCAGGCGCGAGCCCCGCGTCCCGCCCGAGGACGCTCGCCGGGCCGGTCGCCAGCGCCCGCGCCACGGCCAGCGGCTGGCGGAGCGCCGCGATCACGAGCGGGAGCGTGGTCCGGAAACCCGTGGCGCCCGCTTCCGCACGGGAGAGCTCCACTTCCTGCGCGATCGCCGGGAGTGGCCGGTGATCCGTGGCGACGCCCGCGAGCGTCCCGTCCAGCAGCGCGGCCGCGAGCGCGACCCGGTCCGCGTCGTCCCCCAGCGGCGGGATCACCCGGTGGATCCCGGCGTACCCGCTGTCCACGAGCCGGTGGTCGTCGAGCGCGAGGTGCAGCGCGGTGCAGCTCGCCGTCAGCCGCGTCCCGCCCATGCGAGCGGCCCGCACGGCCTCCACGCCCTCCGCCGTCCACAGGTGCGTCACGTGGACCCGCGCCCCGGTGAGCCGGGCGACCGCCGCGATCCGGGCGATGCCGATGGCTTCGCTCGCCGGCGGGATCCCGGGCAGGCCCAGCCACGCTGCGCGGCCGCCGTCCCGGACGATCCCGCCGTCTTCGAGGGCCCCATCGGCGCCGCGGAGCATCACGAGGAGATCGAACTGCGCAGCGTACTGCAGCAGCCCGCGCAGGACGCGCGTGTCGGCCAGCACCGATCGCCCGCAGCTCACCGCGGCCACCCCGGACATCCCCGCGAAGGTCCCGATGTCCGCCAGCGCCTGCCCGTCGAGCCCGAGCGTCCCTGCCGGCGCCACCTGCAACAGAGGGCCAGAAGTCGGCGCCCGCGCAAGCATATCCCGCACGCCCACAGGCCGGTCAAGCGCCGCCGTGGGGCCCTGGACCACCGTGGTGTACCCACCCGCCAGCGCGGCGCGATGATCGTCCGCATCCGGAAGATCGGCGTACAGGTCCACGAATCCTGGCATCACCCATCGGCCCGTGCAGTCCACCTCGTCCACGTCGCCCGCGGGAGAGTCCACGACGACGCCGCCCTCCACGCACAGGTCGCCGACGTCGTCCCGCCTGGTCGTAGGATCGACGATCCGCCCGCCGCGGAGCCACATCCCCCTCACGACGCCTGCCCGACGGCTTCGAGGAGCGCCGCCATCCGGACGTACACGCCGTTCTCCATCTGCTGGAAGATCACGGACCGCGGTCCATCCGCGACGTCGTCCGCGATCTCGACGCCGCGGTTCATCGGCGCCGGGTGCATGACGATCGCTCCCGGCTTCATGCGCGCCGCCCGCGGGGCGTCCAGCCCCCAGAACCGCCGGTACTCGGCGTCCGAAGCTATCACACCCGTCCCGATCCGCTCGCGCTGGATCCGGAGCATCATCACGGCGTCCGCCTCCTCGATCGCGTCGTCGATCGTCTTCCGCCGCTCGGCCCCGAGCGCTTCCAGGTCCGGCGGGCACAGCGTGCCTGGCCCCGCCACCAGCACCCGCGCGCCGAGCGTCCGGAGTCCGAACGCGTTGCTCCGCGCCACGCGAGAATGCCGGATATCCCCAATGATCGCCACGGTCTTGCCGGCCAGGTCGCCCAGGTGGTCCCGCAGCGTCAGGATGTCCAACAGCCCCTGCGACGGGTGCTCGTGGATGCCATCCCCGGCGTTCAACACCGGGATCGGCAGGAGCCGCGCCAGCCGGTGCGGCACCCCCACCGCCTGGTGCCGGATCACCACCGCGTCCGCGCCGATCGACGCGAGCACGCGTGTGGTGTCGAGCAGCGTCTCGCCCTTCGTCGTGCTGCTGGAGCCGGCCGAGAACGCCAGCACCTCCGCACCGAGGCGGTGGCACGCCATCTCGAACGAGAACCGCGTCCGAGTCGACGCCTCGAAGAACATCAGTGCGATGGCCTTGCCCTTCAGCAGCCCGAGCCGCGGCTCGCCCGCCGCAACCCGCGATCGCAGGGCCACCGCCGAGTCCAGCAGCGCGGTCAGGCGCTCCCGCGACACGCCGTCCAAGCCGACCAGCCCACGCATGCTAGCGGAGATCGCCGTCTTCCGCGATCGTCGCGCGCGACGCGAACGGCAACACCATCGGATCCGGCACGCCCGGCACCGCGAACGCGGCGTGCCACCGGCACTCGACGATCTTCTCGCCGGCGTCCTCCGTCAGCGCGCAGTCCTCGTCGTTCACCTGCATGCCGATGCCTTCGCGGTCGAGTTCGTACTCGAGGCGGCTCTCCGCAGCTTCGCGGCCGAAATCCCGCCAGTCGAGCGCCACCGCACGCACCACGCGATCGAGCGCGAGATCGTCCATCACGAACGGCGAGAGCACGGCGCCCGTCGCCACGACCGGCGTGAGCGCTACGAAGAGCAGCAGCATCGCGAGGCGCGTGGCCCACACGAACGCCCGCCCCGCCCACCGGCGCATGCGCGAAGGCTCGGGCGGAACCTCCTCTTCGCACGGTGTCTCGAGGCTGGCGAGCTCGCCTTCGTACTCGTCCATGGTGCTCACTCGTCGCCGATCTTGAGGACGGCCAGGAACGCCGCCTGCGGGATCTCGATCGACCCCATCGACTTCATACGCTTCTTACCAGCTTTCTGCTTGTCCAGCAGCTTCCGCTTGCGGCTGATGTCGCCGCCATAGCATTTAGCAGTTACATCCTTGCGCATCGCCTTGACGTTCGTGCGCGCGATGATCTTGCCGCCGATCGCCGCCTGGATCGCGACGTCGTACATCTGGCGCGGGATGTGCTCCTTGAGCTTCACGCACAGGGCGTTGCCCTTGTGATGCGACTGGTCGCGGTGGCACAGCATCGACAGCGCGTCCACGATCTCGCCGTTGAGCAGGACGTCGACCTTCACGAGCTCGTCCACGCGCCAGTGCGTGACCTCGTAGTCCATCGACGCGTAGCCGCGGCTGATGCTCTTGAGCTTGTCGAAGAAGTCGAACACGATCTCGCCGTACGGGATCTCGTAGACGACGATGACGCGGCCCGTGCCGTTGTAGTCGAACTTGATCTGCGATCCGCGCCGATCTTCACACAGCTTGAAGACGCCGCCGATGTGCGATTCCGGCAGGTACATGGTCACCCGCGCGATCGGCTCCGCGATGGAGACCACGGTGGCGAGGTCCGGGAGCTGCGATGGGCTGCGGATCTCCATTTCCGTGCCGTTCCGCAGGGTGATCTTGTAGACAACGCTCGGCGCCGTCGTGATGAGGTCGAGGTCGTACTCCCGCTCCAGGCGCTCCTGGACGATCTCCATGTGCAGCAGGCCGAGGAACCCTACGCGAAACCCGAGACCCAGGGCGTCGCTCGACTCGGGCTCGGCGCTGATCGCGCTGTCGTTGAGCTTGAGCTTCTCGATCGCGTCCTTGAGCGGCTCGTAGTCCGGCGACTCCACGGGGAAGATCCCCGAGTACACCATGGGCTTGACCTCCTTGAAGCCCGGGAGCGCATCCGGCGAGCCGTTCAGGAAGTGCGTGACCGTGTCGCCGACCTTCGCGTCGCGGATATCCTTGATGCCCGCGATCAGGAAGCCGACCTCTCCGACGCCGAGGATCTGGCGACCCTCCGCGTGCGGTCGGAACACGCCGAGCTTCGCGACCTCGTGCCGCGCGCCCGTGGCCATGAGCTTGATGCGCTCGCCGACCTTGATCTCGCCCTGGAACACGCGGATCAGCATCACGACGCCGACGTAGCTGTCGAACCACGAGTCGACGATCAGCGCCTGGAGCGGCGACTTCGAGTCGCCCTTCGGGGCCGGCATCTTCGTGACGATGGCCTCCAGGATCTCGTCGATGCCGATCCCGGTCTTGGCCGACGCCAGGATCGCGTCCGACGCGTCGATCCCGATCGTGTCCTCGATCTGCGCCATGACACCGGCCGGATCCGCCGCCGGGAGGTCGATCTTGTTGATGACCGGCACGACCTCCAGGTTCGCGTCGAGCGCCAGGTACACGTTCGCCAGCGTCTGGGCTTCCACGCCCTGAACCGCGTCCACGACCAGCAGCGCGCCCTCGCATGCGGCGAGCGACCGGCTCACTTCGTACGTGAAGTCGACGTGCCCCGGCGTGTCGATGAGGTTCAGGACGTACTTCTTCCCGTCCTTCGCCACATAGTCGAGGCTCGCCGTCTGCGCCTTGATGGTGATGCCGCGCTCGCGCTCGATGTCCATCGAGTCGAGCATCTGCGCGTGGAGCTCGCGATCGCTGACCGCGCCCGTTCGGTGGAGCAGCCGATCGGCCAGGGTGGACTTCCCGTGGTCGATGTGAGCGATGATGGCGAAGTTGCGGATGTGTTCGGCGCCGGCCACGGTGGGCCTCCAGCAAGGACCGGCCTCCTAACCCCCGCGGACCGTCCGCGCCTTCCGGGGCCATCCGTGGGCGCTCGTCAGAGATTGCCTTGCGGTCCTGGCGCTCCGGGGCTAGAAGGCGTGGCCTCATTTCGTCATCCGTTCAGCCATCCGTAAGAATCAGTGGAGTCGACGTGGCTCACCACAAGGACGCTATCAAGCGTATCGCGCAGAGCGAGAAGGCCCGCGTGCGGAATCGCACGTATCGGAGCCGCATGCGCAACCAGATCAAGAAGGTCCGGGACGCGGTCGCCGCGAAGGACACTTCCAGCGCCCAGACCGCGCTGCGCGAGGCGGTGAGCATCATCCACCGCACCGCGACCAAGGGCGTCATTCACAAGAACCAGGCCGCGCGCCGGATCAGCCGTCTGAACCGGGCCGTCAAGGCCATCGCCCGCCCCTGATCCAGGGGTGAGCGGTCGGTGATGAGCCGGACTCGAAAGGGTCCGGCTTTTCGTCGTGGTTCTTTGGGAGATCTGCGTGCGCCTGCGTGTCAGGCGCCGGTCCGCGCGCCAGCCACGGCGGTGCTAGCGCTTCCCGCCGCCTTCGATGAGCTCGAGCACGAGCGCCTCGAGGATGTGGCGGTCCCCCGCGCGGTGGCCGTTCATCTCCTCCCAGGCGCGGGCCAGCCGGCCGAGGACCACGGCCGCGCCCGGGAAGTCCTTGCCCACGCGGGCCTTCACCGCGCGCTGCAGCTCGGGGCGGAGCCGGACCTCCCGGTTGATGCGGTCGTCCGGCACGGCTGCGCGCACGAGCTCCGCATAGCGCAGGAGCTCCCGCCACTGCCACGCGAGCATGCCGAGCAGCTGCCGCGGCTCCGCGCCATCGTCCAGCATGCGGTGGAGCGCCGTCAGCGCGAGGTTCCGGTCGCGCCGTGCGACCCCGGACGTGAGATCCCAGATCACCGCCTCCGCGAGCTGGCTGGTCGCCTCCGTCACCGCCTTCGCGTCGATGCTCGAGGCGTCGCCCACGAACACCGCCAGCTTCTCGACCTCCCGCGCGAGGATGTTCGGGTCGGTGCCGGCGACCTCCAGCAGGACGCGGACGGCGTCCCACGCGAGCTCCTTCCCGAGCCGCCGGGCGTGCTGCTGGGCGAAGTCACCGGGCGAGACGTCCTTCGCGTCGAACCCATGGATCGACACGCCCGGGTGCTCCGCGAGGCGCTCGACCCAGCCGGCCTGCTTCGCCTCCGCC
>CAMCWU010000141.1 GCA_945882675.1 Klebsiella pneumoniae | reverse complement strand
CCCGCCAGGTGCTCCGTCCGGCCATCCAGCTCGGCGGGAGCGCCGTGATCCTGGCGCACAACCACCCGTCCGGGGACGTCGAGCCGTCGCGGCCAGACCGCGACGTCACGCGGCGGGTGGCGTCGGCGGGCCGGATCGTGGGGGTCCGGCTCCTCGACCACCTGGTCGTGGCGGGGGAGCGCTACAGCTCGCTGGCGGCGCTGGGCGAGCTGCCCGCCTGGTCGGAGGACGCGACCTGGACCGCGTGACGCGCCGGGATAGATCTGAAGATCGAGGAGGCGACCCCCATGTGGCCCACCCTGTACGAGCCCCCCGGCGGGACCGCGCTGCACACGTACGGGATGTTCATCCTGCTCGCGTTCTGCTCGGCGTTCCTCCTCACGCACTGGCGCGTGCAGCGTGTCGGCTACCACCCGGATCGGCTGATCCCGCTGTACGTGGCGGCGGCCGTGGGCGGCCTGCTGGGCGGGCGGATCTTGTACTCGCTCGCCGTGGAGCCAGGGATCTGGGGGCTGATCGCGGCGCCGGGCGACTTGTTCGCGGGCTCCGGGTTCGCGCTGTACGGCGGGATCATCGGCGGGTCGATCGGGGTCGGGTTCGCAGCGCGGTACCAGGGCCTCGACCTGTGGAAGATGGCGGACGTCGCGGCGCCCGCCGTGCTCATCGGGGTGGGCGTCGGCCGGATCGCATGCTTCTTCGCCGGTTGCTGCCACGGGTCGCAGGTCGCCGTCGCGGAGCTGCACCCCCTCCTGCCAGATGGGTTCCTCCACGGTCAGGTCTACTGGACGAGCCACTTCCCGTTCGTCGTCAACGTGTTCGACGACGGCGTCGGCCGGCTCCTGCACGTGCCGCTCTACCCGACGCAGCTCTGGCACGCGTTCGGTGCGACCGCGCTCGCCGTCTTCACCACCGCGATCTGGGACAGGCGCCGGTTCGATGGTCAGATCGCCGCGTTTACCCTGATGTCCGAGCCGCTGGTGCGGGCATTCACGGAGTCGTTCCGGGCCGATCAGCGTGGTTACTTCGCCACGTTCCCGGTGAACGAGACCGTCGCCCGCTGGCTCCCCGGTCTGGTGAGCGCGGGCGACGCGATCGAGGGCGCGCGGATGGGCATCACCACGTCCCAGGCGATCGGCGCCGCCTGCTTCGTGCTCGGCGCCGGGATGATGGCCTATCGGTGGAACGCTGGGAAGATCCCCGAGATCTCGGTGGACGACCAGGAGGATCTGGACCTGGCGCGGGCTTAGAGCGCGGGCGACTCCTCGTTCCACTCGGCCTCGGCGAACACGCACGAGCCGACGTCGCCGGACGTCTCCATCAGGAAGTTGTCCTCGACGTACACGAGAACGGACGCCGTGTCCCAGCACTCGCTGGCGGTGTACACGAGCTCGCCGAGGTCCCCTTCGGTGACGTAGGCGTCGCCGCGGCCGGCTCCGGTCGCGTCCCAGCGCGCACGAAGGATGAACAGCTCGAGGACGGCCGGATCACCGCTCGCGTCGCCGTAGAACGCGAGGTCCATCGCGCCGGTGCCGTCGGTGTCCTGCGTGTAGTGGTAGCCGGCGTCGAGATCGGTGACGTCCGTGCCGTCGATCGAGTCGAAGGCGACGTCCGCCGTCGCGCCGTCCTCGTCGACGGTGTACGAGACGTAGGCCTGGCCGCCCATGATCTCCGCAGGATCGAGGGCGAACGCCACGTCGAAGTCGAAGAAGAACCCGCCGGTCCCGTTCCCGCGGCCGCTGCCGTCCGGGGCGAACTCGCCGGCCGCGAGCGCGCTCCACGCTTCCGTGCCGGCCTCGCGCACCTCGAGCGCCCAGGTGTAGTCGCCGGTCGCGTCGTCGCGCTGGACCCAGAGCTGGCCGTCCACGCCGTCATCCGTCCACGGGCCCCACAGCGCGGTGCCCTCGGCGCCGTCCTTCCAGGTCGGCTCGAACGTGGTGATCTCCTTGACGGTGTCGGTGACGGAGCGGATGAACGGGTTGACGTCCCCCGCGACATCGCGCGCGGCGGCGGCGTACTCGCTCGGGTCGCCGGCGAGGCGGGCGGCCGAAGCGCCGGACTCGAACGCGATGAGCAGCCGGTCGTCCGGGAACGCCTCGGCGTAGTCGGACGGCGCCGGCTCGGCGGTGCAGGCGAACAGGGCGAGCAGCGGGACGGTCAGCAGCGTGCGGGACATGGCAGCCTCCTCGGTAGGTTCTGCATATACGACACGCGGGGCCCGCTGACCGGAAACGCTATTCGCCGCGAACGCTCAGGGCCGAGAGGATGTCCGAGAAGTCGTCGGACCACCGGGGTCCCGCAGGATCCGCCGCGAGCGGCCGCCAGCGCGGATCCGTCACCACCGCCGTGCGCGACGCCGCGACCCAGCGCGACGAGTACGCCATCTGCCGCACGTCTGCGTCCGTGGGATCGAAGTCCTGGATCCACCCGCGGAAGCCGGCGTCCGCGAGCAGGTTTCCGACCACGGGCGCGAGATCGAGGTTCCGGTTCGAGACGTGCAGCATGAGCCGCCCGTCCGGCGACAGCTTCCGGGCGTAGAGCGCGAACGCTTCCGCGGTCATCAGGTGCATGGGGATGGCGTCCGAGCTGAACGCGTCGAGGATCAGCAGGTCGAACGCGCCATCTGGTTCGTCCACCAGCGAGATCCGGGCGTCTCCGATGACCACGCGGGCGTCCGGCGTGCAGTCAGCGAGGAACGTGAAGAACCGAGGATCGCGCGCGATCTCCTCAACGATCGGGTCGATCTCGTAGAAGGTCCAGGCCTGGCCCGGCGTGCGGTAGCAGGCGGCGGCCCCGGCCCCGAGGCCCACGACGCCGACCGTCTTCGGGGGATCATCGGCGATCGACGCGAAGAGCTGGCCGAGCGGGCCCGGCACCGCGTAGTATGTTCGCGGGATCCGCCGCCCGTCGTCCGTCGGGAGCTGGGCGCCATGGACCGTGATCCCGTGCTGCAGGACGCGGAAGCCGTCCGGCGCGTCCGTCACGACATACGACCCGAAGAAGCTCCGATCCCGGTGCAGCACGCGGCCCTCGAGCACCGGCCAGAACACCCACCCGGCCATGACGCCGGCGACCGCCAGCCCGAACCGGATCGGCCGGTCCTCCGCGAACGCATACAGCACGAGCGCGAGCGGCACGAAGAACGCCAGCTTCGCGGCGATGTTCATCGTCACCGGGTCGACCCCGAGGAGCCGGATCCCGAGCGGCACGAGCGCCACGGCGCCGCCGATCGCGAGGTCGCGGACCACGCCCGCCCGGTCGAGCGGCGCGCCGGGACGCAGGAAGCACGCCAGCACCAGGGCGATCGGGTACTCGACGACCCGGTCGAACACGAGCGGCGCGAGCAGCGTCGGCACCGCGCCGCCCACCACGCCGCCGAACGACATCCAGAGGTAGAACTCCGTCAGGTGCGCGGCGTCCGGCCGCACGCGGACCAGCTCCGTGTGCAGCACCAGGGTGATGGCGAAGAACGCCGCGAGGTGCAGGACCGGCACCAGCGTCACGGGCGCGGTGGCCCAGAACGCGAGGACGAGCATGATCGTGAGGGCTGCGGCCGGCTTCCCGATCGCGGCCGCCGACCAGCGCTGCCGCCCGAACGCGACCACGAACGTCAGCAGGTACAGCGCGAGCGGCACGACCCACAGCAGCGGCACGGCGGCGATGTCCGTCGTGATGTGCGTGGTCACGCCCAGCAGCAGGGTCGAGGGGACGGCCGACAGCGCGATCCAGCGGATCCGCAGCGGCCATCCGAGCGGCGGCGCCTCCCGGGCACGTGAAGCTGAGGGCGGGAAGGCCCATGCCATCCGCGCGCACGCCGCGATGCACGCGAACAACACGGCGAAGCCGATCGCCCATGCCACGCCCTGGTCCGCCACGCGGAGCCGCGGCTCCACGAGCAGCGGATACCCGAGCAACCCCACGAGAGAGCCGAGGTTGCTCGCCGCATACAGGAAGTACGGATCGCCGGCGTCCGGGTGACCGGACCGGCTGAACCACGACTGCAGCAGCGGGGCGCTCGCGGCGACCGCCACGAACGGCAGCCCGACCCCGCCCGCCAGCGCGAGGAACAGCCACCCGATCGGCGCGTCCCCAGCCGGCCCGAGATCCGGCACCGCGATCGGGAGGAAGATCGCCGACGAAGCGAGGATCGCCAGGTGCAGTAGCGCCTGCGCCCGCAGGCCGAGCCGCGGCGCCAGCAGGTGCGCATACAGGTAGCCGGCCAGGAGCGCGGCCTGGAAAAACACCATCGCCGTGTTCCACACCGCAGGCGAGCCGCCCAGGCGCGGGAGCAGCATCCGCCCGTAGAGCGGCTGGAGCATGAACAGCAGCGCCGCCGAGCAGAACAGCGTCGCGGCAAAAACGGCGGCGCGAGCGCGATCCCCCGTCATGTGCCATCAACCAGGCGACGCATCTCGGCCTCCGTAGCGTTCCGCTCCGTTACGCGCCCGAGCGCTCGCCACTGGTCGCGCCCCAGGCGCAAGGCATCGAGGGCGCGACCGCGCTCCCCGAGCTCGATCGCGCGCTCCGCCGCCAGTCTCGCGAGTCGGGCGGTGTCCTCGTCTGCGTTCGAGTTCTCGTCGAGCTGTTGATTCGCTTCCCGCAGGTGGTCGTCGAACGCGAGCCAGCGGCCGGCGTCTGCGGCGCACAATGCGAGCCCGAGGTGCAGATCCGCGAGCACCGCCCGGTTCCCCAGGCGCTCGAACTCGATCGTGAGCTCCTCCAGCATCTCCTCTGCCGCCGAGAACTGCCGGCGGATGAGCAGGATGTGCGCGAGGTTCATCTCCGGGTACACGTACTCCCAGCCGCCGACCGTGCGATACAGCCCGCGCGAACGGCGATACAGCGCGCTCGCACCTTCCAGGTCGCCGCCGAACCGCAGCACGTCCCCGCGCGAGTTCAGGCACTGCGCCTGGCCGAACCGGTTGCCGGCGTCGCCGAACAGTCGCTCGGCTTTCTCGAGCATCGCGGCCGCTTCCTTGTGGCGACCGGCCTGCTTGTAGGTCTGGCCGAGCACCTGGACGCACCGCGCCGAGCCCGTGGCGTCCCCGATCTCGTCGAAGACGGCGTATGCTCTGTGTACTTCGTCGATGGCGGCCTCCAGGTCGCCGAGCATCTTGCACGCGAGCGCGGTCTCGAGACGCGCTTCCGCGACCCAGCGGGCGTCCCCGGACTTGCGGGCGCGGTCCCCGGCGTCCCGGGTGAGCGCCACGGCGTCGCGGATATCCCCTTGCCAGCGAGCGATCCGGGCGCGGTACACCAGCGCGCGCACCTGCACCGACGGCCACTCGAACCGGTGCGCTGCCTGCTCCGCGCGGTCGAGCCAGCCGAGCGCCGCCTCCACCTCTCCCCGGCGTCGGGCCACGTCGTGCCGGAGCAGCCAGCCTTCTCCCCAGCGGGCGTCCGACGGCGGGAGCCCCAGTCGCGCGAGCAGCGCGTCGCGCTCTCCGAGCAGTCCCTCGCCCGACGCGTAATCCCCAAGGTTGACCCGGCTCTCTGCCGCGACGAACATGGGCCCAACGGCGTCCGCCACGCGCCCCGCGCCCACCAGGTGCCGCGCCACCCGCTCCTGGGGCGCCGCGCGCGCGCCGAGCTCCTCCGCGCACTTCAGGTGGTGGGCTTCGAGTCGGCCGGCCTGCCGCGCGTTGTCCTCCAGCGTCTCCCGCAGCATCGCGTGGGCGAAGCTCCAACCTGTCGAAGGTCCGCGCGCCCCGGCGATCGCCAGCCGCGCGTCCAGCAGCGCGTCCACCAGGCTGTCGGCGGGCTCGGCTCCGCCCCGCGCGCACACGTCCTGCCACTCGCCCGTGTCCACGTCCGTGCCCAGGATTGCAGCGAGCTCCAACGCCATCACCTGGCCGATCGGCCGGTTCTTGAGCAGTCGCGCCACCCGCGTGCCCCACACGGCGCGCACGTCCGCTGGGAGCTCGGCTTCCACGCCGCGCTTGAGCCGGTAGCCGCTCGGCCCGGCCTCCAGCAGACGGCGCTGCACCCAGTCGCCCACGAGCTGCACGGCGAAGAGCGGGTTGCCCGCCGTGCGCTCCTCCACCTGGCGGGCCAGGTCGGCGTCGAGCCCGAGCAGGTTCCGGATCAGCCGCGTGCGGTGCTCGGGCGCCAGCGGGCCGACGTCGATCCGCGTCGCCCCGGGTCTCCGGACGAGAGACTCGAGCGCCAGCGACTCCTGCTCGCGCTCCGCCAGGGTCTCCTCCGTCGCCGTCAGGACCATGAGCACGGGAGCGGGATGCCGTGCCTGCATATCGAGGAGGTACGCCGCGAGCCCGAGGGCGTCCTGGCCCCACTGAACGTCGTCGAGCCACATGACGACGGGCCGCTCGGCCGTCATGCCCTGTAGCAGGCGCCGGATGGGAATATACCGCTCCGCCGCCGACTGGAAGCGGACGCCGCCCGCGCCCTGGCCCGGTGCGATGAGCTCCGTGATGGCCTCCCACTCGTCCCGGTGGTGCTGGTTCCGCGCGCGGTAGATCTCCTCCACCCGGTCGCCGACGTCCTCCCGATCCAGGTTCTGGCAGCGCAATGCGTTCGCGATCATCGCGCCGACGCCGTGGACCGCGCCCGGCACGGGCCCGTGGCTCGCACGCATGACGAGCGCGGCGCCGAGCTCGTCCGCGCGCTCACAGAGCCACTGCGCGAGCCGGCTCTTGCCGCTCCCCGACGGCCCGGCCAGCAGGACCAGCTCCGCCTTCTGGTTACCGTGGACGCGCTGCAGCGCCGCCCACAGCGCGTCGCGCTCGGCGTCCCGGCCCACGAGCGGCACCACCCGCAGCCCGTACAGCCCGACGCCCGCGGCCTCCCACGCGTCGTAGTCGTACCGCTCGCGCCAGGTCGCAGGGATGGGCGGGCGAATCGTCGCGAGCGCCGACGGGGTGCTCCGCAGCAGGGGCAGGCGTCCGCCGGACGGCTCGCGCACCAGCGTGATCTCGCCGCTCGACTCGAACGAATGGTGCGGGAGCGTGTCCACGCCGGTGTCCGCGTCCGCGATCGACACGCCGGCCCCGACCATCGATCCCATCCCGAGGCTCACGGGGCCTGCCTGGTCCACCGCCGGCGAGAGGGATTCCAGGGCTTCGAGCGCATCAGCCGCCCGCCGGAACCGGATCAGCGGGTCCTTCTCGAGGAGCGCGCGCACCCAGCTCTCGAAGCCCGCCGGGACCGGCACGACGGGGCGGAGCGGCGGCGGCGGCTCGCGCAGGTGCTGACGGCGCTTCTCGTCCACCGAGCGGGTGGTGCCCCAGGGCGGCTCCCCGCGGACGAGGCACCAGACCAGGCAGCCGAGGCCGTACAGGTCCGTCCACGGCCCGAAGTCCCGCCAGGTCCCCGTGAACTGCTCGGGCGCCATATACGACGGCGTGCCGCCCCCGAGCGTCGGGTCCTCCGAGCTCTCGTACGCGTGGGCGAGGCCGAAGTCCGTGAGCTTCACGCGCACGGTGTTCGTCGACCGCATGACGAGGACGTTCGCCGGCTTGAGATCGCGGTGGATCACCCCGCGGGCGTGCGCGTGGGCGAGTGCCGCGAGCAGCTGCTGCAGCACCGATCGCACATCCTCCCAGTCGATGCGCCCGCAGAGCGGAGCGAGCGTGGTCCCGTCCACCCGCTCCATGACGAGGTACGGCGTGCCGGCGACGATCTGGCCGCCCGAGGCCGCCGCGGAGCGCCCGTCCGCCTCCCCGTAGTCGTAGACGACGACGACGTTCGGGTGATCGAGGCTGGACGCCGCCCGGACCTCGTTCCGGAAGGCCTGGTTGAACTGCGGGTCTCGCGGTCCGCGGCCCGTGAGCAGCTTGATCGCGAGCGGGCGACGGTCCCCGGGACCGGACGCGGCCCAGACCTGGCCCATGCCGCCGCGGCCGATCGGTTGGTGGAGCTGAAACTCGCCGAGCTGGATCACGCCCCGAGGATATCCCAAGCGGGGCCCGCTGGCGGTCCAGATGTGTCCGCCTCTCGGGGGTGCCCCCCGCGGACGGGCGCGATAGGCTTCACGGCTGGTACCGGAGGGCCCATGGCCGTGCTGCCGATCTACACCGCGCCCCACCCCGTCCTCGAGCGCCGCTCGCGCGACGTCGAGCCGGACGAGTTCGGTCCGGAGCTCGCCCGCCTGATCTCGGATATGGCGGAGACCATGTACGCCGCGCCGGGCGTCGGCCTCGCGGCCCCGCAGGTCGGTGACGGCCGCCGGATCATCGTGGTGGATCCCGGAGAGAAGGCGGAGCGCGGGCGGCGCTTCTTCGGAATGGTCAACCCCGTGATCGCGGAGCGTAGCCGGGAGACCATCCCGTGGGGCGAGACCTGCCTGTCGGTCCCCGACTTCGAGGTGGAGATCCAGCGCGCGAAGCGGATCCGCGTCACCTGGAAGGACGCCGCGGGCGCCGCGCAGGAGTCCTGGTTCGAAGACTATGAGTCCGTCATCGTCCAGCACGAGCTCGATCACCTGGAGGGCACCTTGCTCCTGGATCGCGCGAGCCTCTTCAAGCGCAGCCGCTACCTCAAGAAGGTGAAGTCCAAGGCCCGCGAGCGCGTGCTCGCGTAGCCAGTGCCTGGATGACATCCGGGGGCTCGGGCGTTAGAACGGCGCAACCCGGGAGGGCGACGTGATCGGACTGTTTCTGGCGGTGGCAGCGTGGGCGGGCAGCGCCGTGGATCCCTGCGCGGACCCGGCGGCGGTGGCGGCCAACAGCGCCCGGCTGCGGGTCCTCTTCGACGAGGACGCCGCGGATCGCACCGCGCGCGCGCCCGAGACCGCGAAGAACGACGTCCGGCGGGTGAAGGAGGTCCTGGCGCTCCGCGACCGCGGGGCGGTCTGCACGCCCACCGACAAGTACCTCGCCGCGGCGGTCGTCCAGCACAGCCTCGACGCCGAGCAGGTGCAGGTCGCGATCGACATGGCGGTGGAGGCCATGAACGGCCACGCCCCGAACGCGGGCTTCCTGGTCGCGGTCATCTTCGACCGGCACAAGGTCATGCGCGGGGTGCCGCAGTGGTACGGCACCCAGCTCTCGGTACGCAACGGAAAGAAGTGCATCTTCGCCGTGGATCCCAAGGCGACGGACGACGAGCGGGTGGCCCACGGCATCGCGCCGATCGCCGAGACCTTCGCGAGGATCCTCGCGGACGCCGAGAAGGCCGGGTACGAGCCGACCGCCGAGAACCTCGTGCGCTACGACCTGGTGTGCGAGAGCAAGGCCTGGCGCTGACGCCGGGTGGTCCCCTGGAGATCCTGAAATGAGGCTGATCTTCATGGGGACGCCGGACTTCGCGGTCCCCACCCTCGACGCGCTCGTGGCCGCCGGTCACGAGATCGCGCTCGTCGTGGCGCAGCCGGACGCGCCGGCCGGCCGGGGGCAGGAGCTCCGCGTGCAGCCGGTCGCGGCGCGCGCGAAGGCGCTCGGGCTCCCCCTCACGCAGCCCAAGGCCGTGCGGACGGGCGAGCTGCCCGAGCGATTCGAAGCGTTGGAAGCGGACGCTGCCGTGGTGATCGCGTACGGGCGGATCCTGACGCCGCGGCTGCTCGCGGCCCCGCGGCTCGGCTGCGTGAACATCCACGGCTCG
>CAMCWU010000140.1 GCA_945882675.1 Klebsiella pneumoniae | reverse complement strand
TCTTCGACGCGGGCGTGCTGCTCAAGTACCTGCTGGCGGAGGGCGACGACGCCCCGGCGGGCTTCCCGATCGCGATCTGGGGCAAGAAGGCGGACGAGGACATCGCGGGGTTGCTCGCGGAGTTCGAGAAGCGCAAGGGCAGCAAGGGTGCCGGCGCACCCCCACCCCAGTCCTCCCCCACGGAGGGGGGAGGGGGTAAGGCGGAAGTCCCCGCCGCGGTCGAGGCGGCCGCCCCCGCACCCCAGCCCACCAAGGCGGAGGCCCCGGTGGCTTCCGCCACGGTCCGCCGCGAGTGGTCCGGCAAGGCGATCCACCACGACCACTACGATCCCCCGGGCGACCTTCGGTACGGCCTCGGCCAGACCGCCGAGAAGGGCCGCATCGCCGTGTCGCCGCTCGCCCGCGCGATGGCGAAGGATCTCGGCGTGAAGCTCGAGTCCCTCAAGGGGAGCGGACCCGGCGGCCGGATCGTCGCCGCGGACGTGGAAGGCGCCAAGGGGAAGGCCCAGCAGGCGCCCGCCCAGCCGCAGGGGAGAGCGGACGAAGTCGTGCGCAACACGCCCATGCGCAAGACCATCGCGCGCCGGCTGCTCGAGAGCCACGAGCAGATCCCCACGTTCTTCCTCACGATCACGCTCGACATGACCGGCTTCGTCGCGCTGCGCGACACGCTCAAGGCGAAGTCCCCGGACACGAAGGTCTCGTACAACGACATGCTCATCGCGGCGGTCGCGCGGTCGCTCCGCGAGCACCCGGCGGTGAACGCCAGCTGGGCGCCGGACGCGATCACCCGGCACGGGCGCGTGGACGTCGGCGTGGCCGTCGCGCTGCCGCAGGGGCTCATCACTCCCGTCGTGCGCAACGCGGACCGCAAGACCTTCTCGGAGATCGCGACGGACGTGCGGGCGCTCGCTGCCCGCGCGAAGGAGCAGAAGCTCACGCCGGAGGAATACACCGGTGGGACCTTCACGATCAGCAACCTGGGGATGATGGAGATCGATCACTTCACGGCGATCGTCAATCCGCCGGAGGCCGCGATCCTCGCCGTCGGCGCGATCCAGCAGCTCCCGGTCGTCGGGCCGGACGGCGCGCTGACCGTCGGGCACCGCATGCGCTGCACGATGACGTGCGATCATCGCGTCATCGACGGCGCGGTCGGCGCCGCGTTCCTGCAGACGCTGCGGCGGTACGTCGAGAGCCCGGTGCTCCTGCTGGTCTGACCGTCAGGTCGTGAGCGCCGTCACGAGCGCCACGACCTCGCCCCGGTCCCAGGTCCGCTGGCGCGCCACGGCGTGGATCGTGCGGTGGATCCCCGGCTCCGGCAGGGGGTGCACCGTCGCGCCCATGGCGGTCGCGAGCGCCGCGGGCACCAGCGCCGGGCCGAACCCCGCCTCCGCCAGCCGGACCGCAGCTGCGAAGCTCTCGATCCGCTGGACTGGCGCGAGGCGGAACCCCCACTCCCGCGCGCGGCGCGCGAGCCGGGCCTCGAGCCGCCGGCCCGTGAGCGATGCGACCTCCACCGTCAGCACGTCGATCCGGTCGCCCGGCTGCGGATCCCAGCATCCGGACGTCACGATCCCGAGCGGCTCGTCGCGGAGACGGACCGCCCGCAGGTCCGGGTCGTCGTCGCCGCCCGGGACGATGGCGAGGTCGAGCTCGCCCGCCCGCACCCGCTCGAGCGCGAAGGGCCCCCGGTGCGCGTGGACCTCGAGCGCGAGGCCTGCGACCCGCGCCCGGGCGCTCGCGAGCTCCCGGGGCAGCCACGACGCCAGCAGCGAGTCCGACGCCGCGATCCGCACCGGCCGGCTCTCCGCGGCGCCGGTGGTGATCCGCTCCCGCAGCGCGATCAACAGCGGCTCCACGTCCGCGAGGAGCGCGAGCCCCGCCGACGTCACGCGCACGCGGCGCCCGTCCGGCTCGACGAGGCGCAGGCCGCTCTCGGCCTCCAGGGCGGAGATCCGCTTCGAAACAGCACTCGCCGTGAGCCTGAGCCGCACGGCAGCCTTCGCCATCGTGCCGGCCTCTGCGAGCGCGCGCAGCGCCTCCACCCGGTCGAGCATGGTCACCCCCGCCCAATTGTATCTTATGAGGCAACGATCTGCATTGTCTGATTCCTCCAAGGAACGAATTCGGCGATGTGCAGCTCGTCTGCGGCGTCGCGGGCCCGCTCCTCGACGTGTTCCTCGTCCTCGCGCGCAGGGTGAGTACCGCGTGGTTCGTGACCGGCTTCGGGGAGGCGGATCCCGCGTGGCGGGCTGTCGCGGTGCTCGGCAGCCGGGCGGGTAGCGAGCTGCCGGCCTGGATCGCGGACGCGGATATTCGGCGTTTGAAATAACGTTTGGCGATGGTGATCGGTGCGGGGTACCTCCTCGCGGCAGCGCTCCGGATCGCGCGCAGCGCTTGATGTCCGGTAGCTTCCTGGTTATCCAGCGGGCCCCGAGGTCCAGCGTGCTGCTCCTGATCGCCTTCGCCTGCGCGCCCGCCCCCGAGCTGAAGCCCGAGCCGGATCCCGTCACGGACACGGACGTGGACACCGACGCGACGAGCACCTACATCCCGCCCACGGGCCCGACCGGCGACGAAGAGACGGCGGACACCGCCCCCTTCGTCATCCCGACCACGGACGTGGACTGCGCGGCGCTCACGCCGCTCCCGGTCGCGACCACCACGCTCGCGTGGGTCACGGGGTCGGAGGACTTCGCGTTCGACGGCGCCGGCAACGAGCTGGGCGTGTCCGGGGGGGCCCTGTTCCGCACCCCGTTCGGCGGGCCGCGCGCGCTCGTCATCCCAGGTCTGTCTGACTCGATCCGCGGCATGCGCGTCCTGGCAGACGGCACGATCGCGGCTGCGGATCCCGAGCACCAGACGATCGTGGGCGGGGACCCGGACACCGGGGCCTCGTGGGTCATCGCGGCGGGCGTGACCAACCCGAACGGCATCGCCATCGGCGTGGACGGCTGGATCTACGCCGCGCTCACCGGCTCCATCGTGCGCGTGGACCCCACGAACGGCACGACCGAGACCGTGGTGGCTCTCCCCGGCAAGAGCTTCGACGGCCTCACGTTCTCGCCCGACTACCAGCGCCTCCACTTCAACGAGGAGATCGGCCGCATCTGGACCGTCGACGTCGACCCGGCCGGCGGCTGGACCGAGCCGGTGGAGGGCCCGGATCTCCCCCTGGGCGGGTTCTCCATCCTCGACGGCATGACGGCGGACGCCTGCGGCAACGTCTACATCGTCGAGATGGGCGGCACGGTGTGGCGCGTGACGCCGGCCGGCGTGGTGGAGATCGCGGTGACCGTGCCGGGCCTCGCCGTCATCTCCGCGGTGAACTTCGGGTCGGGGATCGGCGGCTTCGACCGCGAGACCCTGTACATCATGGACTTCATCGGGAAGCTCTACGCCGCCGACATGGGCGTGCCGGGCAAGTGGGAGCCCTACCTCCCGTGACGACGCCGGCCCCCGGGTGGAAGCGCCTCGGCTGGACGTTGTCCGAGTATGTTCGTACGCGGATGCGCGGCTTTCGCGATCGCGACGCGCTGCTCACCTGGCAGGCGCGGCGCGTGGAGCAGCACCTCGCGGCGTTGCAGAGGATCTCGCCGCTGCTCGCCGAGCGCGGTCCCGCGGAGAGCTGGCGGAGCTGGCCCGTCACCGACAAGCAGTGGATGATGGACCACTTCGACCGGCTCAACACGGTCGGGCTGTCGCGGGACGCCTGCCTGGACGTCGCGCAGCGGGCGGAGCTGGATCCGGCGGTGCGGCCGCAGATCGACAGCTTCACCGTGGCGCTCACCGCCGGGACGAGCGGGCACCGCGGCCTGTTCGTCGTGAGCGAGGAGGAGCAGGCGCGCTGGGCCGGCCGGATGCTCGGGCACCTGGTGCCGGACTGGTGGCGCCAGCACCGGATCGCGTTCTTCCTGCGTGCCAGGTCGAACCTACACGACTCGGACGCCGGCGGCCGCGTGCGCTTCGAGTGGTACGATCTGGACGCCCTGCTCGAGCGCCACGTGGAGCGGCTGAGCGCCCAGCGCCCGACGATCCTCGTGGCGCCGCCGTCCATGCTCCGGTTCCTGGCGGAGAACCTCGGCCCTGCGGGGGATGGGGTCGATCCGAAGCTCGTCGTGTCGGTCGCGGAGGTCCTCGATCCCGTGGACCAGCGCGTGATCGAGGCGCGGTTCGGCCGGGTGCAACAGGCCTATCAGGCGGCGGAGGGCTACCTCGGGCACACCTGCCACCTCGGCAAGCTCCACCTGGTGGAGGACGTGGCCCTCGTCGAGCGTGAGCCCGTAGACGATCGGCGTTTCGTGCCGATCATCACGAATCTGTGGCGGCGCTCCCTCCCGATCGTGCGGTACCGGCTCGACGACGTGCTCGTCGCCGGCGACTGCACCTGTGGCAGCCCATACCAGGCGATCGACGCGATAGAGGGCCAGTACGACGACGTGCTGCAGCTCGCCGGCTTCGATGGCGCGGCGGTCCGCGTCTTCCCGGACCTGGTGCGCGGCGCGATCCTCTCGGTGCAAGGGATCACGCGCTACGCCGTGCGACAGGTGGACCCTCAGCGCCTCGCGGTGGAGCTCGCGGTGGACGGCGACCGGCGACTCGCGGAGCGGCGGGTGGAGCGCGAGCTCGAGCGGCTCTGGAGGCGGCTCGGCGCGCAGCCTCCCGTGATGACCTTCCGCCCGCTGGAAGAGCGCCCGTCCGCCGTGAAGCGCAAGCGCGTGTCCCGCGGCTTCTGACCCGGATCTGGTGCACGCGGCCCGACGGGGGTAGGCTCTCGCGCGCACGGGAGAATCCATGGAAACGACGAGCGACAAGCCGAAGCCGTATCGATACGTACGCGAAGACGGCGGGAAGATCCCCGACGTGGGGCAGCTGCTCTCCGAGACCACGGCCGAGTTCATGGACAACATCGGCCCGTACGCGCTCGCGGGCCTCGGTCAGCTCCTCGTGGTGCTCCCGGTCACGTTCATCGGGATCATCGTCGGCTACATCGCGATGATGTTCGCGATGATGTTCGGGATGGCCGGCTCGACCATGGTGGGCGCCGGCATCGGCGGGGACGCCGGTGGGGCGGTCGCGGGCGTGGGGACGCTCGCGAGCATGGGGCTCGGATTCTTGGCGTTGTTCCTGGTCATCGGTCTGATGATGGCGATCATCGGGCCCGTCTCGGCGAGCCTGCACCGCGGCGTCGCAGCCCACCAGCGCGGGGAGAAGCAGCTGGAGCTGAGCTCCGCGTTCAGCACCCTGACGCAGGACATCGTCTCCGTCCTCCTCGTCGCGATCCTGTTCGGCTCCGTCGTGACCTTCGGGGTCTTCCTGTGCTACCTGCCGGGCATCCTGGCGATGATCGTGTTCGGGTTCGCGGGCCCGCTCGTCTACATCGGGCGGCGCGGGCCGGTCGCCAGCATGGCGCTGTCCATGCGGCACTGCGTCGAGAACATCAACTTCTACCTGCCCTTCGGCGGGATCTACTTCGTGATCATGATGTTCGCGGCATACGTGCCCGTCATCGGGCCGATGTACGGGATGGCGCTGCACATCCGCGCGTACCGCCAGATCTTCGGGGACGGGGAAGCGGTCGCCTAAGGCAGGGCGAAGTGCCATCCCGCGTCGCGTGACAGGTCCCGCAGGATCGCGTGGCCGCGCACGCTCCCGCCCTTCGGGTTCACGCGCGGGCTCGCGACGGCGATCCCCGCCCGCCCCGTCGCCACCGCGACGATCACGCCGGATACACCCGACTTGGCGGGAAGGCCCGTCGAGAGCAGGAAGTTCCCCGACTCGTCGTACATGCCGCACGTCGCCATGAGCGCGACGACGGCGGCCGCGGTGCGGGCGCTGATCAGGCGCTCGTCCGATCCAGGGCGCACGCCGCCAGTGGCGAGCACCGCGGGGAGGTGGCTCGCCTCGCGAACGCCGGCTTCGAGCGAGCACAGCGCGAAGTAGGCCTCGAGCACCTCGTCCACGCGGTCCACGCGCCCCGCGGACTTGAGCAGCCACGCGATCGCCCGGTTCCGGTCGCCGGTGCGCCGCTCGGACGCCCATACCCGGTTGTTCACCGCGACCTTCGCGCCGTACAGCCGCTCGGACCAGTGCTCGATCCACGCGAGCTTGTCCTCGAGATTCCCCGGCAGCAGCCCGACGAGCGCGATAGCCCCCGCGTTCACCAGGGGGTTGCTCGGCTTTGGCTGGGCTTCGAGCTGGGCGACGCTCGCGAAGCTCGCGCCCGTCGGCTCAGCGCCGACCACGGCGAAGACGGCGTCCTCCCCGCGCTCTTCGAGCAGGCCCGCCAGCACGACCAGCTTGGCCGACGACTGCAGCGTGAACCGGTGGATTGCGTGATCCCCGGCGACCACGACCTCTCCCGTCGCGAGCGTGACGGCGGCGCTGGTCCGGTCGATCGGGACGTTCGCGAGCTCGGGGATGTACGCCGCGGGCGCCCCGTCCATCATCGCGCGGGAGCGGGCCACGGCGTCATCGAGGAGCTGCTGGATCACTGCGCGATCTCATCGAAGAACTCGATGACCCGGCGCTGGTACTCGTCCGGCATGACGGTGACGATGTCCGAGTGCCCGACGCCGTCCGGCTGCCAGAGCTGCTTCGGGTTGTCCGGGGCGGCGGCGAAGATCTCGCCGGCGTGGGTGGCCGGGATGAAGTCGTCGGCGGTGCCGTGGACCACGAACACCGGGTCCTGCACGCTCCGGATCGCCTCCACGTTGTCGTAGGTCCCCGAGAGGAACCAGCCCTGCGGCAGGTCCATGCCGACGCTGTCGTCGAGGACGTGGTCGGCCGACGCGTACATCGACTCGTACACGACGCCCTGGGCCCGGATCTCGTCGTTGGTGTGGGCGGCCGCGCTCGCGCCCAGCGACAGCGTGACCCACGGGATCTCCTCGGGCGGAACTCCCGTGAGCGCGGAGACGTACTCCACCGCCGCGAGCCCGTCGGCCTCGAGCACGCCGGCCTCCTCGGCCACCCCGTCCGAGGTTCCATACCCGCGGTAGTCGAACGCGAAGACGTCCCACTTCCCCCACTTCCAGTAGTACTCGACGCGCGGGACGTAGGCGTCGAGGTTGTCGCTGTAGCCGTGCCAGAAGATCATCGGCGGCGCGCCACCCTCCTGGCGTGTCCACAGCCCCGCGAGCTCCACGCCGTCGGCGTCGAACCGGACCTCCTCCACCAGGTCGGCGGGGACGTCCTGGAAGTCGAGCTCGTACGCGTCTACCTGCACGGCAGGGAACACGGCGAAGTCGAGGGAGATGCACCCTGCGAGCCACAGCACGATCATGGCGTACCTCCTTCAATATCACCAAAATGCCAGGTCCCGCCGAGCTGGACCGAGATCCCGCCCTGGTGGCTGACGCCGATCCAGTCG
The DNA here is from genome assembly GCA_945882675.1 of Klebsiella pneumoniae. Classification (GTDB taxonomy): domain Bacteria; phylum Myxococcota_A; class UBA796; order UBA796; genus CANLGQ01. The sequence continues at coordinate 2,207 of CAMCWU010000140.1, read as the reverse complement.
ACGAAGTTCGGGATATTGCTGGCGTACGGGGCGATCCACTTGCCCTCGAGCTGCAGTCCGAGGCGGCGGCTGGCCTGGAGCTCGAACCCGATCATCGGCGAGAGGTACGCGGCCGGCGTCGGTAGCGGGTCCGTGAACAGGTCGAGCCCGACGTACGGGTGGTGGCGCCTGTCACCGAGATCCCAGCTCGCGACGAGCTGCGCTTCCGGGAACACGCGGACGCCGAACGGCGCGCCGTCAGCGGAAGTATCCCCCGCGAACGCCGACAGCGTGAGATCTCCCATCAGCCGCGGCCGCGCGCCCTTGGGCGGGAAGAGCTCGTACGCCGCGCCGAGATCCAGGCCGACCACGCCGAGCAGGATCAGCCCCGTCGGGTGGATCGCGCCGTGGACGCCCAGGCGGTCCGTCACGCCATAGCCCGCTCCGATCGCCGTGAGCGGTACCGGGAGCGGCGTGCCCCCGAACACCAGCAGTGGCCCGCCGAGCGACACCTGCCCCGCCACCGCGCCTTGCGGCAGCGGCGCCACCGCCCGACTCGCCGCGCACCCGGCCACGGCCAGGAGCGCCACCATCCATGTCGATCGCATCTGCTACACCCCGACGCCGCCCATTATCCCGGCACGCGGCCAGAGGGCTTGCCAACTGCCGCGCGAAGGTCTATCGTCTGCCACCACGCACGTGAGGCCCGTTCGCGATGGATACCGCTGCACTGCTCGAGAAGTTCCAGTCCCGTGTCAAGGAGATCGAGCGCCTTCAGGAGCTCATCCACAAGGCGAAGAGCCAGTCCAGCAGGTTCTCGCGCGCGGTCGTCGAGAAGGTCGTGAAGGACAACACGGCGAAGATCCTCGACATCACGCAGAAGCTCGCGCCCGTCGTCGCAGAGGTGAGCAGCACCATCAGCACGCTCAAGGGCAAGCGCGACGGCGTCATGGTCGGCACGCAGGAGGCGAAGTTCACCCTCCAGGAGCTCGAGCTGCGCCACCTGATCGGCGAGTACGACGAGTCGGAGTACGCCGAGCTCTCCGCTGCGCCGCGCGAGACCGTGGAGCAGGCCGACAGCCAGGTCGCCGCCCTCGAAGGCCAGGTCGGCGCGCTCGAGGGCGCCATGTCGCAGTGGTCGAGCATCGCGGACAAGATCGGGATCACGGCCTGAGGGCCTCGGAGAGCGAATGATCCTGGCGCTGATCGCGACTGTAGCCTCCGCCCTCGACTGCCCCGATCGGCTGACGCGGGAGGAGCTCGCCACCCAGCTCGGGGCCGCGGAGGCCGCGTGGGTGGAGCTCGACGCGGTCGGGTTCCGCGACCGGGCCAACGAACTGGCGGGCTTGTTGCTGCCGTGCATGGGGGACCTCGTGCCGCCGGACCTCGCGGCGCGGACCCACCGGGTGCTCGCGCTCCAGCGGTTCGAGCTCGGCGACCCCGAGGCCGCGGCCCGTTCGATCGCCGCGGCGAAAGCGGTGGATCCGGCGTCTGCGTTCCCGACCGGGTGGCTCGCGGCGGATCACCCGCTCGTGGCCGCATGGGGCGCTGCGGAAGCGCCCGCGTACGGCAAGGTCCCCGAGCCGCGCGTGGGCAGCCTCGCGTTCGACGGCGTGACCGGTCGCGAGCGTCCGCGGGAGCTCCCGACCATCGCGCAGGAGTTCGACGCCGCGGGAGTGGCGCGCGCCACGCGGTACCTCGGACCGCGTGAGACCTTCGACGGTTACGACGCGATCCCGCGGACGCGCAACACGCTGATCGCCACGGGCGCGGGCGCCGGCGTCTCGGGCGCGGCGCTCCTGGTCGGGATCTGGCTGCAGTATCGATCTCTCCTGGCGAACGCCGCGGATCCGCTGGCGCCGGCGGACGACCTGCAAGGCCAGCGCGCGACCACCAACGCGCTGTTCGCGCTCGGGGGCGGCTTCGTAGGTGTCGGCATCGGGCTCGGAGCGGGGGCGATCGCGGTGGGCCAGCGGTAGCGGAGCGGCGGGAGGAGCATCGGCTCTGGTATGCTTCGTGCGATTTGCGGGAGACTGCGTGCGCCACCTCGTCCTTCTGCTCGGCCTGTCCGGTTGCTGGTACCTGGATGACGCGCGCTTCCAGGCGGATATCTAGGACTTCGACGGGGACGGCGGCATCGCGGAGCGCTTCGGCGGCCGCGATTGCGTGGACGATGACCCCTCGATCGCCGACTGCGACGCCGATCGGGACGGCTACCGCACGTCCGC
>CAMCWU010000139.1 GCA_945882675.1 Klebsiella pneumoniae | reverse complement strand
CCGCCTGGCGCGGACTCACCCGATCAGGCGCCTGAACGGTCCGAAACCACGGTCATACGCCGCTTTTTCGCGCCACCAGATCCGCGCGGGACTGCCGTTTCGCTCATCACGTCGGGGTGCCGCAGGTGACGCGGGGGGATGCACCTCGTCGGACCCGACGGCCACGGCCGACCGGGCAACACCCCTGTGACTCCCAGACGACTGGGAGCGATCGCATAGGTTCGCGGCGTTCGTCCGTTGTGCGGAGCCTCACCGACGAACGGGGATCTTCCCGGTCGCGAGCGGCTCCGCCAGCTCCAGCACCCCGACGAACACGCCCTCCGCTGGCTCCGCCACCACCAGCTCTCCGACCACGGGCGGAGGGGGAGCCACGGCGAACGCCGCGTCTCGCGCATCGGGCGCCGCGAAGATGAGGCGATAGCGCCCCGCTTCGAGCGGCGGCAGCGCGAACGTCCCGTCGGGCCGCGCCACGATCGCGAGCTTCCACCCCGCATCCGCCACGAGGACCACCTCGCCCACCGGCTGGAACACCGGCGCCGGGTCGAACGTCGGTGGGTTCGCGGTCCAGACCAGCTCGGCCGACGGCTCCCGGATGTCGCCCAGCACAGGCCGCGCCGGGATCCCGCCGCACGTCGCCGTCGCGACGAAGATCCCCGTCGATTCGCCGGTCCAGCCGTCCGGCGTCTTCGTCGCGGGCACCCCGTCCAGCGCCACCGCGCACGTGTCGGGCGCCGGCCCCGCCACCACCACGCGGATCAACCGCGGCGGCGGCGTCACCACCAGCATGGTCCCGCGGTCCTCCACGGAGATGGCCTCGAGCGGCGCGCCCAGGCCCGCGCGACACGTCACCTCCGGCGTACCCACCGGCACCTCGCCGATGTCGAGCGTCGCGCCCGCCTTGCAGGGCACGATGACGGACGCCGTGAACCCTTCGGCGAGCGTCCAGCGCAACGTGGCGTCGCAAGTGCGCTCTCCGCACGCGAGGTTGGCCTCCCGGAGCGCCGGGAGCTTCAGCGTGACGTCCACGCCCGCGTCGGCCGGCAGCAGGGCGCGCTGGTAGAACGCGCCGCCGCGCCGGAACGTGACGCCGGTGTTCGGAGGCTTGAACTGCAGCGCGAACGTTCCGTCCGGCCCGGTGCGCTTCTGGGCTTCGAGGCTCTCCATGAGCTGATCCGCGACCGGCGCGCCGTCTGCCCCGACGAGCACGCCGACCATGCCCTTCGGCCCCGTCTCCGTGGGATCCCAGCACCCCGCGACCCCGAGCAGCAGCCACCAGCGCATCGGCCCCCCTCGCCCGCTCTAGCCCCGACGCGCGCCGAGCGGTAGGGAGCGCCGGGAGGTTCGCGTGGACGAGGAGCCGCGGATCGTGGGCCCCGGCTTCCACGCGGCCGTCTATGCCGTCGTGAGGCGGATTCCGGCCGGCCGCCTGTGCACCTACGGCGACGTCGCGGCAGCCCTCGGGTCCGTGCGCGTCGCGCGCCAGGTCGGCTGGGCCCTCGCCGCCCTGCGCGAGGACGACGTGCCGTGGCACCGCGTGGTCTCCTCCCGCGGGGTGATCAGCTTCCCCGTGGGATCTCCGCAGTTCGATGCGCAGCGCCTGCACTTGGGGTCGGAAGGCGTGGCCGTCGCCGAGAACGGCCGTGTCGACCTCGCCCGGCTGCGGTTCGCCCCGCAGTGAGCGCCGGCATACGGTGCCGGTCCGGAGGATCGATGCGTCGGTGCATCCTCGTGGCCTTGCTGCTCCCATCGGAAGCCTGGGCTGGTGGCTACTTCTACTCGGACTCGGGGATCGTGGCACTCGGTCGCGGCGGCGCGTGGATCGCCGGCGCGGACACCCAGTTCGCCCAGTACCACAACCCGGCCGGCCTCATCCGGGTCGACGCCCCGACGCTGAACCTCGGCTACTCGGCCGTCCAGCAGAACGTCACGTTCGACCGGCTCTCGGACGGCGCCTACCAACCCACCGCCGAGAACCTCGCCCCGCCGTTCTCGGTCCCGGAGATCGGCTTCGCGACCCCCATCTCCCGTAAGGTGGGCTTCGCCTTCGGCTTCACGAGCCCGTTCGCGCCCTCGTCGCTGTACGACGCGGACGGCGCCCAGCGCTACACCGTCATCGACACGACGATCTACCAGTTCCAGATCGGCCCGGCCGTCGCGTGGCAGCCCGTGCCCTGGCTGACCGTCGGCCTCGGGTTGCAGTGGCAGTACCTCGAGATCGGCGAGAGCCTGAAGCTCACGACCGCGCTCGTCCCCGGCCCCGAGAACCCCGCCGCCGACGTCGGCGTCACCGTTCGCGGCCGCGACGCGTTCACGCCGAACGCGAACCTGGGCGTCCTGGTGGAGCCCGTGCCGGAGCTGTCCATCGGGCTGTCGGTCCAGCTGCCGAGCCGCTTCCGTGCTGGCGGATCGGCCGAGCTCGACTTCTCCGGCAGCTCTCTCGCCGCGCTCCTCGAGGAGACCACGTACGCCGACGACGACGTGTTCCTCGACATCGACCTGCCGCTCGTCCTGCGCGGCGGCGTGGCCGTACGGCCCGTCCCGACCGTCGAGATCGAGGCCGCGGTCGTGTGGCAGCGCTGGTCCTCCCTCGAGGACATCACGATCCGGGACGTCGACGTCGCGCTCCAGGCGCAGATCGACCTGCCGGACGTGCCGACGGAGTTCGTCCTCCCCGCCGGCCTGTCGAGCACGGCGTCGTACCGCCTGGGCGGCGAATGGCGGGCGCTGGACGAGCTCGCGCTGCGCGCTGGCGGCTTCTGGGAGAGCGGGTCGCTGCCGCCGCAGGACATCTCGGTGGCGCTCTACGATCCGTCCAAGTGGCAGATCGGCGGCGGCGGGAGCGTGTTCCTCGTCGACCAGCGGCTCCGGTTCGACGCGTCGGCGGCGTTCGTGCAGTTCCAGCGGCTCGACGTCCGCGACTCCACGGTCACGCAGGTCAACGCGCTCGACGGGCCCGAAACCGTAGTTGGGAACGGCGATTATCGCTCCAGCGGCTGGGTCCTCGGCGCCGCGGCGTCCTGGGCGTTCACGCCCCTGCGCGGTGCAGAGTGACGGTGCCGGCCCTCGTCATCTCGGGCTTCCTCGGCTCCGGAAAGACCACGCTCGTCGCCCACATCCTGAAGCAGGCGCAGGCCGCGGGCGTGCGGCTCGCCATCATCAGCAACGAGTTCGGCGACACGGGCATCGACCGCGCGCTGCTGGACGCCGGACAGGACGGGCTGGTCGAGCTCGACGGCGGCTGCGTGTGCTGCAAGCTGTCGGATGCGCTGGGTGAAACCGTGGAAGCCGTGATCACCAAGGCCCGGCCGGATCGGCTCATCCTCGAGACGAGCGGCGTCGCGCTCCCGGGCGAGATCGTCCTGAACTTCTGGCGTCCGCCCATCGACGAGCTCGTGTCGGACACGGTCGTGTGCGTGGTGGTCGACGCTCTGCGCCTCGAAGAGCTGGCGTCTGACGAGACGTTTCTCGATCAGCTCGGGGCCGCGGACCTCGTGGTCCTCAACAAGTGCGATCTCGTGGACGACGACGCGCGCCGCCGCGCCCACGAGCGCCTCGCGGGCCTGACCGACGGGCAACCCGTGATCGACGCCAGCTTCGGCCGGGTGTCGATGGACGCGCTGTTCCCCCCGGACCTGGAGCGCCGCGCGCCGCGGCCCCACACGCACGAGGAGCACGACCATCTCCACGCCCAGTTCGAGACGCGCACCCTGCACTTTCCGGGTGTCGTGGACGGGGACGACTTGCTCGCGCAGCTCCGCGCGATCGGCGCCATCCGCGCCAAGGGCTTCGTGACCACGGCCGACGGGATCCGCGTGATCCAGGGCGTCGGGAGCCGGATCGAGCTCAGCGAGCCCACCGCGGAGCCGCCGGCGCAGCTGATCGGGATGGTCGTGCTGATCGACCGGGCCGGCGCATGACGCGGACCGCGCTGACGATCGCGGGCAGCGACTCCGGCGGTGGAGCCGGGATCCAGGCCGATCTGAAGACGTTCGCGATGTACGGCGTGTTCGGGATGTCGGCAGTCACGGCGATCACCGCCCAGAACACGCGCGGGGTGCTCCGCGTCGACCCGGTCCCGCCGGACGGCCTGCGCGCCCAGCTCGACGCCGTGTTCGACGACATCCGCGTGGACGTCGTGAAGATCGGGATGCTCGCCACGGCCGCCCATGCCAGCGTGGTCGCCCGGTTCCTCCAGGATCTCGGCGCTTCGCGGCCGCCCGTCGTCCTCGATCCCGTGATGGTCGCGTCCACCGGCCACCACCTGCTCACGCCCGACGCCGTCGCCGTGATCCGCGACGAGATCCTTCCCCTGTGCGTGCTCGCGACGCCGAACATCTCCGAGGCGGCGGTGCTCGCGGGAGCCGACGGAGACGCGTGGTTCGCGCGCCAGCTCACCCCGGTCCTCGTGACGGGCGGCGACGTGCCGGCCGGCCAGCTCGTCGTCGATAGATGGTGGGATCAGGGCCGCGTACGCCGGGAGTGGGTGGGGCCGCGGCTCGGGACGCTCTCGTTCCACGGCACGGGCTGCACGCTCGCGAGCGCCATCGCCGCGGATCTCGCGCTCGGAAGCCCGCTGGAGGAGGCGATCGACCGCGCGGTCGGCTACGTTCGGCGCCTGATCGCAGCGTCCATCGGCGGTGGAACTGTCGGCGGCGGCAACCCCACGCTCCCGCACCACCTCGCTCGTCCGGGTTGACGGGGGGTCGCCCTCCCGATACCTGCCGGTGTCGTTCGCTCTACTCTTTGCCCAGCCCCGCGCGATCGGGGCGGCTTCCTCCCGGGGTCCCCATGAAGGTCGTCAACTCGCTCCGCAGCTTCAAGAAGCGCCACAAGGACTGCCAGGTGGTCCGCCGTCGCGGTCGCGTCTACGTGATCTGCAAGAGCAACCCCCGCTTCAAGGCGCGCCAGGGCTCCGCGAAGAAGAAGTAGTCACCGCCAACCGGGCGCGCGCTGGGAGGACAGGTGATGTCGAGAGCCTTCCTCCAGCTCGTCGTACCGGGCGGCACCGCCGGCGTGGGGCCGGGTGGGGTCCGCTTCGGACCGTTCACCCAGGCGATCCGCATCGGCGCGGACACGTCCAGCAGCCAGATCGTCCTCGATCGGGCGGGCGGCGTGTTGCCAGATCACGCAGTGGTCACGCTGTACCCGAACGGCGTGTTCGGCGTGGAGCCGCGGCCGGGAGCAGGCGTGTGGCTCGCCCCGCAGGGCCAGGCCCAGCTCTGGCCGGTAACTTCCGCGGTGCAGTGCAACCCCGGGGATCACCTGGTCTTCGGCAACCCGGGCGGGACCCGGCTCCAGCTCCAGCTCGACGGCTCGGGGCGCAACGCAGCGCCTGCAGCGACGGCCGTCGCAGGCGGGTATGCCGCGCAGAGCTACGGGCAGCAGAGCGGCGGATCCGACCTCGGATCGCGCGTCGGGCGCGAGGTGATGCGCCAGGGCACCGCGCGGATGCTCGGCCGCGTCGGCCCGCTCCGCGACATCTACTATGTGTACCAGCGGTTCAGCCGCGGCTCGGTGAACGGGCCGTACGTGATCGTGAGCGTGATCTTCGCGGTCATGGCGGCGCTCGCGACGGGCACGCTGTCGTGTACCGGCCTGCTCTCGACCATCTGGTGGAAGCTGATGCACCACTGACGCGGGCGCGATAGCCGTTCCCTCGTTCGGAGGCCCTCGTGCATCGCATCCTCGCGCTCCTCTTCGTCGCCGCTTGTGGCTCGCAGCCCGCCACCACCCCGCCGGCTCCCCTGCCGGAGACCCCGGCGCCCGTCACCGCGGCCACGGCACCGGCCGCCCCGCCGACCGCGCGGCCGATCCCCGCCTTCCAGCCGGCCACGGACGGCGAGCTCACGGCGACCCCGTCGGGCCTCAAGTACAAGGATCTCGTCGTCGGAACCGGCGAATCCCCCGCGCCCGGCGCAACCGCGGTCGTCGAGTACACCGGCTGGCTCACGACCGGTGAGATGTTCGACTCTTCCTTCAAGCGCAAGGACGCGTTCCGCTTCGCGATCGGCCAGGGCCGCGTCATCAAGGGCTGGGACGAAGGCGTCGCGACCATGAAGGTCGGCGGCAAGCGCCAGCTCGTCGTGCCGGCGGACCTGGCGTACGGCGACCGCGCCAAGTCGAATATCCCCGCCGGCTCCACGCTGATCTTCGACGTCGAGCTCCTGGAGGTCCTGCCGCCGCGCGCAGCCCCGGAGAAGCCGCAGGCGAACGTGAAGCTCGAGAAGATGCCGGTCGAGTACACCACCAAGGACGGCAGCAAGAAGACGGCGGAGCTCGAGTACCACGACTTCGTCGTCGGCACGGGCCCGTCGCCCGCGGCGGGCGCGGAGGTCAAGGTCGACTACACCGGCTGGCTCACGGACGGGACGAAGTTCGACTCGTCCATGGACCGCGCCGCGCCGATCGCGTTCCCGCTCGGCGAGGGCCGCGTCATCCCGGGCTGGGACTCCGGCATCGCGACCATGAAGCAGGGCGGCAAGCGCCAGCTCGTGATCCCGTCGGATCTCGCGTACGGCGACCAGGGGCGCCCGCCGGTGATCCCGGGCAAGGCAACGCTGATCTTCGAGGTCGAGCTCGTCGACGCCGGCGTGAAGTAGCCCCCACCCCTGCTCTGGTGTAGGCTCGGCGCATGTGGTGGCTGGCTGTCGCTGCGTGGGCCGAGCCCCCGCAAAACCCGTTCCTCGAGCCCGACGAGAGCGCGTTGCTGCGCCTCGAGCAGGAGCTCGTCACGGTCGTCTCGCGGTACGCGCAGACCGCGCGTGAAGCCCCGTCCATCGTCACCGTGGTCGGTGCGGACGAGATCCGCGAGCGCGGCTACCGCACGGTCAGCGACGTGCTGCGGACGCTCCCCGGCATCTACGTTTGGAAGAGCGTCGAAGGCAGGGACCTCGCCAGCTTTCGCGGGGTCGTGAGCTCCGACAACAACAAGGTGCTCCTGCTGGTGGACGGCCAGCCCTGGTACGACGGCGTCTACACGCACGCCTGGATCGACCAGTACCTGCCGCTCTCGAACATCAAGCAGATCGAGGTGATCCAGGGCCCCGGATCGGCGATCTACGGCACCAACGCGTTCTCGGGCGTGGTCAACGTCGTCACCTGGTCGGCAGAGGACCTGGACGGCGCCCGGGCGCGCTGGATGGTGGGCTCGGTCGGGACGTCGGACGTCACGGGGACCGCGGGCGGGGTCACGCGCGTGGGCGCGCTGGAGGTCGGGACATCGGCGTACGCCCGGGTGTTGGGCCAGATCGGCGACGGGATCGACACCACGCCGGACGGCTCGGCAGATGTGCTGGGCGTGGACCCGAAATCGGGGTTCAACGCCGGCGCCCGGCTGGACGTCGGCGGGCTGCACATCCAGGTCGACCACGTGGACTACCGGCACACCTACCTGCCGCAGGCGGTGGACGACCCGCTGGACGCGCTCGGAAAGCTTGAAGATACCTTCGCTTTCCAGTATCACGACACCTTCGTGCGCGCGGACTGGCTGCTGCGACCGGGCCGTGACTTCACCGTCCGGCCCGTGGTCTGGATGCAGCGGAACGACGATCCGGGCGGCTACTTCTTCGACGCCGGCCTAACGACGACGGAGCCCGTCCCTGGCGTCTTCGAGACCACGCAGTCCTGGACGACGGTGGAGACCGAGAAGGACACGCGGCGCTGGGGCGGCAGCGTGGACGTGGAGGCGCGGCCGGGGATGGACCACCGGCTCGTCGCCGGCGCCGGCATCGAGAACACGGAGGTCCTCACGCTCGCGGACATCGCGTTCGCGTCGGGCGACGGCCAGGGCGTCGTGAGCGACTTCCGGGTGGACGACGACTGCGGGCAGCCCGCGGGCTTCGGCGGGGAGGCCTGCGGCGCCCCCGCGATCCGCAATCTGTTCGGGTACGCCCAGTACACCTGGACGGTCAGCGCGGCGGTCGAGCTCACCGGCGGCGCGCGCGCGGACAAGCGGATCCCGTCGAACGACGGCGAGGACGCCAGCGATGGCGTGTTCGCGCTGACCCTGTCGCCGCGGGTCGGGCTGCTCGTGCTCCCGTCGGATTTCGTTGCGATGGAGCTCCTGTATGGCCGATCCTTCCGCGCGCCGTCGGTGCGGGAGCTGCTCGTGCGCGGCGAGCTCGAAGGTGGGCTGTACCCGTTCGCCAGCGGCAACCTCGAGCTGAAGCCCGAGCAGATCGACACCGTGGAGGCGCAGGTCGAGGTCGATCCCACGGACGGCTTCGGGATCCGCGCGGACGGCTCGTACTCGGTGCTCAGCCGAGAGATCGACAAGGTCACCCCGCCGAACCAGTACCAGAACCTGCCTGGGAGCCTGGGGATCGTCGGGGCGGAGCTCGGGGTCCACGGCGAGATCGGGCCGATCCGTGGGGACGCGTCGTATGCGCTCACGCTCGCACAGTACGCGGACGCCGGCCCTTACGCGGGGCGGCCGCAATACGAGTTCCCGCCGCATATGCTCAAGAGCTCCGTGCGCGTCGGGAGCGAGACGCTCTCGGCCACGGCGCTCGGCGAGTGGTACTCCACGCGGCCCCGCTCGGAGTGGTCTCCAGACGCCGGGATCCGGGATGGGGACCCGTTCGCGCTGCTCCACCTGGGCGCGTCCGCCAGCGAGCTCGGGCCGGACGGGCGCGTGGGCGTGGGCGTGTCGGCGCGTAACGTGCTCGACGCGCGCTGGGGCACCGCGGGCGCCTACCGGGACGACGCGAACAGCGTGGACGACGGCGAGGCGGAGCTCCCGGGCCAGGTCCAGGGAGAAGGGCGCGCCGTGCTCGCGTGGCTGGAAGTCCGCATCTAAGGCACCACGCAGAGCGCCGAAGACGCCATCACGCGCAGCGCGAGCCCGAGGTTCGGCTCGTCCTCCGCCGCGAGCTGCCGGACCCGCCGAGGCGTCACGTACAAGGCCGAGGCCATGTCGACGGACGCGAACCCGCCGTCGCGCGCCAGGTGGACGAACAGCCGGAAGCACCGGCGATCTGCCGGCAGCACGCCGAGCACCGCGCCCGCGAGGCGCAGCAGGAACCCGAGCGACCGCCGCTTCGCGATCGGCGGGGGCCACCCGTCCGGGAGCTCCACGCCGCCGGCGAGCCGGTGGACCTCCCGCGGGTCGACCCGGCCCTCGAGCACATCCGCCCGGTAGAACGCGGCCGAGCGGAAGGCCAGGAGGTCCCGGTGGCTCGACCAGGGGCTCTCGAGCGGGTCGGCGCCGCTCTCCTCCACCGGGGCGCGGTGGACCCACGCGACCGCCTCCGCGAGGTCCGCGTCCTCCACGGTCCAGCGCACCACCGGTGCCAGCGTGATCGACAGGCCCAGGCTCTCGGCCCACCGCGCGGTGCCGATCCGGAGCCCCTTCACCACCCGGTTCACCGGGATCCGGTCACCCTCCAGCACCATCCGGAGCTGGCCCTGCGCGAACCCCCACGCCAGCAACGTCACGCCGTGCGCCGCCGACAGACTCCCCAGGCGCTCCAGCACCCGGTACCGGAACGGTGCCCCGTGCAGCCCCGCGTCCCCCGCCACGTCGCACGACATGCGCTCGATCATCGCTACCTCCCACGTGGAGGTGCAATGCATCGATGGTGCCGGTAATTTACCGGCGTTGGTCCATCAAGTGACGGAAGTCAGACGACGGACGTCCG
>CAMCWU010000138.1 GCA_945882675.1 Klebsiella pneumoniae | reverse complement strand
GGCTCCGGGGGCTCCCCGGTCGGGGTGCCCGAGTCGGGCGCGCCCGCGTCTCCACACCCGAGCGCGATGAGGAGCGCCGGGATCACTCGACCGTCACCGACTTGGCGAGGTTCCGCGGCTTGTCGATGTCCCGGTTCAACGCCAGCGCTGCGCGGTACGCCAACAGCTGGAGCGGGATCACCGTCAGGAGCGGGGTGGCCCACTCCGCCGCCCGCGGGACCGGGATGCTCACGGCCGCGATCCCCGCGATCTCGTCGTCGCCCTCCGTATGGATCGCGATCACGCGGGCGCCACGCGCCAGGACCTCGCGCAGGTTGCTCAGCGACTTGTCCCGCTGGTTGTCGTCCGGGATCACGAACACGACGGGGCTGCCCTCGTCGAGCATCGCGATCGGTCCGTGCTTCATCTCGCCGGCCGGGTAGGCCTCGCTCGGGATGTAGGTGATCTCCTTGAGCTTCAACGCGCCTTCCAGCGCGACCGGGTAGCTGAACCCGCGGCCCAGGAACAGCACGTACCGCGCGCCGACCACCAGCTTCACGGCGGCGTCGATGGGCCCGGGCGCCGCGAGGTATCGCTCGACCAGCCCCGGCATCTCGAGGAGGCGCCGCGCGAACACCTGGCCCTCAGGGTGGGAGAGGTTCCGCGTCCGCGCGAGCATCAGCGTGAACACAAGGAGCGCCGAGACCTGGCTGGTGAATGCCTTGGTGGACGCGACCGCGACCTCCGGCCCGCCGTGCAGGTAGACGCCGCGCCCGCAGAGCCGCGCGATCGAGGATCCGACGACGTTCACGACGCCGCATACCTCTCCGCCCTTGAGCTCGACCTCCTGCACCGCGCCGAGGGTGTCGATCGTCTCCCCCGACTGCGAGACGGCGAGGTAGAGGGATTCGCGGCCGACGATCGGGTGTCGGTACCGGAACTCGCTCGCGATCTCGGCGTTGGCCGGCACGCGCGCCAGCGTCTCGATGGCCATCGCGCCCACCATGCCCGCGTGGTAGCTCGTGCCGCAGCCGAGTGTGACGACGCGCTCGATGGCGACAAGATCGCGCGACGTCATGTTCAGGCCGCCGAGCTTTCCGTTGCCATCGTCCACCTGGACCCGGCCAGCGAGGCAGCGGGCGATCGAAGCCGACTGCTCCTCGATCTCCTTGAGCATGAAGTGCGGGTAGCCCTCGAGCTCAGCGAGGTGGTACACGTCGTCGAGCTGCTCCCGCTTTCGGTGCACGCCGACGCCCTGAAACGTGCGGATGTCCGCGCCGTTTCGCGTGAGGACGGCGACCTCGCGATCCTGCAGGTACAAGACCTGGCGGGTGTGCGCCACGATCGCCTGCGGATCCGACGCCGCGATCGTCTCCCCGTCGCCGAGGCCGATGACCAGCGGGCTGCCGTTCCGCGCGACGATGATCCGATCCGGATGATCCGCGAACAACGCCGCGACACCGAAGGTCCCTCGAATCTGCGCGAGCCCCTTCATGACGGCCTGGAGGGGGTCCCCGTCGTAGTGCTTGCGGAACAGGTGCGGCAGGACCTCCGTGTCCGTCTCCGAGCGGAACACGGCGCCCTCGGCCTCGAGCTGGGCGCGGAGCTGCGTGAAGTTCTCGATGATCCCGTTGTGGATCACCGCGATCCGACCGCCGTTGTCGAAGTGCGGGTGCGCGTTCGGCCGCGTGATCCCGCCGTGGGTCGCCCAGCGGGTGTGGGCGATCCCGACCTGCGGCCCGCCGTCGGCGTCCGCGCCGATGAGCTCCTCCCCGACGAGCTCGGCCAGGGCGGCAACGCGGCCTACGTCCTTCCGCGACCAGATCTCGCCGTCCTCGATCAGCGCGAGGCCCGCCGAGTCGTATCCGCGGTACTCGAGGCGGCGCAGGCCTTCGAGCATGAGCGGCAGGGCGGGCTTGTGGCCCAGGTAGGCGATGATTCCACACATGGCGGGGACCGGGGCGAGAGGGAGGGCGGGCTGGCATATCCCGCGGACGTCAGCCCTGCCGGACCTGCAGCGCCGCGAGCACGTCCGATGGGACATAGCGGGCGACGTCCCCACCGTTTCCGTGGATCTCCTTTACCAGCGAGGACGAGACGTGGGCGTGCTGCGGGTCGGAGAGGAGGAACATGGTCTCGATGCCGCTCATCTCGCGGTTCGCGATGCCGTTGCGGAGCTCGAGGTCGAGGTCCGCCGGTCCTCGGATGCCCCGCAGGATGACGTCCGCGCCGAGCTCCTGCGCGAGGTGGATCAGCAGGCCGCTGAAGGGCAGCACGTCCACATTTCCGCGCGCGATGACGGTCTGGAGGAGCGAACACCGCTGATGCTCGTCGAACCAGTACTTTTTCGCCGGGTTGACGCCCACGGCCACCGTGACGCGGTCGAACAGCGCCGCGCCGCGCCGGATCACGTCCTGGTGGCCGAGGGTCGGGGGGTCGAACGATCCCGCATAGATCGCGTGGCGCATGGGCTCAGGGCTCCGGGAGCGGCGTGTCCTTCCCATAGTACTTCAGGAGGATGCTCCGGAAGCGGGCGGTCTCGCGGAGGCGCGCGAAGCTCGGGTCGAGGCGGATATCCTGCCGGAACTCGATGTGGTGCAGCGTGTCGAGCTCCTGCATACCCTGCAGCGCGAGGTCGAGGTGCCGGTATGCGTCCTCGTCCCGGCCCATCTCGGCGTAGATCTTGGACCGGTGGAGATCCGCGTAGGGATCCTTCGGGTCGAGGATCTCGAGCCGCTCCATGACCGCGAGCGCCTCCGGGAACCGCTTCTGGTGCGCGAGGTTCACGCCCAGGTTGTTCAGGGCGGTCACGTCGTCTGGCTCGAGCGCGAGCGCCACGCGATACAGCCCCTCCTCCTTCTGGTATTCGCCCTTCCGCTTGTAGACGAGCGCCTTGTTGTTGTAGCCGGCGGCCTCCTCCGGGAGGATCTGGATGTACTTGTCGTACGTGGCCTCGGCCGAGCCATAATCCTCGGCCAGGTACTGGTAGTACGAGAGGACGGACAGCGCGTTCGGGTCGTTCGGGTCGATCCGGAGACGCGTCTTCGCGAGCCGGATCATCGTCTCGATCTCGAGGTTGTCGAGCCGCTGATCGCGCTCGTCGTACCAGTCCTGGACGCCCCAGCCCTCTTTCTCCTCGGCGGGCGCGTCCGCGGCGTCCTCCGGGTCCTTCTCGCTGTCGGGCGCATCGTTGGCGGCGTCGGCGGCGCCGTCGTCTTCCACCTTCTCCGGGATCGGGGCCGCGACGGGGACGGAGCCGTCGTGGGCGACCTCTGCCGGGCGCGGCTTGCGCTTCTTCGGCACGATCACGGGATCTTCGGCGACGGGGGCCCGCACGACCTCCGGAGCCGTCTCGGCCGCCCCGCCCATCGCCGTGATCGGACCGGCGCTGCCTGCCGGCAGGTAGAACCGATCTGCCTTGCGCTCGGCGGTCGGACGCTCGATCTTCCGCTCGATCTGCCCCTCCTCGTCCCCAGCGAGGTCCTTCTTCAGCAACCGCGCGAGGTACTCGGCGGTCATCGGGTAGCCGCTCGCGCCCTGTGCCTGGGGCTGCGGGCATTCCAAGCCGAACACGGGGCACTTCACGCGATCCCAGAGCTGAGTGCCCTGCTCCACCAGCAGGCTCGTCGCGAGGATCGTCATCATCCACAGGAGCGAGCCCTGCAGGCCGATCCAGCCGATCCGCCGCACCGACATCTCGGGGACCAGCGCCACGTCCACCGCGACCATGCCGCTACCCAGGCGCACCGGCCGCGTGGGCTCGATCAGGTGCTGCCGGCCGTCCGATCCGACGATCGCCACCCGCTGCTGCCCGGACCAGACCGTGGTGGCACCGGCGCCTAGCGCGTCCAGGGTCAGCCGTTCGCCGGGGGCCACCTGGACCTCGGCGATGTTCGTGCGGTTCAGCGAGCCCGTGGCCGAGAGCTGCCAGCCGACCGTTCCATCCGTTCCCAGGCGGCGGCGCGTACCGGAATCCGCCAGGTTCCACGCCGTGAACACAGCGACCACCAGCCCGAACGGCGGCAGCGACACGAGCGCCAGCAGGCTCGCGACCACGGCAGCCGGGAGCGCCCAGCCGCGCCGGTCCAGGAGGCCGAGGCCCGTGAGGACGAAGCCGGTGGCTGGCAGGAGGCAGCCCGCCGCGACCACCGCGAGGAACGCCACGATCAGGGCCTCCGGCGCCCAGAACCCGGTGACGAGCACGATGCCGATGACGGTGTCGAGCCCGCCGGACAGGAGGAACCACAGCGCGAGCCCGCCGTGGACCGCGCCCGTGGCGCCGCCGAGCACCATCCACCACCAAGCGAGCCGGTCGAGGTCGCGCCGCACCTGCCCTCCCCCCTAGACGTATCCGACGCGGCCCTCAGCCGCTCTCCTCGTCGAACGGGTCCGGCAGGCCCGCCCTTACGGCTGAGAACGCGGCGTCGAGGGCCGCGACGTCCCGCGACTCGAAGGTGACGAGCACGCGATCGCGGCGGGGGTAGCTCCCGATGGCGACGGACGGGAACCGGCTCTGGACGTCCGTCAACAGCGGAGCGATCTCCACCTCTCCGGCCCGCGTGGCGACTCGCCGGCTGGACACGATCGCGCCCGCGAACCGCGCCGCCACGCGCTCGAAGCCGCGGCGGAACAAGCTCGGGACCCCAGGAAAAACGTACACTTTCCCGGCACGCACGATCGGGATATCGTCCGGCCCGCCCATCACGAGCTCGGCCCCTGCCGGCACCGTGGCCATGCGGAGGCTCGCGTCGGTGAGCGGGACCTTGAACCGCTCGAGCATCTCCACCAGCTCCGTCCGGCGTTCCAACGGCACTCCCAGGCCGCGCGCTACGCCCTCGAACGTGACGTCGTCGTGGGTCGGTCCGACGCCGCCTGTGGTCAGCACCAGGTCGTGGTGGCGGGCGCACGCGACGATCTCGTCACCGATGACGGACACATCGTCGCGGATGGTGACGAGGCGACCCAGGTCCGCGCCGAGCTCCCGGAGGCGCCGGATGGCGAACGGCCCGTTCTCGTCCGCGAACTTCCCGGAGAGGATCTCGTCGCCGATCACCACCATGGCCGCGGTCGGCATCCGAAACCCCTCACGGGGTGTAGCGCACGGCCGGGGCCGCCGCCAGGGGGAGCGGGAGCGTGGCATCCGCGCCTTCGAGGGCGAGGATCTTCCTCGCTAGAGTCGACAGGCCGCGCGCCTCCGGTCCGAGCATCGCGATCGCGTCGTACGGGCCGCCCGCCACGGGCGAACCCTCCATCCGGCCCGTGAACACGGCGCACGCCATCCGCCGGTGCGTGAAGACGTGCGTGAGCTCACCGCGATCCACCATCTCCATCGGCGTGACGCCTGCAATCGCGGGGATCCGACGCTCGAGCGCCTCCCGGGCGTCCTCTCCCGGCGCGAGCTCGATCCGCGGCGGCTCCCACATCCCGCCCAGCAGGCCGCCCGGCGCCCGGCGGGCCAGCAGGAGGCATCCACCGTCCCTGAGGATCACGGCAGCCGCGCGGACCGCCACGGGGGGGGCTTTCGGCGTCTTCCGCGGGTACCGCGTCGGATCCGACGTCAGGTGGCCGAGACAGATCCCCGAGAGCGGGCAGATCCCGCATGCCGGCGTCCGCGGCGCGCAGATCATCGCGCCGAGCTCCATCAGTGCCTGGTTCAGGTCCCCGGCGCCCTCACCGGGCGGCAGCGCGTCCACCAGCTCCCGCGCCCGCGCCCACAGCGCGGCCTTCCCCTCCTTCGACGCCGGATCCGCCTCGATCCGGTACACGCGCGCCAGCACGCGCTCGACGTTGCCGTCCACCAGCGGCTCGCGGCGTCCGAAAGCGATGCTCGCGATCGCCCCGGCCGTGTACGGCCCGATCCCCGGCAGCGCCCGGAGCGCGTCCACGTTCGCGGGGAGCCCGTCCCGCGCCGCCTGCGCCGTCCGGTGGAGGTTCCGCGCCCGCGAATAGTAACCGAGCCCCGCCCACTCCGTGAGAACATCGGCCTCGTCGGCCTCCGCGAGGTCCCACAGCGTCGGCCAGCGGGCCAGGAACCGCTCGTAGTACGGGATCACCGTGTCGACGCGCGTCTGCTGAAGCATCAGCTCCGAGAGCAGCACATGGTACGGCCGCGGGTCGATCCGCCAGGGGAGAGCCCGGGCATGCTTCGCGTACCAGGAGAGGAGGTCGCCGACCAGCGCGCCCATGGACGCCCCCGGAGTGGATGGCCGGCCCTGTAACCGCTCCAGGGGCCGGGGCGCGCGCGCCCCTGGGGAGCGCGTTGCTGCGACAATTTTGTCGCACCTCTCGCCCGGGCCACGGTGGGAGCCACCATACGGCCGCGGCGGACCGGGCACGACCGTTGCTGTACCCCCGGCGTCCATCGCACCCGGAGCGCCCATGACCCGCACCCCGTCGATCCTCGCCGTCGCCGCGCTGCTCGCCGCCTGCCAGCCCTCTGACCTCCGCCCCGTGCAGCCCGCGGGTGATCTCCCCTCCTCCGCCGAGATCATCGAGGGTGAAGTAGTCATCTCCGCTGACGTCCCGGCGTCGCTGCAGGAGGAGCTCGGGATCGCCCAGCTGGACTTCGACTCGGATCTCGGCGCCGGCCTGTACCTCGCGGGCGCGGATACGAACCTGCTCGCCATCCAGGCGGCGCTCAAGGCCGACTTCGCGGACGTGGTCGTCGAGAGCAACCTCGCCGCGAAGAGCTTCGCCAGCTACGACGACGCCTACTACGATCTGCAGTGGAATATCCCCATGCTCGGCATGGAGCAGGCGTGGGACTTCAACACGGGCGCCGGCATCATCGTGGCGGTCATCGACAGCGGCGTCAGCAAGGCGGGTGAGGACACGCCCGTGAACTTCGTGGACGGCATCGACTACGTAGACGGCGGGACGCCGGAGGACGAGAACGGCCACGGCACCCACGTCGCCGGTACGATCGCGCAGGCGTCGGGGAACGGCCTCGGCACGGTCGGGATCGCTCCCGACGCAACGCTCCTCGCCATCCGCGCGCTCGACGAGTATGGCGGCGGGTCGATGTACAACGTCGCGTCGGCCATCACGTCGGCCGTGAACAGCGGGGCGGACGTCATCAACCTCTCGCTCGGCACCCCGTCGTCGATGTCCACGGTCTCGTCGGCGATCGCGAACGCCGTGAGCAAGGGCGTGGTCGTCGTGGCGGCGTCCGGCAACGAGTACGCGGGCACCGTGAGCTACCCGGCCGCGTACCCGGGCGTCATCTCCGTCGGCGCCGTCGGCGCGGACTCGAAGGTCGCGGCGTACAGCAACGGCGGCACCGCGCTCGACGTCGTGGCGCCGGGCGGAAACCTCGCGCTCGACTCCAACAAGGACGGCTACGCGGACGGCATCCTGCAGGAGACGTTCGAAGGCGGATCCTGGGGGTACCTGTTCTTCGAGGGCACGTCCATGGCGTCACCGCACGTCGCCGGGATCGCGGCTCTCCTCCTCGCGGAGGGCGCGGACCCGTTCGAGATCGAGGGGATCCTGCGCTCGACCGCGACGGATCTCAACGCCAAGGGATTCGACACGCGGGCGGGCTACGGCCTCGTCGACCCGGTGGCCGCGCTCGAGGCGGTGGCCAACGCCGCTACCCCGGTCGAGGAGCCGCCGGCCCCCGGCGACGTGACGGCCCCCACCATCTCCGCCGTCACGGGCACCCGCACCGCCACGAAGATGGACCTGTACTGGACGACGAACGAGCCGACCACGACCACGGTGACGTTCGACACCTACGGCACTTTCAGCGACGGCGGGGCGCTCGTCACGAGCCACTACATGTCGTTCACGATCGACCGGTACACGACCTACACGTTCACGCTGGAGGCCCTGGACGCCGCGGGCAACAAGGGGACGTCCGGCAAGTGGGTCATGTACCCCTGAGCCCGCGCGGGGTAGTATCGCGCGCGCCGGCCGGTGCGGCGCGCGGAGAGGTCCATGGCAGAGGCGAGCGACGCGCAGTCCGCGGTTTCGAAGGGCGTCTCTGGCGGCGGCTGCGGCTGCGGCTGCCTCGGAGTGCTCGTCGCTCTGATCGGCGTCATCGTCGCCATCGGCGCCCCGCTCGAGTTCTATGACGCCACGTCGAGCGGGTGGTATCTCTCGCTCGGGGTGGCCGTGGTTGTCACGGGACTCGTCACCGCGCTCGTCGGCGCGATCGTGTACATAGTCGGGTTCCTGTTCGTTCCATGAGTGCGGCCGGCAGACGCCGATCGTGCTATGCTGGAGCCAGCGCGATGGGGCGACCATGAGCCACCGGACCAACTCACGATTCCCAGCGTCCGGTCCTGCGGATCCGGCCAGCGGCGGCGTGGAACCGGTCTCGGACCGGCCCCCTGGCCACGCCGGAGACGTCCCCGCGCGCTCCCGCACCGCAGGTCTCCCGCCCGCGCAGGCGCCTCCGGGCCTCGGCCGGCCCGGCATGCCACCGGCATCGTCCAGCCTCCCGCCCGGGCGCGCGCCAGCGTCCCGCTACCCCGGGGACGCCACGCGCTACCCGCCAGAAGCCACCGCGTCCCGGTTCCCCCTCGGCGACAACCTCGGCGCACCGAGCTCGGGCGGCGAGACTCCGGGGGACGAAGCGAACCCGCTCGGCCCCCTCGCCCATCGCATGAACCACAGCCTCAGCTACCTCGTGAGTCACCTGAACTCCCTGGCTGAAACCGTGGAGCGAAGCCGACTCGCGACGGAAGAGCGCACGCGGATCCTCGGTATGTCGGCAGAGGCCCTGGAGAGCGCCGAGCGCCTGGCGGACCTGATTCGCCAGCTCAAGGTCCACGCCTGGGGGAGCCCCGCCACGCGGGCGAGTCGGATGGACCGCTCCGCCACGCTGCCTCCCCCCACCGCGTACGACGATATGCCGCACGCGGACGACGACACCTGGGACAGCGAAACCACAGCTCGCATCCTCGTGATCGACCACGAAGCCGCGATCCTGCAGGCCGTCCAGCGGGCGCTCCAGACCTACGCCGTGGAGCTCGCGGGCAGCGCGGATCTCGCGAAGGAGCTCATCAAGCGCTTCGACTTCGATCTCATCCTGTGTGATCTGGTCATGCCCGGCATGAGCGGCATGGACCTGTACGAGTGGATGAAGGCGAACCGGCCAGAGCACGTCGATCGCGTCATCTTCATGACCGGCGGCGTGTTCAGCGGCCAGCTCCGCACCTTCCTGTCGGGCATCCGCAACCCCGTGCTCCACAAGCCGTTCGACACGAAGACGCTCCGTTGGATGATCGCCCAGAAGCTGCGGGAGCTCGACACCCGCACGGCCCACCGCTGAGCGGGGATCCGTCCGTGACCCGGGTGGGCGGGGAAGACGCACCTCGCGTGGCCTGGATCCTCCACGGGATCCTCGGCGCCGGGCGGAACTGGCGCGGCCTGGCTCGCACGTTGGTGGAGCGGCATCCGGACTGGCAGATCCTGCTCCCGGACCTGCGGAACCACGGAGACGCAGCCGCCGCGGCGCCGCCCCACACCCTCGCGGCGTGCGCGGACGACCTGCTCCGCCTGCCGCGGCCCGAGCTCGTCGTCGGCCACAGCTTCGGCGGAAAGGTCGCGCTCGCGTGGGCGGAGGACCACCCCGCCGGCCTCCGCGCCGCGTGGATCCTCGACAGCCTGCCGGGGCCGGTCGACCCGGCGTCGGGTCCTGCGGACGCCCGAGAGGTGTTCCGCGCCGTCCGCGCCGCCCCGGTCCCGGCGCACGACC
>CAMCWU010000137.1 GCA_945882675.1 Klebsiella pneumoniae | reverse complement strand
TTCACCCACCGCCCGCCGTCGGGCCACAGGCCGTGCGCCGAAGGGCCGAGGCCCATATACGGCCGCTCCTGCCAGTAGCCCAGGTTGTGGGCGGACTCGTGGCCGGGCCTGGCGAAGTTGCTCACCTCGTACCGGTGCAGGCCGGCTGCGGCGAGCCGCTCGACGAGCCGATCGTACATCGCGCGCCACGCGTCGTC
Organism: Klebsiella pneumoniae; assembly: GCA_945882675.1. Taxonomy (GTDB): domain Bacteria; phylum Myxococcota_A; class UBA796; order UBA796; genus CANLGQ01. The sequence continues at coordinate 9,530 of CAMCWU010000137.1, read as the reverse complement.
GTCGGGGACGGGCAGGCGACCGGCCGTGTTGGCGCGGGCAAAGGGCGTTCCCGGCTCGAGGGTCAGACCGTAGACGGCGACGTGCGGCGGATCGTGGGCGAGCAGGGCGTCGAGGTCGGCGTCGAGCGCTTCGAGCGTCTGGCCGGGCAGCGCGAACATCAGGTCTGCGCTCCAGGATCGCACGTTCGAGCGCGCCACGGCGTCGAGCGCGTGCGCGGCGTCCGCCTGGGAGTGCGCACGCCCGAGACGCTTCGCAGTGTCCGGGTCGAGCGTCTGGATCCCGAGGGAGATCCGGTTCACGCCGGCATCGAGGGCCGGACCGAGGGCGTGGGCGACGTCCTCCGGGTTCATCTCGGCGGAGACCTCGGCGTCGGGCAGGCGCGGGAGCCCGTCGAGCAGGCGGCGGAGCTCGCGGCCGGGGAGGCGGGACGGCGTGCCGCCGCCGAGGAACACCGTGGCGGCCGGACCGGGGAACTCCGGCTTCCGGAGGGAATATTCCGCGTGGACGGCGTCCACGAACGCGCCGAACGCGGGTACCCGACCCGCCGCCGATCGGTCGCGCACCACGTAGAACGCGCAGTACGGGCACTTCACGCGGCACCACGGGACGTGGACGTACAGGCCCCAGGCCATCAGCCCGGCCGGACCACGACCACCAGGGGATCGCCGGGATCGAGCGCTGCGAACGCTTCCCGTACGGCGCGCGCGTCCACGCCCTGGAGGGACGCCCGCGCGCCGTCCAGGCCCGACGGCAGGCCGAACAGCTCCGCAGAGGCGAGGTCCGCCGCCCGCGACGACGCGCGCTGGAGCGACGCCGCGACCTGGCCGAGGACCATCCGGCGGTTCCGATCGACCTCGTCCTGGGTCGGGCCGTCCTCCGCGAACCGCGCGAGCTCGGCCACCAGGGCAGTCCGAGCCTCGTCGATGCGCTCGGGAGAGGTCGCGAGGCCCGCCGCGAACACGCCGCCGTCCACGCCGTCGAGCGACTCGGCCCACACCGAGTACGCGAGGCCGAGCTTCTCGCGCAGGTGGTAGAACAGCCGGCCGCCCTGCGCCGAGAGGATCGCCGCTCCGAGCTCGATCGCGGGCCGGTGCTTCGAGTCCGTCGCAACGCCGCGCACGGCCGCCAGGACATGGGCCTGCGTGTGGCCGGCGCGAGACTCGCGCAGGCCGCGGCCAGCCGGCTCGGGGGCCGGGCGGGCCGCGATGGGCTCGCCCCCGTCCGGGAGGTGAGCGTGCCACGCCAGGATCGCTTCGCGCACGGAGTCGGGGTCGAACCCGCCGGCTACCGCGATCACCAGGTTCTCCGGCCGCGCCCACTGCTGGTGGAGCTTGAGGAGCCGCGCGGGCCGGATCGCGTCCAGGCTCGGGACGGTGCCGCCGACCGGCAATCTCCATGGATGGCCCGGGTACAGCGCTGCCCAGACCTTGCGCCAGGCGAGCTCCTCGGGCTCGTCCGTGAGGGTCTCGACCTCCTCCTGCATCTCGGAGCACACGCGCTCCCACTCCTCAGGGTCGAAGGCGGGCGAGAGCGCGATGTCGCCCACGAGCGCGATGCCGTCGCGCAGGTTGCTCGCCGGGAAGCTGGCGGAGATCCCCTGGGTGGACCGGCCCGCGAACCCGTCGATGACCCCGCCGAGCGCGTCGCACTGCTCGGCGAACGCGATGGCGTCGAGGTCGCCCGACCCGGTGCTCACCATCCGCGACCACGCCGAGGTGGCGCCCGCGGTCTTGGCGCTCTCCACCAGCCCGCCGCCGAGGCCGATGATGCGGATCGCTGCGGTCCCGCCGGCGTCCGGCGCGAGCACGAGGCGCGTGCCGCCCGGCAGCGTGGAGCGCAGGATCTCCCCGCGCTTCCCCGGCCGCCGCGCCGGCCGCTTGCGGTGCTCGTCCACCACCTTCCGGAGCGCGCTCTCCGAGAGTTTCGGGCCCACCGCCCCGAGGCGCAGGGCGTCCGGCGTCAGCCAGCGCGCCGCGGCGTCGCGCACGTCTTCCGGGCGCGTGGCGGCGATGGCCCGGCGATACGCCTCCCGCGACGCCCAGCTCCCCTGGTTCACCCGGTACCACAGGAGGTCGCCCGCGAGGCCGTCCACCGTCTCCTCGCCGAAGATCAGGTCCGCCATGACGATGTCGCGGACGCGGCTGAGCTGGCGCGCGCTCGGGCCGGCCGTGGCGAGCTCGTGGATCTCGTCGAGGGCGGCCTGCAACGTCTCGATCGTGCGATCCTCCGTCGGGAGCCAGCCCGCGCCGAACACCCCGCCGCCCAGGCGCGACGTGAGCTCGGCCCACGCGCCTGCCGCGATGCCGTCGCGGAGCTGCAGGCGCACCGGGAGCGCCGCGCCGTCGCCCTGGCCGAGCGCCGCGGCGGCGAGATCGAGGGCCGCGACCTCCGCCATGTCCCGATCTGGGGTCAACCACCCGAGCTCGATCGCGGTCGTCTCGAGGTCGGGGTCGCGCTTGACGACGAGCCGTTCGGCGCTCGCGCGCTCCGCCGTCGCGATCGCCCCACGCTTCACGCCGCCGGCCCAGCCGCCGAGCGCCCGCCGCGCCGCGGCCTCCACCGCCGCCGGGTCCACCGGGCCCACCACGGCGAGGTATGCCCGCGCCGGACCCCACCCGTCGCTCCAGAACCGGCGTACGGCGTCCACCGAGAGCCGGCTGACCGTCTCGTGCACACCGATGACGGGCCGCGCGTACGGGTGCGCCCCGTACAGCAGATGCTGGAGCATGTCGTGGACGACCGAGTCGGGATCGTCGTCGTACCCGCGCATCTCCTCGAGGACGACGTCCCGCTCCCGGGCGAGCTCGTCGGCGTCGAACTTGGGGAACTGGACCATGTCGGCGATGACGTCGAGCGCTTCGGACCACCCGCCGCCCTCTACCGTCGCCTGCAGCAGCGTGTGGTCGTACGCCGTGAACGCGTTGAGGTCGCCGCCCAGAGCCTCCACCTCCATGGCGCTCTGGCCGATCCCGCGCGTGGCCGTGCCCTTGAACGCCATATGCTCGAGGAAGTGCGCGATGCCGCTCTCCCCTGGCTTCTCATCGGCCGCGCCGCACTCGAGCCACAGGTGCACGGCAGCGACGGGTGCGTCGCTCGGCAGCGTGATCACCCGCAGCCCGTTGCCGAGCGTGGTCTCGGTGGGCTCCCCGGGCCCGTTCCCGCGGTCTGGCATTCAGCGCTTCTGGTCGCCGACCGCGATCTTCTCGGGGCAGTCGGGCCGCGCGTCTACCTGGTACCAGCCGAGCTCGTCCGCCCAGTACTCGCCTTCGAAGGGCCACACCTGGTAGCCCTCCTTGTCGCGGCGGAGCTTGCGCAGGCGCTCCGTGTTGTCCGGCACGTCGAGCACGCCCGTGACCGACGCGCGCTCGTAGAGGTCGGCTTCGAGCGTGGTGATGTCGACGCCCGTGATCTGGATGCCCTGGAGCATCTCGCCGAGCTCGCCGCGGGCGACGTCCACCTTGGCGCGGAGGCGCCCGGCCTCCTCTCCGATGCGGGCCTGCTTGCGGGCTTCGATCCAGCGTTTCGCCTCCGTCGCGGCCCGGCTGGACGGGAGCGCGGCCGACGACGTCTCCTGGTCGGCTTCCGCCACGAAGCGCAGGGCGTCCGCGAACCGGTCGTCGTGCGTGTACGTGCGGACGATGGCGGCCGGCAGCTTCGTCGGTTTGCCCTCCCGCACCGCGGCGAGATCGGCGAAGTACGCCGTGTCGTCCATGGCGGGCGCGGCCGCGGACAGGTCGGCGAGGAGCGGCTTGTACTTCTCGCCGAAGCCGTCCACGCGGATCCGGGCCTCCGGGAACTTGCACATCATGAAGAACGAGTATGCCCGCAGCAGATCCGCTTCCGGCCAGTACCAGCCGTCGAAGTACGGCGACTCGAGGGTCATGAGGAGGCCGAGTGCGCCGTTCATATCCTCCGAGCGGAAGTGGGCCCAGGCCCGCTCGAACTGGGCCTCCGCCCACCAGTCGCTGTCACGCGGGATCTCGGCGAAGAAGTAGATCGCCATCCCGTAGTTCTCGGCGGCGTAGAATGCGCGACCGAGGTTGAGCTGCTGCGTGCGGAGCCAGCGCTCGTCCCGGCCCGCCTGCTGGCCGATCTGGATGGCTTCCTGCAGGCCGGTCACGGCGTCGTTCGGGCGGCCCTGGCGCGCGGCGACGATCGCCTGAAGCGCGCGGACTTCCGGCCAGTTCGGGGCGGCCGGATCGCCGAGCGCGAGCATGCTGCCCGCGGGGCCGAGGTTGTCGTGCTGGAGGTGCCAGCGGCCGCCGACCTCTGCGATCCGGGAGCGCGTGGGGCCGTCTACCGCCATGCCGGTCGTCGCGTTGGCGAGCGCTGCACCGATCTCGCCTTCGTCCCCGATCTTCTCGGCGAGGTCGAGGGCCGTGCCAATCAGCGGGGTCATCGACGACGGGTCGGCCTTCACGGCTTCCGCCCACGCGTGCAGGGCGGCGGCGTCCAGCCCGGCCTGGTCGAGGATCACGCCGAGGCGCGCCCACGCCTCCGCCCGGGCCGAAGCCTTGGACGGATCGTCGAGGATCGCGAGGAGGGCGTCCGCCTTTACGGACGGGTCCTGGGCGGCGTCCACCACGGAGAACGCGGCGGCGCGCTGCTCCGGCGTGAGCGCCGTGGGGCCGGTCGGGGCCGCGGGCGCCGGCGGCGGCTCCGGCTTCGGAGGGGGCTTGGCCCAGGAGCTCCCCGCGAGCAGGAGCGCCAGCGCCGTGCAGGTGAGCTTCACGGACGACCCTCCTTGACGGCGCCGAAGAAGGTCAGGCCGAACTGGACGTTCAGGTTCTGCTTGAAGTTCCAGGTCTGCGTGAGCTCGCGGCGCTCGACGAGGAGATCGTCGCGCACTTCCAGCCGGAAGGTCGTGCGCTCTGACAGCCAGATCCGGGCGCCGACGGCCGGCGAGAGCGTCGGGCCGAACGCGAGGCCGCCGTCGGGGAGCACCGACTGCTCTACGGTCGCGCCCGCGCGGGCCGCGCCGTACACGTCGAAGTGCATGACGCGCGCGCCGTTCCAGTTCAGCTTCGCATAGACCGGCGACCAGGTCGCCCCGATGAGCGCGGAGCCGAGGTACCGGTAGGCATAGGGTGCGACGCCGAAGGTCGGGGAGTCGAGCAGCCGGTAGGTGGCGGTGGTGAAGCCGTAGCCGCCCCCCGCGACGACCGAGAGGCCGATCGCGTCCGTGAAGTGCTTGTCGAACGAGAGCTGGACGTTCGGCGACCAGACGTAGGCGTCGAACGGGATCACGGCGAGGTGCACGCCGATCTCCGTCCGATCGTCCTTGGGGTACAGCTTCTTCTGGACGACGGAGAGGTCCGTGTCTCGCAGCACGCCGATCTCGAGCGTGTCCTGCGCGTTCGCGGACGTCGACCAGCACATGCCGAAGAGGGCCAGGGAGAACGCAGCCGGACGCATGCTACCTCAGAGGATTCACGAGAAGGTCGGAAGATGTTCTAGAACGGGAGATCGCGCGGCATCCCGTCGACGGGCTGGTAGTAGACCAGGACCTCGCTGTCGAAGCCGGGGATGGCGGTGCCGTGGAACACGATGGAGTTGTCCTCCGGCCGGTAGGTCCAGCCGTCGGAGAAGCGGTCGATCCCGAACTGGTCGACCGTGGCGGTCTCGGACTCGCCGGACTCCAGGCCGTCCACGAACACGATGATCGTGTCCTCCTGCGGCACGGACTGGAGCGGGAACGAGTTGAACAGGTTCTGCAGCAGGTTTCCGAGCTGGTCGAGGGCGTCCGCGAAGTCCACCTGCCCGCAGCTGATGCTCGTGTCCGACCCCTGCACGTTGCCGTCATCGATGGGGATGAACAGGCCGTTCGTCTGCTCGACGAAGTACTTATACCGGATGACCCCCCAGTTCGTGGCGGTGCCGGGGCACGCGACCTCGTAGTCGGCGGTGAGCGTGGGCGCGATGGCGACCCACGACATGCGCTGGCCGAACACGTTGAACAGGGCTTCGTACGGGACCGGGACGGCTTCCGCCGTGGGGAGCCGGGCGCTGTCGTCGCCCTCGTCCGTGACGACGACGGTGATCATCGTGGAGCCGGGTCGCAGGAAGCCTTCGTTCGAGAGCGTGTCCGACTCGTCGAGCGGGAAGAAGGCCTCCGAGTCCGTGGTCTCGCCGCCCAGAAAACAGTCGAGCGGCGGGTTGGGAACGGAGCGGCACATGGCCTTGTAGGCGGCTTCCAGCCCCTGCTCGGACGCGGAACCGCAGTTTCCGATCCACGAGTTGGTGCCGCACAGGGCGTCGAGATCCGCCGCCTGCTCGGTGCTCACGGCGTCGGCGTCCGCAGCGCAGAACGCGTTGCACAGGAGGTTCGCGTTGAAGTCCTCTGCCAGCGTCGGGCTGCCCTTCTTGACGATCGGGACCTCTCCCACGAGAGAGCCGTTCGCCTCTCCCATGTCCGTGGTCGTGATGCCGAACTGGTAGTCGACGAACGCGCCGCGATCGACCACGTAGGTCTGGTAGTTCTCGACGGCGTCACCGAGGCCGTCGTAGCTGAAGCTGGCGTCCTCCGTCTGCAGGCCGGCGATGAACGTGGGGAAGTTCGAGGCGAGGGCCTGCGCTTCCTCTACCATCGAGTCCGAGTTGTCGATGACGAAGAGGATGTCGGCCTTGTTCGAGAACGTCTGCTGCGCGTAGCCGCCGACGCGGAACATGTCGTAGCTGTTGCAGCCGCCCAGGGCCGAGAGGGCCAGGCTGCCCAGGAACAGGCGGCTGACCCTCACTCCTGCACCAGCCCGTGGATGACGTTGAAGGCGTGGGTGACCTGGTGGTGCGGGCGGATCCCGCGCTTCTGGTGGTAACCGAGGAGGCCGTTCCAGATCTCCGTGATGCTCTGGCGCAGCCCCGGGTAGTCCTTGGAGTCCACGAGCAGGCGGAGCTCCGAGATCGCAGGTGGGAGATCCGCGCCTTCGTAGCAGCCGACGATCTTGACCAGCGCTTCCGAAAGCTTGCGGTGCAGATCTTCGTTCACGACGGGCGGCTGCTCTGCGAGCGGCTCCATGTCCTCCACCGAGAGGGACTGCGGGTCGTCCACGAGCTCATCGTCCACATGGTCGAGGACGGGCGTGGGGATGTCCTGCCGACCGCGGCCGTCGAGCCGGGTCAGCCCGCGATCGCTGAGGAACTCGTCCGAGTTACCGAGCGTGTCCTCGTAGTCCGCGAGGTTGAAGCCGCCTTTGATCTTGGTCGGCCCCACGTCGTTGAGGCTCTCGATCACGGTCACGCGGCCCGAAACCTTGGGATCGACGATGATCTCCGGCGCGATGATGATGTCGACCGTGAGCTTCGCGGGGCCGATCGCGATCCGCTCCTCCGCCGAGATGGAGCGCGCGCGGACCGTCTGCCGATCGAGGACGATCTGGCGACCGTGGAGCTTGTCGGCGTCGATATCGCCGATCACCGTGAGCGTGCCGCCCGACGAGAGCGAGCCCGTGACGCGATCGAGCTTGACCGTCAGGTTGCCCGTTGCCCGCGCGCTCTTGAGCGTCTTTCCGAAGGTCTGCTCGATGACGAGGTCGCCGTCGTACTCGATCGTGAGGTCGGGGCCGGACAGGTCCATGAAGAGGCCGGCAGCTGGCAGCGTGAACACCGGACGCTTGGACATGACGCTTCTCCTCGATTCCGTGGCGTATAACACCGGCGCGGGGACGCGGGAGGATCTACCCCTCCCGCAGGACGTCCTCTGCACGCTGCCCGCCGCCGAGCGCCTGCAGATCGTCGTCGTAGTCGTCGGAGACCTTCGCGACGTAGCGGAGGGTCTTCTCGAACTCGTCGAAGTCCAGGTGGTTCCCGAGGAGCGTGGCCGAGAACGACAGCGTGTTGTCCTCGAACAGCAGGAAGGAACCGAACAGGACCTCCGTGTTCAGGCGCAGCAGGCGCTGGAGCAGCTCGAGGTTCGGCTCGAAGTCCTTGAGCATGATGCTCGCGAAGCGACAGAAGGTGTCGTCCGCCTCCTCGAACAGGGAGATCATCACGACGGTGGAGCCGTACTTGAACAGGTAGAGGCCGTCCTCCGATTGCTCGGGGACGAGCTCCATCTCGCCGAGGTAGGCGTTCACGCGTTCCTGAAGGATCTCGAGCCGGTTCATGCCTCACCCTCTCCTGGCCGGATGCGGCATGGTACCAGAGCCGGGCGGGACCGGCGCGGTCCATGGGAGGGAAGGTGCGGCGCGGGCTGGCTCTCGGCGGCTTCAGTGGGGTCGGGAAGTCCACGGTCGGCGCGCTCGTCGCGGCGCGCGCCGGCGCCCCGTTCATGGACACCGACGCGATCCTCGCGGCCCGGTGGGGGCCGATCCCCGCGCAGCTGGCGGCGGGGGAGAGCGCGTTCCGCGCGCGCGAGGCCGCGGTCCTGGCGGAGCTGCTGGCGGGGGCGGCGTGCGTGATCGCGACCGGTGGCGGGGCGTGGATCTCGGAGGGGAGCCGCGCGCGGCTCCGGTGCGTGTGGCGGGTCGTGCTGGTTGCCCCGCTCGACGAGATCCGGGCCCGGGTGGCTGCGGATCCGACGGAGCGGCCGGCGTGGGGGCCGGGCGTGGAGGAGCGGTTCGCGTCGCGGATCGCGGCGTACCGGGAGGCGGATCTGCACGTGGACACGGCCGGGCGAGCGCCGGCGGACGTCGCGGAGGAGGTCGCGGCGTGGTGGCTGGCCTCCGAGGTCCCGCACGGCTACACCGGCCGCTCGGAGGGTAGATGACCGAGAAGCCGACCGGGCTGCTGGAGCTCCTGGACGCCGAGGACGTAGAAGGCTTCAACGCCCGCCGCGGGGAGCGGTCCAAGCCGGAGCTGTTCGCGGCGGACCTCTCGGGCAAGCTGCTCGCCGGGGTCGATTTCTCTAGTGCAAACCTTGATAAGTCGGATATCACCGAGTGCGATCTGGCGGAGGCGAACCTGGTGCGGGCGAGCTTCGCAGGGGCGGACGCATCGGGCGCGCGGCTCCGCGGGGCGCTCGCGCTGAAGTCGCGCTGGACGGGCGCCTGGCTGGACGGCGCAGACCTCGCGGACGGCGACTTCTCGAGGGCAGACCTGACCCAGGCCGTGCTCAAGGGCTCGAAGGGCGCGAACGTGTGCATGGCCGGCGCGCGGCTCAAGGAGGCCGACGTCTCGGGCTCGGACTGGACGGGCGCCGACCTGGCGGACGCACAGATCGGCAAGGCCGACTTCTCGGGGGCGATCCTCACGGGCGCGTCGCTCGGCGGACTGTCGGGGCCGGGCGCGAACCTGTCCGGTGCGAAGATGGACGGCGTGAGCGGGCGGGACGTGCGGCTGCCGGAGGCGAACCTGTCTGGCGCGTCGCTCGTGGGCGCACAGCTCCCGGGGGCGAACCTCGCCGGCGCCGACCTACAGGGTGCGGACCTCACGAGCGCGGATCTGTCCCGCTCGAACCTCACGGGTGCGAAGCTCGCGGGCGCGATCCTGCGCGGCGCCACGCTCGCGGACGCGACGCTCGACGGCGCGGACCTGACGGGCGTGGACCTGACGGGCGTGGATCTCACGGGCGTGGACCCGAGCGCGCTCGGCC
>CAMCWU010000136.1 GCA_945882675.1 Klebsiella pneumoniae | reverse complement strand
GAACACCCCATGACCATGCAGAAGGACCTGTCGGAGCCTGAAGTCCAGCAGCTCATCAGCATCGGCAAGCAGCGCGGGTATGTGACCTACGAGGAGATGAGTAACTTCCTCCCGACTCACCTCATCACCTCCGATCGGCTGGACGACGTGATGATCATGTTCTCGGACATGGACATCGAGATCGTGAACGAAGCCCGCAAGCGCGCAGAAGCCGAGCGGCGCGGCGCCCCGAAGGTCGACGAGAAGGCGGCAGAGGTCGCGCGAAGCAACGATCCCGTCCGCGTCTACCTGCGCAACATGGGCCAGGTCTCGCTGCTGTCACGCGAAGGCGAGATCGAGATCGCCAAGCGCATCGAAGAAGGCGAGCTCACCGTCAAGCGCATCGCGCTCACGTCGGAGGTCGGCGTCTCCTTCTGTGACGAGCTGATCCTCGAAGACGAAGAGCGGATCCAGAAGGCCATCAAGAGCGGCAAGCGCCCGCGCCCGCACAAGACGCGCGGCGGCAAGACCCTCGCCCAGGTCAAGCAGCAGGCCGCGGAATGGCTCGCCCACCTCGCCCACCTGCGGGACGAGCGCGAGAAGACCAAGGCCCGCAAGCGCCGCGACGAGATCGAGGAGGGCATCCGCAACACGGAGGACGACCTCTACTCGCTCATGGAGACGCTCGACCTGTCCAAGCGGCAGATCTGGCTCATCAGCCTGTCCATGCAGGACGCGTGGATCGAAGTCGCTCGCGCCGAGAAGGAGATCGAGATGGTCGCGCGCGACGCGCGGCTCCCGGTCCGCGATCTGCGCCCCTCTATCCGGAAGGTCCGCCGCAACCTCGACATGGCGGGCGTGGACGTCATCGAGCGCACCGGCATCGACGAAGAGCGCTGGCGCGAGTTCGACAGCCGCGTCCGCCGCGAGCTCCGCAAGGTCCGCAAGATCGAGAAGGCCACGGGAATGACCCGGGACGACCTGCAGAAGGCCGCGCAGGACCTCCGCCGCGGTGAAGCCATGGCCGACCAGGCCAAGTCGGAGCTCGTCAAGGCGAACCTCCGCCTCGTCGTGTCGATCGCCAAGAAGTACACGAACCGCGGCCTGCAGTTCCTCGACCTCATCCAGGAAGGCAACATCGGCCTGATGAAGGCCGTCGAGAAGTTCGAGTACCGCCGCGGCTACAAGTTCTCGACGTACGCCACCTGGTGGATCCGCCAGGCCATCACGCGCGCCATCGCCGACCAGGCCCGGACCATCCGCATCCCGGTCCACATGATCGAGACGATGAACAAGGTCGTCCGCACGCAGAAATACCTGCAGCAGGAGCTCGCGCGCGAGCCGCGTCCGGAAGAGATCGCGGACAAGATGGAGATGCCGGTCGACAAGATCCACAAGATCCTGAAGATCGCGAAGGAGCCGATCTCCCTCGAGACCCCGATCGGGGAGGAGGAGGACAGCCACCTGGGCGACTTCATCGAGGACAAGACTACCGTTTCGCCCGCCGACAACATGATCCGCGCGAGCCTGATCGAGACCACCCGCAAGGTGCTCGCCACGCTCACCCCGCGGGAAGAGCGCGTCCTCCGCCTGCGCTTCGGCATCGGCCAGCCGCACGACCACACGCTGGAAGAGGTCGGGCAGGACTTCGAGGTCACGCGCGAGCGCATCCGCCAGATCGAGGCGAAGGCCCTCCGCAAGCTCCGCCACCCGTCGCGTAGCAAGCGACTACGGGCGTTCACGGAGTCGTAGAGCGAGATTCACGGGCCCGTAGCTCAGTTGGTCAGAGCACCCGGCTCATACCCGGAGTGTCCCAGGTTCAAGTCCTGGTGGGCCCACCTCGCTGCTGTCCTCTGCCGTCATCTCTTGGAGATGAGCACCCACGCCGCGAACCGGCGCACGTACTCCCGCTCGTCCGTGGCGGCGGCGCGGGCGACGGCGCGTGCCTCGTCGGGGTCGAGCAGGATCGCGAGCCCCAGCTGGTCGCGGAACTGCTGCGGGATCGACCCCTCACGCAATCGCGGCAGGATCGCGGCCACCAGCCGCGCCGCGTCGTCGGGGTCGAGCGGGACATGCTTGAAACGCCGGCACATGGCCGCCCGCCCCCGGTTGTGCCAGTAGCCCCGGGTCTCGGTGCACACGAAGTCGACGCACGGCCCGACGGCGGACGAGTCCCCCGCGCGCAGGCGCGCCACCAGCTCCCACAGATCGACCTTCGGCGGCGGGATCCGGGGATACGCCACGCCGGCTACGCGCGCGACAGCGTGTGCTGCACGACCCCCGACGCGAACGCGCGGATGCCCGCGTGCACGAGCGTCGTCTTCCGCGGCGTCTCCGGGAATAGCCGGCCTCCACTGCCGAGGACCACCGGGAACACCATCAGCCGGTACTCGTCCACGAGGTCGCGCTCCATGAGCGCCTGGGCGAGCGTGCGGCTGCCCATCACGAAGATCGGGGCGGTCTCCCTCGCCTTCAGGGCGGCCACCGCGTCCAGGTCACCGCCCAGCACGGTCGTGTTCGCCCAGGCCGGGTCCCGGAGGGTCGCCGACACCACGTGCTTCGGCATCGCGTTCATCCGGTCCGCGAACGCGCCCTGGTAGCCGGGCCACGCGCCCGCGAACGACTCGTACGTCACCCGGCCGAGCAGAAGCGACCCGGCCTCGCGGACCTCCGCCTCCTTGAACGCGACCTCCTCGGCGCCCATGAAGTCGCCGGCCCAGCCGGTGTGCGGGTGCGAGGGCTCGCCGCCGGGGGCCTCCATCACGCCGTCCAGCGTCACGAACGTGGACACGACGAGCTTCCCCATCCCCGCTCCCTGCTGCACGGCCGCGCGCGTGGGGTACACTACTCCGCTGGAGGTGGCTTGCACCCGGATCTGATGGCCCTCGCGGCGACGGACGCGGAAGACCGCAGGATCAAGGCGATCGATCGTGCGCTCGCAAACGCAGGCGCGCGCCTGGCGGACGCCCGCGCCGCCGTCGAGCGCGCCACCGCGGACGACACGGCAGCCCGCGCCGCGCTCGCGGCCCTCGTCGCCGCCGAGCGCCAGCTCCAGCGCGAGGTCGAGGAGTACCGGGGCAACCGCGCCGCCGCCATCCGCATGCTCGAGGGCGGCCACGGTAACGCCGACGCCGCCGAGCGCCAGCGCGCCCGCTCCGAGGCCATGATGGACGACGCGGAGACCCGCTCGCTCGTGAACCTCGAAGCCCAGGACCCCGCGCGCACCGCCGTGAAGCGCGCGGAGGACGCGCTCGCCGCCGCGAAGGCCGCCCGCCTCGTGGCGGAGGCGGAGGTCCCCGCGCTCGTCGCCACACTAGACGCCGAGCGGATCCTGCGGGTCGCGGCCCGTGATCGGGCGTTGGTCCCTCTCGATCGCGAGACGCGCTCGCGGTATCTCGCGCAGCTCGAGCGGAAGGGGAGCGCTGTCGCGTACGTGAAGGCCGACGCGTGCAGCGCCTGCAACATCGCGGTGTTCCAGCAACACCTCTCGGATCTGCTCCGCGGCGTGATCGTGCCGTGCCGCGGGTGCCTGCGGTGGCTGATCCCCGCGCAGCCGCGCGAGCCGGTGACCCTGCCATGACCGCGGATCGCAGGGAGTACTGACAAAGGAAAACCCCCTGGATCCGAGGATCCAAGGGGTGTTCGAGCCGCGCGTAAGCCGAGTCCTGTCCCCTGCCGTGGTCACCCCCGACAGGGCGGAGATCATTCCTCTAGGACCGCCGTTACCGACGATCTCGAGCGATCAACCCGGGGTCATGAGGCGAGCCGCCTGACCCCTCTTAGATCTTGCTCCGGATGGGGTTTGCCTGGCCGCCCCGGTCACCCGGGGCGCCGGTGCGCCCTTACCGCACCCTTTCACCCTTACCGAGGGTTGCCCCTCCCGTTCCTGCCGACAGTCGTGCCCGTACGGGTTGGCTGGCGGCCCGGTCCGGATCCCACGCCCGAAGACGTGAGATGGCGGTCTGCTCTCTGTTGCGCTTTCCTCCGGGTCGCCCCGACTGGGAGTTACCCAGCACCCTGCCCTGTGGAGCTCGGACTTTCCTCCCGCTTCTCCGCGCCGCCGAGGCGACCTGGAGCTGCCGGCGATCCCCTGCCCGACTCGAACGCGATCCGGTATCCCGCTGACACCGAGGTGCAACGGGTCGCCGCGCGACACGCCCCGGCTCCGTGGTTACGCTCGCCCCCTGCACGAGGTCCCCGCATGGCCGAAGAGTCCGACGCGCTCCGCTACCACTCCGAGCCCCGCCCGGGGAAGATCGCGGTCGTACCGACCAAGCCGCTCGCCACCCAGCGCGATCTCTCCCTCGCGTACACGCCCGGCGTCGCCGAGGCATGCATGGCGATCTACGCCGATCCGGAGGCCGTCTTCAAGTACACGGCCCGCGGGAACCTGGTCGCGGTCGTGACGAACGGCACGGCGATCCTGGGCCTGGGCGACATCGGCCCCAAGGCCGGCAAGCCCGTGATGGAGGGCAAGGCCAATCTGTTCAAGAAGTTCGCCGACATCGACGTGTTCGACATCGAGCTCGACGCGAAGACGGTGGACGAGATGGTGATGATCGTCAAGGCCATGGCCCCGACGTTCGGCGGGATCAACCTGGAAGACATCAAGGCGCCCGAGTGCTTCGAGGTCGAGCGGCGCCTGCAGGCCGAGCTCGACATCCCGGTCTTCCACGACGACCAGCACGGCACGGCGATCATCTCCGCCGCGGCCCTGATCAACGCGGTCGCGCTCACGAAGCGGAACATCGCGGAGACGCGGATCGTGTTCTCGGGCGCAGGTGCCGCCGCCATCGCGTGCGCGAAGCTGTACTGCGCGGTCGGGGCGCAGGCCGCGAACATCATCCTGTGCGACAGCAAGGGCGTGGTGCACCGCGGGCGCACGGACCTCGGCTCGGAGAAGGAGGCGTTCGCGACCGACTCTCCCGCGCGCACGCTCAAGGAGGCCCTGGTCGGCGCGGACGTGTTCGTCGGGCTCTCCGTGGCGAACGTGCTCGGCGCCGCGGACGTCCAGCCCATGGCGGACCGGCCCATCATCTTCGCCATGGCGAACCCGGACCCCGAGATCCCGTACGCCGTCGCGCGGGCGGCCCGGCCCGACGCGATCGTCGCCACTGGCCGCTCGGACCACCCGAACCAGGTGAACAACGTCCTCGGGTTCCCGTTCGTGTTCCGCGGCGCCCTCGACTGCCGGGCGCGCAAGATCACGGAGGAGATGAAGGTCGCGGCCACGCACGCCCTCGCCGGCCTCGCCCGCCAGGACGTGCCGGACAACGTGCTTCGCGCCTACGGTCTCGATGAGCTCTCGTTCGGGCCGGACTACATCATCCCGAAGCCGTTCGACGCCCGGGTGCTCACGTGGGTCGCGCCGGCCGTGGCAGAGGCCGCGGCGGCTTCCGGCGTAGCCCGCGAGCCTATCGAGAATATGGAGGCGTACCGCGAGCACTTGTTCCGGCTCGTGGAGAAGTCGCGGGGCATCATGGCGCCGCTGTTCCGCCGCGCCCGCACCGGCGCCCGCAAGCGCATCGTGTTCACGGAGGGCGCGAACCCCCAGGTCCTCCGCGCGATCCAGCTCGTGCGCGAAGACAAGCTCGCGACGCCCGTCCTCGTCGGGGACGAGGAGATCATCCGCCGCCGCGCGGCAGAGCTCAAGTTCGACCTCGACGGTGTGGAGATCGAGGACCTCGGCACCTCGCAGAACCTCGCCGGCCTGGCGGAAGCGCTGTGGAAGAAGCGCCAGCGCAAGGGCGTCACGCTCCCCACGGCGCGGGCGCTGCTGCGCGACCCGCTCTGGTACGGCGTGATGATGGTCGAGCAGGGCCTCGTGGACGGCATGGTCGGCGGCCTCGGCCGCGCTTACGGCCAGACGCTCAAGCCCGCGCTCCAGATCCTCGGCACGAACCAGGAGAGCGCCGCCGTCTCGGGCGTGTACGTGATGATCTTCCAGGACCGCCTCCTGTTCCTGGGCGATCCCACGGTGAACCTGCACCCGGACGCCACGCGCTTAGCCGAGATCGCGCTGAACACCGCGCGCGTGGCCGAGACCTTCGGTCAGAAGCCGCGGATCGCGATGCTGTCGTATTCCGACTTCGGCGAGTACAGCGACGACCCGGAGATCGTGCGCGTGCGCCAGGCGACCGAGATCGTGCGCAAGCGCCGCCCCGATCTCGAGATCGACGGGGAGATGCAGGCGGACACCGCCGTGAACCACGACAAGCTCCAGAAGAGCTTCCCGTTCAGCCACCTCCAGGGGCCGGCGAACGTGCTCGTGTTCCCGGACCTGACGCCCGGAAACATCGCGTACAAGCTGCTCCAGAGCATGTCGGGCGCGGAGACGCTCGGGCCGCTCGTCGTCGGCATGCGCCGCCCGGTCAGCGTGATTCCGACGTACGCGGGCGTGCAGGAGATCGTGAACGTCACGGCGTACACGGTCAGCCAGGCGCTCGACCTGGACCGGTAGATCTACTTTTTGTAGATCTCACCCGGCCCGCGGTGGCCGGGCGCCGGTCCGCGCGCCCGCAGGGCGATCCGGCGCTCGGGGGTCAGTACGCGATGCCCGAAGCCCCGATTGCCAGGTCGATCCCCCGCACCGCGTGCGCCGCGTCCCCGATGTAATCCAAGTAAGTCTGCTCGTTCTTCGCCTTCAGGCGGGCGAGCGACTCGGGGGTGAGGAGCCCGAGCTGCTCCATCGTCCCGACGGTCTTCACGAGCTCGTCGAGCGCGCGCCGGAGCTGCGCCTGCTGCGCGTCGTCCGGCGTGAACACCCCCATCGCAGCGGCCTTGTGCGCGGTCTCGAGCAGGTGTCCCAGGAACTTCATCCGCTGATCGAGCAGGATCTCGGTGTACTCGGGGTGCTTCGGGAGCAGGTCGTCGACGACCTTCAGCTCGAGATCCATGCGCCACAGCAGCGTCGGCAGCTCCTGGGCGACGAGCTCACGATCCCCGGGCTCCCCGTGGCCGCGCGCCACCGCGTACACCGCGCCCATGATCAGGTGGGTCCCGCCGCAGGTGTAGGCGAAGATCCCCTGCTTGCGCTTCTGGACGACGTCGCCGGCCGCCATGGCGTCCCGCATGAACTGCGTCTCGGAGTGGAGCTTCGTCGCGACGGCGTGGGTGTAGCCGTCGAGCGTCATGGAGTGGTCGCCCTCGGCCGTCCAGGCCAGGTCGCCCGGCGTGCAGGCCGCGACGGCCTGGAGCGTCCACGGCGTGTCGTTCCAGGAGTCGGCGCTGACGGCGTCGCCCGCGACCCACGTCTTCCACAGGCTGTGCCGGAAGAGATCGTCCGCGGTCGCCGGCTTTCCCTGGACCGTCAGGGGGCGGTCGAACGCGAAAGCGCCCTCCGTCAGCGCCTTGAGGACGAGGTCCGTGTGCGGCTCCACGCGGATCGCGCCGCGCTTGCGGGGGAAGCCGACCGCGGGCTTCCCGCCGACGTCCCGCCACTCGGCGTACTCGGCGAAGACATGCTCGGCCGCCGGCGCGCCGTTCGTGAGCTCCGCGTTCGGGGCGAGCGCCAGGATGCCGTGGACGATCGCCCACGGGTTGCCCGGGTCGAGATCGTGGCTCACCACGACCCCGAGCAGCAGGTCGCGGACGTGCAGGATGTTCTCGTCCGCCGGGACCGGCGACGGGGTCTTCCCGATGCGGGTCGGGAGCTCGCAGTGCACGTCGGGGAGAGCGGCGGGCGCGGCAGCGCGCGGAGCGACGACGGGTACGGGCGCCGGCGTGTCCAGCACGTCGCACGCCGCCAGGAGCAGCGGGAGGATCAACCCCCCACTTCCGGCTCACCCGCCGCCGCGAGCTCGAGCGCGTCGCCCTGGATGATCTTGTCGCCGGCCGTGACGTACACGAAGTCGTCGAACGCCGCGATTCGCGGGACTGTGAGCGACCACTTCGTGAGCTGGAACCGGAAGTCCACGAGGCCGGGCTTCTTGAACTTCACGACCTCTCCCGTATCGAGGATCGCCCAGAGCTTCCCCTTCTCGTCGACCGCCGCGCCCCAGGTCTCGAACCCGGTCCCGAGCGCGCCGTCCAGGAGCTCGCCGTAGCGGAACCCCGTGGTGCTGTACTGGACGAGCTGATCCCGGTACACGAGCCCGAGGTTCTTGCCGAGCGCCACCGCGCCGGTCGGCGAGCCGTCCGCGAGCTCGAAGTGCCCCTCCTCCGTGCCGTCCAGGCCGAACGTCCAGCCCTCGTTGCCCCAGATCACCGCGAGCTTCTTGCCCACGCGGACGATGTGGCCCTCTCCCCCGACCGCGGGCGAGATGTTGCCGCTGCCGGCCGGGATCTGGAAGGTCGCCGTGACCTTGCCCTCGGCGTCCGTGACCGTGACGCGGCCCAGCGCGTCGAGCGCCGCGAACCCGTCGCCGCCCTTCCCGGGCACCAGCGCGAGGCTCACCGGCTGGGTGAACGCCCCGGCGTCCGTCCCCGGGCGCGAGCCCGACGCGTACCAGGCCCGCGTGCGCCCGAACCACTGGTTCGTGATGTCGGGCTCGAGGCCCCAAGCCTGCTGCGAGACGCCCTTGGGGTCGAACCGCTGCACGCGATTGTTGGCGATGTCCGCCACGAAGATGTCGCCGTACTTGCTGACGGCGATCGAGATCGGCTCGCCCAGGCTCTGGAGCGCGCCCCGCTCCCAGCCCCGGTCACCCCACGCCGGCAGGTTCCGGCGTCCGCCGCCGACCATCTGGCCGTAGGCTTCGAACATGGAGGCCTGGTCCGTGAGCTTCGCGGCGGCCGGGCCCGTGGCGCGCAGCGCGGCGAGCTCGAGGGCCGGGATGGCGTTCGCGTCGCGGAGCTTGAGGAGCGCCTGGATCGCGGACTCGTCCGGCGGGAGCGCCTGGACGCGGAACCCGGCCGGAACCTGCTTCTGGGCCTGGGCCCGGAGCGCCGGCGCGGCGTCCGCGGCGCGCGTCATGATCTCGGACAGGGCGTCGCGATCACCGAACTCCGCCGCCTTGATCTGGTTGAACAGCGCGATGATCTCCTCGCGGTCCTTGCCGACGGCGGCCTGCCCCGCCGGCGACGCGAGCCAGGTCTGGAACGCCGCCACGGGCGGACCGTTCTCGCCGGCCACGAGGTTGATCGCGACCTCTGCGATGAACGTGAGATCGTAGATGCCGCCGGTCACGGCTTCGTCGATCGTGATCTTCATCGCCGTGGCCTTCGCGGCGACGATCGGGACATCCTGGCGGAACGCGCCCTCCGACCCGGGGTCGAGGATGCGGACCTGCTGCGTGACGGGGCCCGCCGGCGTGGTGAACGTGACGGTCACATAGGACGGACGCCCGTACTCGCGGAGCGACCGCGACACCAGCTCGAGGCGGCCCGGCCAGATCGAGACGGACGCGACATCCGTGGGCTTGTCGAGCTTGAGCTCGATCCATGCGCCCTTTCCGCTGCCGCTGTCGCCCTCCGCCCAGCCGGTGGTGAGCGAGCCGTCGAACGCGTGCGCGGCGGGGTGCGCGTTGCCCTGGGTGTCCTTCCCCTCGCTCGACGCCTTCACCGTGCTCGCGGCGAGGGCCGGGCTGGTCGCGATCAGCGAAAAGAGGGCGAAGGATGCTGCGATTCGATGGAAGCGGGACATTTCAGGAGCCATCCTCGGGATCGACCCCGACGAGGGGGGCGCAGTTCACGTACACCTCGTTACACGTGACGGGCAGGCCCGCGTCCACGTCGCCGTCCGCCGGGCAGGTCGCCACGGCGAGCGTCTCGAGGCAGTCCTTGGCCGCGCCGTTCTTGAACTTACAGGCGGTGTTCTGGG
>CAMCWU010000135.1 GCA_945882675.1 Klebsiella pneumoniae | reverse complement strand
ACGTCCCGTCGGACACGAACGAGCAGCTCTCGCTGATCTTCGAGAACTTCGACCCGAAGCTGCTCCACCCGAAGCTGACGGCGGCGGACCTGTTCCTCTTCCCCAAGCCGAGCCTGGACCACGCCCCGGATCAGGCGAACCCGGCGGACTGGAGCACCGGCGCGTGGGACCCGGACCGCAAGGCGGGTGATCGCAGCCAGGACGCGCTGTTCAAGTTCGCCAAGGCGGGCTCCCGCGAGCCGCGCATCTCTGACCAGCGCGAGCCGCCCCCGGATCTCGGCAGCAAGGAGATCGGCCAGGAGCTCGCCCCGGTGGACAAGCCGATCGCCATCGTCGGCTGGTCGCTCCCCGGCGGCTACCGCGCCGACCACATCGACATGGTCGTGCTCGGCAACCTGGCCGGGAACGTCATGTTCAACGGCCTGCTCTCCCAGTACCAGGAGAAGCAGCTCAACCTGAACAACAGCGGCTGCTTCGCCCAGGCGGAGGTGCTCAACACCACGCTCATGTGCCTCGTCGAGATCAAGGACTCCAAGGTCCGCCCGGAAGACATGGTCGAGAAGATGCTCGACCAGTTCTCCGTCCTGTGGAACCCGGACCTCAAGCTCCAGATCGACCAGGAGTTCACGCGCGCCAAGAACGAGTTCCTGGTGGACGAGCTCCTCGGGCTCGACACGGTGGCCGCAGTCTTCGGCGGGCGCGCGGACAGCATCGGGACGTACGCGCACCTCACGGCGGACCCCAAGTACTACTCGGTCATGCTCGACCAGTACGGCCAGATCCAGGGGACCGAGCTCGCGAACATCGCGTACACCTACATGAAGCGCGACCGCGCCGCGCGGCTCGTCGTCAGCCCGCTGCCGGAGGACCAGATCGACACCACGTCGTCGGAGTCCGGGTACATCGGCGCGTCCAAGGGTGACGACGTCGTGAAGGGCTCGGACGATCTGTCGAAGCTGACGGCCCAGGACATCGCGGACGCCCGCGTCCGCCCCGACACGAAGAAGATCACCGACATCAAGCTCGCCAACGGCCTGCGCGTCGTGATCATGCCGCACGGCGAGGCCCCGATCGTCCGCACGTCGCTCGTCTTCGGCGGCGGCAGCGCCACCGGCGCCAAGGGCGAGCTCGACTTCGTGCAGGAGTTCACACAGGGCTCGGCGAACGACCCGCTCCAGATCGCGGGCAGGGCGAGCTGGCCGTTCCAGGCGGGCATCGCCGGCTTGTTCTCGGCCGTGTCCTACCCGCTCATCGGCGCCACCGTCTGGCCGAACGCCATGCGGATGGACTTCGACGCGCCGTCCGGCGACCTCGACGCCATGCTGTGGGTCCTGCGGGACGAGGTCGAGGGCGCGCACCCCTACACGTCGGGCGCCCCGCCGTGGAAGAAAGACCTGTTCGACGCCGTCAAGAGCAACTGGGCCGACCGGGACTGGCACGTCCAGGACTCGATCGACCAGCACCTGTACCCGGGCTCGCCCTGGCACCAGGACTGGACCTGGGAGGAGGCCACGGCCGCCCAGGAGTTCGGGAGCAGCACGATCCAGACCTACCTCGACCAGCACCTGGACCCCGAGAACGCGGTGCTGATGATCGTCGGCAACGTCGACCCGGCAGAGGCGCAGAAGCTGGCGGAGCAGCACTTCGGCGGCTGGAAGGGCAAGGGCTCGACCACGAGCTGGCTCGGCGAGTTCCAGGCCCCCGCCATGGCGACCGCGCCCACCCGGGTCCTGCTGTTCGACGACCCGAAGAAGACCCAGTCGCAGACCGATATGTACTGCCGCCTCAACTACAAGGACGAGTCGGATCGCGCGGCCGTCGGCGTGCTCGGGTCGGTGCTCGGCGCAGAGGTCTTCGACACCCTGCGCGTGAAGGAGGCGCTCTCCTACACGCCGTACGCGTTCGGCCAGGTCAACGACGACAACTCGGCGGTCCTCGGCTTCGGCTCGCTCGCGCTGAACAGCGGCGTGGCGCGCACGATCGAGTACTTCATGCAGGTCGCGGAGGAGGTGGAGGCCGGCAAGGTGAAGGAGGATATGGTCAAGCTGCACAAGCTGCGCGAAGCCCGCTCCTCCGGCATCACCTCGCAGTCGGTCACCCAGATGGCCGGCACGCTCGCGGCGCCCGTCCGGCGCGGTGAGGACTGGAAGTTCATCGACAACGCGGGCATGGACATCGCCAACGTGTCGACGGAACAGATCATCCGCCTGGTCCAGGGCTGCACCGACCACGCCATCGTGACCATCGTGGGTCCGAAGGACGTCCTCGGGCCGCAGCTCCAGGCGAAGGGCATCGCGTACGAGGTCGTCGACTGGAAGGCGCGCGGCGACGAGCTCCTCGGCAAGTACGACCCGGCGGCGCTCAAGAAGAAGCAGAAGGCGAAGGCCAAGGCCGACAAGAAGAAGGCGAAGAAGGGCGAGGAGACGGAGGCTTCGGGCACCGAGACCCCGGCTCCGACGCCCGCTCCCACGCCGTACCAGGGCCTCCTCGGCCAGAGCATGGCCGACTGAGCTAGCGCTCCGGCTCGGCTTCCCCGTCACGAACGTCGGGGGCCGGAAGCGTAGGCTCCTGGCGGCGACCGCCGCGCCGCGGGCGACCCGACGGCGCGACGGCCTCGGTCCCAGGGGCCACGCGCGCGGGCCGATCCCGCCGATGGAAATCCACCTCCGGCGCGGCCTGGGTCGCGACGAGGATCGACGGCGACCCGGCATCGTACGCGGCACCGGGCGCCGCGATCCCGACCTCGGGGGCCACCGCCACGCGCGCGAGGCCCGGCGGGACGGCGAGCGGCCACGCGCCGCCCTCGGTCGCCAGGGCGGGCAGGTCGTCGCCCAGCAGGCCGGCCGCCTGCATCCCCTGCACCGTGGTGATCCACGCCGGCAGGGCGCCGCTCGCGCCCGCGAGCTTGATCCCCCCGCTCGTCAGCGGGCGGTTGTCGTCGTACCCGACATATACGCCGACGGTGTAGCCGTTCGCGGGGTCGTACCCGGCCGTCGTCGACCGCGGGGCAAAGCCCAGGAACGCGGCGTTCTTGTAGTCGTTGGTGGTGCCGGTCTTGCCGCCGAGGGGCACGGGGTTCCCGCCCTCCTTCACGGCGTCCAGCGCGCGGCGGCCCGTGCCCCAGCGCACGACGTTGCGCAGGATGTCCGCGGTCATCGCGCCGGTCGCGGGCGGGGCGACGGTCTTCGGCGTCGGCCGCGCGCGGTACAGGACGTTGCCGTCCACGTCGCGGATCTCGGCGATGAGGAGCGAGGGATCGACCGGCGACTTCGTGCCGCCCGTCCGGGCCGCGGTGCCCGGAAACTCCCAGGCGACGCCCGAGACGAGCCCGCCGTACAGGGTGGTCGCCTCCTCGAGCGTGATCTCGGACGCGCCGAGCGGCAGCGAGAGCACCGGGGCGAGCTCGGTGACGACGCCGTACTCCTCCGCGAGGGACGCCACGTACTTCAGCGCGAGGAGCACGCGGAAGTCCTGCTGCCAGTACAGGATCTCGGGGTCGTACAGGTCGGGGCGCCCGCCGATCTCCCACACCTGGCGCTGGCGGTCCATGGCCCGGCGAACGGCGTCCGCGGTGGCCCAGCGGAGGCGGCCGTCGATCAGCACGTCATCGAGGGGAGCGAGGCGCGGGCCGCTGATCCGCGGGGATCGACGAGGACGATCCGGACGGCCTGGCTTCCCGCGATCGGGCTTGGGGTCGGGTTCGTTCCGGCGGTTGAACCACCCACCCCCCTTCTCGGGCTCGGGCTCGGGCTCCGGCTCCGGCTCCGGCTCCGGCTCCGCCTCGATCGGGGCGTCCCCGGCGAGCCAGGCGTCGATCGGGAGGAAGTCGTCGGGTGCGCGGCCGCACGCGACCTCGGCGGGTCCGCCCGCGGCCGGGCGCGCGCGGAGATCGGGGAACGACGCGGGGTCCAGCGCGCCGCCGGTCTCCACGGCGAGCTCGAGCGCGCGGTACTGGTCGGTGCACGCCTCCAGGCGCTCGGCCATCGCGATCCAGCTGTTCTCGAGGGCCGCGAGCTTCTCGTCGTCCCCGCCGGCCCGGCCGCGCTCCGCCGCGTGGCCCCAGCCGTACGGCATCGTCAGCAGGTTCAGCTCGTCGTCCGGGTGCGTGGACTCCCGGATCGCCGAGAGGATCTCGGCGCGGGCGTGCAGGTACACGGACTCCTCGACCCGCCCGGGCGTGGGCAGGACCCCGGCCTTCTGGATCCGGAGCTGGTACGCGGCCGGGGCCTCTCCCGAGCGCTGCGCCAGATCGAGAGAGCGCGCGAGCTTCCGGATCTCTTCGCCGTCGAGCCGGTCCGTGAGGTGGTAGAGCAGCCACACGGACGCGAGGTTCTCGGAGTTCACGCCGGCCCACGCCATGGACACGGTGTCGGCGGGCGCGTGGTCGGGGCTCGGCCAGTAGGACGTGCCGCTGAACCCGAACATATTCCGGCGGTTATCGAGGAGATCTGCCGGCGACCATCCGAGCTGGAGCGCGGAGTGGTAGACCAGCGGCTTCCAGGTCGAGCCGAACTGGCGCAGCGCGGTCGCGCGGTTGAAGTTCCGGTTGTCGTTGCCGCCGACCATCGCGCGGACCTCTCCGTGATCGAGGACCACCACGGAGCCCTGAAGCTCTGGGCGGAGCTCCAGATCACACAGGGCGGGAGCGGCTGTCGGGAGATCCCGTACGCTCACCCACACCACGCTCCCGGGCGCCAGCGCGTCCGCGAAGGTGTCCACCACCGCGCCGGGCGCCTTCGCCGACGAGCTCTTCTTCTCGGCCCGGTACGCCGCGACCGCCGCGCGGGTCACGCCGTCACGGTCCACGGTGCACGGATGTCCCCCGAGGTCGAGATCCAGGTGCTTCTTGCCGCCCTCCGTCGAGACGGCCTTCACTACGGCGTAGCGGAACTCATGCTTCGCGGGCGGGTAATCCGGGTCGAACCGCGGCGGCTTCACGCCCGCCTGCACGAAGTCGGCGACGGTCCGGCCCTCGAGCCAGGTGCCGACCTCAGTCAGGTGGTGCCACAGGCCATAGGTCGCCTCGCGCTCGGCGTCGACGTCCAGCGTGGTGACGACCACGAGCCCGCTCGCCGGATCGAGGCCCTTCTCCCCGAGGATCGCGTCGAACGGCGGCTCTGCCAGGCGCCGGGCCACCTCGTCGAGGACGGCCGACGACTCGTAGCGGAACGTGCCGCGGCGGAACGGGATCTGGAACCCGTCCTTCAGGAGCTTGCGGGCCTCCGCCTGGTAGCCGCGGATCTTCGCGACGCGCGCGTCGTACGCCTTCTGCGCGACGGCGTCGCCGGGGCGGGAGCCCGCGAGATCCTCGGCCGGGACGTCCGCGATCCGGCCGAGCACATACGCGGTGCGCGTCGTGGCCTTCGTGATCGCGGCCTCGCGCTTGGTCTGATCGCCCAGGAACGGGTCGTAATACGCGGGCGCCTTGACGAGACCGGCGAGGAACGCGCACTCCACGAGGGTGAGCTCCTCCGGCTCCTTGTCGAAGAAGTGCCGCGCCCCGATGCCGAAGCCGCGCCCGTTGCCCGTCACATGGAACTGGTTGGCGTAGAAGGTGAGGATCTCTTCCTTGCTGAAGTGCGCCTCCAGCCGGAGCGCGTTCATCATCTCGAGGCCTTTGGCGCGCAGCGAGCGGTCGGGGCGATAGAACAGGTTCTTCGCCGTCTGCTGGGTGAGCGTGGAGCCGCCGGCGACCACCGACCCGGCCTGCACGTTGTCGATCATCGCACGGGTGATGTGCTTGACCGAGAACCCCGGGTGCGACCAGTAGGCCGAGTCCTCCGCGGCCACGATCGACGCCACCCACGCCGTCGGCAGCGCTTCATACGGAACGTAGACGCGATGCTCGGATTCGAAGAACACGCCCACCGGCGTGACGCCATCCCGGTAGAATACCGGGCTTTCCTGCGAGATGATCTTCCGCATGGCGTCTCGATCGAACTGGGGACCCGGGTTGTCCACGATATAGTATTTGTAGAGTGCGGCGGTGCTGACGGCGCCCACGAGCAGCGCCACGCCGACCGCGACCGCTCCCACGAGGCCGAAGCGGGCGAACCAGCCCAGGCAGCCGGTGCGCCGGGCCACGGGGCGAACCGCGCGCCTCTCGGCCCGCGAAGGCGACTTCTCGGGCGACGCCGGGCGGCGGACGCCGGGGGCGGGGGCGGGCTTCTCGGGGCGGCGGACGGCCATCGCGGGGGACCTCATCGTGCGGGGAACCCACGTAGCAGGAACCGGGCCAGCGGGTGCGCGTTGCGCGACCCTGCCCGGCGTGCGACGCTTCCGTATGACCCACCGCATGCTGATCGCTCTCGTCCTCCTCGCCGCTTGCGGCACGCCCCCGGAGCCCGTGGTCACCCCGGCGGCGCCCGCGCCGGTGGAGGCCGCGCCTGCCGCGCCTGCCGCGCCGACTGCCCTGGCCGTGGGCGACGCCGCGCCGGACGTCACCTTCACGCTGCAGGACGGCACGAGCGTGCCTCTGTCCAGCTTGAAGGGCAAGAAGGTCCTCGTCTACTTCTACCCGAAGGACGAGACCTCGGGCTGCACCGCCCAGGCGGAGGGGCTGCGCGACGGCTGGCCGGAGATCCAGGCCGCCGGCCTGCAGGTCTACGGCGTGTCGACCCAGGACGCGGAGAGCCACAAGGCGTTCATCGAGAAGCACTCACTCCCGTTCCCGCTCGTCGTGGACACCGGTGGTGCGATCGCGAAGGCGTTCCACGTCCCGCTGATCCGCGACGAGTTCGCGGCGCGCCAGTCGTTCCTCATCGGGGAGGATGGCACGATCAAGCAGGTCTGGCTCGACGTGGACCCGGAGGCTCACGCGGCGACCGTCATCGCGGCAGCGAAGAGCTGACGTCCTTCCAGGACCCTGGCGCGAGATCGTCGAGCGAGTACGGCCCCACGGAGAACCGCACCAGCCGCAGCGTCGGGAGACCGACGGCGGCCGTCATCCGGCGTACCTGGCGGTTCATCCCCTCCCCGATGTACAGCTCGAGCCAGGCGTCCGGGATCGAGCGTCGCACGCGGATCGGCGGGTCGCGGGGCCACAGACCCGGCGGCTCCGGGATCAACCGCACCTCTGCTGGGAGCGTGGTGTCTCCGCCGATGATCACGCCGCGGCGGAGCTTCTCCAGCGAGTCTTCGGTCGGCGTGCCCTCGACCTGGACCCAGTAGCCCTTGCGCTTGCCGAACCGCGGGTGGCTCAGGCGGTGCTGGAGGTGGCCGTCGTTGGTGAGGACGAGCAGGCCCTCGCTGTCGCGATCGAGGCGTCCGGCCGCGTAAACGCCCGGTACGGGGCAGATCTCCGCGAGCGTCCGCCGGCCCTCGGTGTCCGTGAACTGGCACAGCACGTCGAACGGCTTGTTCACGAGGAGGATCCTGGCCATCAGCCGCTCCCGAGGTGCAGCGTCGCGTCCGCGCGCACGGGCAGCGGGCCGTGGCTCGTCACCACGACGACGCGGTCCGCGCGCCAGCCCTCGACGACGTCGGCGACGCGCTCCGTGGCGTCCGCGTCGAGGTTCGCGAACGGCTCGTCGAGTAAGATCACCGCCGGATCTCCCGCTGCGCCCGCGAGGAGCTCCGCGCGCCGCCGCTGCCCCGCGCTGCAGTGCCCGAGCGCCTGCCCCCCAGCGAGGCCGAGCCGGTCCCGCAGCGCCGCGCCGTCCCACGCGAGGGCGCCGCGGAGCGCCGCGAGCTGCTGCCATGCCTCGTCGACGGTCAGGAACGCCGGGAGCTCGGGCTCCGACGGGACGAAGGCGACGTGGCGACGGGCCGAGGGGTCGGTGCGCGGATCTCCACCGCAAACCAAGAGGATCCCCGTCGCGCGCCACGCGCCGCACAGGCACCGGAGCAGGGTGGTCTTCCCGCTCCCGTTCGCCGCCGCGAGGTGGTGGATCCCCGGCCCGAGGCGCCACGTCACCGGCCCGACGCGCCGACCGGTCGGGAAGCTCAGCGTGAGATCCTCGCACACGAGCGAAGCGTTCATGGCATACCCCGACGACTCTCGAGGATCCGGCCCGCGCGATGCAAGGCGGCGGCGGCGATCAGCACGGTCCAGAGCGCACCCCCGCGCAGCAGGCTCCCCGCCGCGCACGCCCCGAGCCACCACGGCCACGTGCCCACCCCCGGACGCCCCGGGCGCGCCGCTACCCACCACGCGGCGCCCGCCGAGATCGCCGCGACATACCCCGCGATCCGCAGGTGGCCGCCGCCGATCGCCGGCGCTGCCACCGCCGCGGCCGCCCAGCCCGGGACCAGCAACAGGCCCGCCACCACCGCCAGCGACGACGCCCGCGCGAGCCCCGTGACAGGCCATTCCGGTGGATCGAATTGCTTTCCAAGCCCCCGCGCCACCGCAGACGGCCCCGCCAGCGCGAGCCAGCCACACGCCCCCAGGCCGAACGTCGCGGCCAGCGTGAGGGTCCCGCTGTCCCAATCGCCAGACCACGCCAGCATCCCCGCGATCCCACCGGCGATGGGGACTCCGACCAGGCTCGACGCCAGGAGCGGCCGCTGCGTCCGCCACAGGACCAGCAGGTCACGGGAAACCAGCGCCTGCAACGCCGTCTTCGGCCGCCACGGCACCGTCGCCGGGCCCGCCGACGGCCCGTCCGCCGCCCACCGCACCACCCCGATCCCCGCCAGCGGCGCCGAGATCGCCCAGATCGCCGCCGCCCACGCCCACACCCCGCCGCCGTGCGCGAGCCCCGCCACCGTCCCCACCGCCGCCAGCGACGCCGCAGCCCACCCGTGACGCCCCGATGCCACCGACAACGCCGGAAGTACGCCGAGCCCCGCCCACAGCGCCCCGCCCGCCGGCCCGTACCCGATCGCCCCGATCACCGCGAGCGGCCCCGCCACCGGCGCGAGCACCACGAGCGCCGCCGGGCCCCACGTGGCCCCCGCCACGGGCTGCCGCCGGAGCGCCCCCAGCCGCGGCCCGAGGAGCAGCCGCGCCACCAGCCGCCGCGACTCCACCGCGTTCACCCCGATCACCAGGATCGCAGCCGCGAACGCCACCCACACGGGTTGCGCGCGCCATGCCCTGCCGGTCGCAGTCCAGCTCACCATTGCGTCGATCTGCGAGCACCCGAGCCCGATCGCGAGCCACCGCGGCGCCAGCCACGCAAGCAGGTCGCCGCGCGCGTCACGCCGCACCCACCGCGCGAGGATCCGCGCCTGCGCCAGCCGCGAGGCCATGTCCGGGGAGCTCTCCACGTCCCCAACGTGCTCGTTCGGGGGCGCCGGCGCCAGCGCGAGCGTTTCACGACGGGCTCCGAGCCACAAGGAGCGGCGGCCGACCCCGGAGGGGGGCGGCCGACGCGACGGCTGAGCGAGGATGCTCGGCCCGCATCGGGCCGAAGTCGTGAGTGGGTGAAGTCGGCCCCCTCCGGGGCTCGCTGGCGCTCGGTCCCTGCGGGACCGGCCTGCGGCCGCCCACTCCGGGCTCCTCGCCCATCGCCCGCCAGCGCGCTCCCCTGTCGTCGTAGCGGGAGCTCGTTCTGCCTCCGCCCGACTCACACGCTCGCCGCGATCTCCGCCAGCTCCGCGGCGGCGCGCGCGAACGTCCACGGCAGCGCGGCCTCCCGGCAGCCCGCTCCCCCGCGCTCCCATGCGTACGCCAGCGCCTCCGCGAACCCTGCGACGTCCTCCGGATCCGCCACGACCAGGCGCCGATCCGGCACGATCTCCGCCGCACCGTCCCGCCCGGACGTCACCGCCGGCACCCGGCACGCCAGCGCCTCGAGCGTCGCGTTCGCGGACGG
>CAMCWU010000134.1 GCA_945882675.1 Klebsiella pneumoniae | reverse complement strand
CCTGGCGGACGCGCGCGCGTCGATCCGCGGCCGGGCGGCGGCGCTGATCGGCGTCGCAGGCGGTCCGGGCCTCACGATCGAGCTGCGCAAGCTGATGTCGGACCCGGATCCGGGCGTGAAGGCGGCGGTCCTGAAGGCGATCGAGCGCTTGTCGGGCCGCGAGCCCCGCCCGGAGCGGGAGATCTGGTGGAACCGCGGGGCGATCGCCGAGGATCCGGCGCAGGACGTCCCCCTCCCGCCCCTGGCCGCTCCCGTGGCCGCTGCCGAGTCCGTTCCCGCGACCGAGCCCGTGCCCATGCCCGTGCCCGTGCCCGTGCCCGTGCCCGTGCCCGTGGCCGGTGCCGAGACCGTGCCCGTGCCCGAGCCCGCTCCACAGGCCGACGCCATGCCCGCCGACCTGGGCGATCGCCTGCGCGGCCTCGGCGACGCACCGGCGGCCGACCGCGAGCGGTGGCTCGCCGCGATCCGGACCGCCGGCCAGCCGGAGCTCCAGGCGCAGATCGGGAAGTACCGCGCGGGCGTGGACCCGGCGCTGGGCCGGGGCCTGGCGCGGATGGTGCTCGCCCTCGACAAGGCGGCGTGGGTCACCCGGCTCCAGGGCATGCTCGCGGACCCGGATCCCGGTGTTCGAGCTTCCGCTTGCGAGTCGGTGGCGGGGCTCGGCGGCCTCTCCTGCGTGCCGTGGCTCACCAGCCTCCTTCGGGACGGGGACGCGACGGTCGTGGCGTCGGCGGTGACCGGCATCGCGACGATGGGGGGGCGCCTCGGGCGGCCGGAGCTCGCCCGGCAATATGTGTCCTCGCTCAAGTCGGACGCCCGGCCCGACGTCCGCGCTGCCGCGGAAGCCGCCCTCGGACCGGCGAAATGAGCAGGGTGCTCGGCATCGACGAGGCGGGTCGGGGGTGCGTGCTGGGCGCGCTGTACGTCGGCGGGTTCGTCGTAGAGCTCGAGGATCCGGACGCCCTGCGCGCCGCCGGGGCCGCCGACAGCAAGACCCTCACGCCGAAGCGGCGGTTGGAGGCACGTAAGCGCCTCGAGGCTCTGGGCACCCACGACGTGGTGCCGATCCACGCCACCGAGATCGACGAGGCGAGCCTCAACGCGCTCGAGGAGGCCGCGATCCTCACGTTGATCCGCCGCTACCGGCCGGCCCTGGTGCGGATGGACGCGCTCGGCCCCCCCAAGGGCGTCGGCAAGCTGATCGCGCGCTTCGAAGGGCAGCTCCGGCCCGACGAGCGACCGCAGGCCTGGGTGATCGAGCCAAAGGCGGACGGAACGTACCCCGTCGTCGGCGCGGCCTCGATCTTCGCGAAGACCACGCGCGACGACGCGCTGGCCGCCCTCGCGGACGAGCACGGCGCCCTCGGCTCCGGCTACCCGCACGACCCCGTGACGCGGAAGTGGCTGCGCGAGCACGCGGATACCGGGCGTCCGTGGCCGTACTTCGTGCGGAAGAAGTGGTCGACGATCACGGATCTTGCGCAGGGCGGGCTGTTCGGCGCGGCGCCTGCACCGACCGGCGACGTGCTCGGGGCCTGACCGCGAAGCTACCGCTTCCGCTCCGCCAGCACCGCCACGATCACGGCCTGCACCGCCTTCGCGTCCAGCCCGCTCAGCAGCTCGAGGTCGTCCCCGAGCCGGAGCAGCCCGTTCACAGCGAGCCCCACGCGGTCGATCGGGCACTTCAGGTCGCCCCGGTGCACCAGGCGCAGGATCTGCTGCAGGTCGCTCGTCTGGATCGCCTTGAGGCTGCGCGCCTTCAACGCGTGGCCTCGAGCTTTCGCCGGGTGTTCTTGCCGGCTACGCCCATATTCGCGAGCTCGTCCGCGCGCTCGTTGCCCGCGACGCCCACGTGGCCCGCGACCCAGTGGAGCTTCGTGCCGCTGCGACCCTTCAACGCCGCCTTGACGGTGGCGATCAGCTCGGGGTTCGCCTTCGCCTTCCAGTTCTGCGTGAGGACGCCGCGCGCGTACGTCGAGTCGGAGAACACGGCGACGGGGGCGTCCGGCGGCACGCCGGCCTCTTCCAGCAGCGAGATCGCGAGCCCGATCGCCGAGAGCTCGCCGATGTTGTTCGTCCCGTGGCCGAGGTGGAGGGACGCCTCGTATACCGTCCCATCGGGGAGCTTCACGACCGCGCCGGCGCCCGCGGGCCCCGGGTTGCCGCGGCACCCGCCGTCGGTGAACGCGAGGATGGTGGTCGGATCGAGCGCTCCGATCCTGGACTTCGCGTCGGTCGCCGCCGCTGCGGCCTGGGCTACGGTGCGGGTGCCCGCGGAGCCGAAGCCCGACGCCTTCGAGGATTTCTCCGCTGGCTTTGCCGCGTCCGCGGACACGCCGTCCGGCAGGTCCTCGATCTTCGCCGTCGGGGAGCCGACGAGCGAGCTCGCGCCCGCGCGATAGATCTTCGTCCCGGCGTCCGCCTTGTAGCGGATGGCCACGCGCCCGCCGTCGGCCACGAAGCCGCCGGCCGGATCGACCTCCGCCCAGACGTCCTGGTCCTTGAAGCGAACCTTCTTCCAGGGCATCAGACGATCACGAGCGGAACGTGGCACGGCCGTTGGCGATGACCGCCTGGCCCTTGCCGTCCAGCGTGCCGAACGCGACTTCGCCAGGAGCGGACTCCCAGACCTGGAGCTGTAGGGCGTCGCCGGGGAACACGGGGCGGGCGAAGCGCACCGAGAGCGACGCGAGCTTCGCGGGGTCGCCGCCGTAGTGGTTCACGAGATCGCGCTGGGCGAACGCCATGGTGCACAGGCCGTGCAGGATCACCCCGGGCAGCCCGCCCGCCTTCGCGACGTCCGCGTCGAGGTGGATCGGGTTCCGGTCGCCCGAAGCGTCGGCGTAGCGGGTGGCCTGGTCGCCGGTCACAGGCTGCGCGACGGCCCAGGTGGGCTCCGGCGGGGGAGCAGCGGGCGCCTTGGGCTCCTTCTTCTCCCCGGTGTCCTTGGACTTTCCGCGGACGAAGTAGGTCGTGGTGCCCTCCATCGCGAGCTGGCCGTCGACGAAGCCGTACAAGCCGTACGTCGCGACGCGGCCCGACGACTTCTCCTCCAGCGACTTGAGCTCGCCGCGGAGATCGAGGATGTCCGCGTGCTTCAGCGGGCGGTGGAACTGCATGGCGTGCTCGCCGTGCACGAGGCGCAGCATGTCGAGCTCGAGCTCCGGGTCCGTCGCGAGCTTCATCATCAGGCCGATGAACGGGCGCGTGTGGTACATGGGCGGCGCGATGGCGTCGTCGCCCTGGTACGCCGAGTTCTGGTCGTCCGTCGCGGCCGCGTAGGCCTGGAACTCCTTGCGATCCACGAACCAGAAGCCGCCGTCGTAGCGCTTGCCGATGGGGGCCTTCTTCTCGGCGACCGGCTCGGCGGCGCCCTCCTTCACCGACGGGGGAACGCCGCCCGCGGCAGCCGTGGCGGGGGTAACGTCCGCCTTGCCAGAAGCGAAAGCTGCTCCGATCTTGCCGAAGTCGAAGGCCGACGCCATCTTCATCAGATCGCCCATGTTGTCGGCGCTCGCCTTGCCGCTCATGAACGCCTTGGTCGGCTCGAGCTCGCCCTTGAACATGGCGACGAGCGTGGCCTTGTCCGTCTTGACCGTGCAGGTCGGCGTGCCGTGGAGGCCAGCGTGGACGGTCGCACCGCCGTTCTCGATGACCACGGTCTGGTTGCTGCCGCCGCTCACGACCCACTGGATGTTCGCGCGCCAGTCGGCCGCGCGCTTCGCGTTGAAGCCGGCGGGGAAGTGGCTGAACACCTCTCCCACGATGTCGGCGTCCTTCGTGCCGGACAGCGGGGCGGTGGCCGCCGCCTTCTCGAACGCCGTGATGTCGGCGAAGCGCGCGTGGATCTCGTCGATCGTCCAGAGGTCGCCGCCTTCCTTCTCGACGCCGTCGTTCGTCTTCATCTCGTAGAGGTGGATGCGCTGGCCCTGCACGCCGAACACCTGGCCCGTGACGCCGCGGGCCTTCTCCGTGAGCAGGTACACGACGATCGGCGAGATCTGGTCGGGCGTCCAGTCTTCTGCGACCATGGCGATGTCGGTGGTCATCCGGGTCTTCGCGACGGGAGCGACGCAGTTGACGGTGATATTCGACTTCTTGAGCTCGAGCGCGAGCACGCGGGAGAGGCCATAGATCCCAGCCTTGGCCGCGGCGTAGTTGCTCTGCCCGAAGTTGCCGATCATGCCCGAGTACGATGTCGTGTTCACGATAGACCCGCCGCTGACGCGCAGCGCGTCCAGCGACGCCTTGATGACGTTCCGCGTGCCCGTGAGGTGCACCGCGACGACCAGATCCCACTCCTCCGGCGTGAGCTTCGCGAACGTCTTGTCGCGGAGGATCCCCGCGTTGTTCACGATCGCGTCGAGACGGCCCCACTTGTCCAGCGCCGCCCGCACCATCCGCTCGCAGCCGACGAAGTCCGTGACCGAGTCGTAGTTCGGGACCGCGTCCCCGCCCAACGCCACGATCTCTGCAACGACCTGCTCGGCCATCGACGAGCCAGCGCCCTGACCGTCCCGCGCGCCGCCGAGATCGTTGACGACGACGCGGGCGCCTTCCCGCGCGCACGCGAGCGCGTGCGAGCGACCGATGCCGCCGCCGGCGCCGGTGATCAGGACGACCTTGCCATCGAGTTGACCCATCGCGGACTCCTGTCGTGATGCGCGGGACTATCGCGTCCGGGCGGGCCGGGCGCGGCCCCGTCGTATACAATCCCCGCCATGCTGCACCTGACGATCCTGCCCCTTCTGTTCGCCTGCGGCGGCGCGCCCCCGCCTCCGCCGCCGGCGCCGCTCGCTCCCGTGCAAGAGGGGGATCTGGCACTCATCCTGCCCACGGGCGAGGATCTGGTCGGGTGCCCGGCCAGCTCGTCGTACGTCAAGTTGGACGTGGCAGAGGGCGGGGCGGAGGCCTGGTGCGATCGCTCCGGCGTGAAGCACGGGAACTACATGAAGACCTGGCCGTCGGGGCTCGAGCGCGAGCGCGGTGTGTGGGTCAACGGCATGCAGGACGGCTCCTGGACCACCACGTACGAGGACGGCGCCACGGCTTCGCGCGGGAACTGGGACAACGGCCGCCAGATCGGGGCGTGGACCTGGTACTGGCCCAATGGCCGGAAGAAGGAAGAGGGCGACTACGTGAACGGCCGCCGGCTCGGAGAGTGGGTGGAATACGGCGAAGACGGCCGCAAGCTCGCCGAAGGCATGTACCGCAACGGCGCCAGGGACGGCACCTGGACCTGGTACCAGCCGAGTACGGACGGCGTGATCGACCGCGTCGAGCGCTGGTCGGGCGGCCAGGTGGTGGAGACGCAGAAGGCGCCGGCAGCCGTCAACTGATGACGGAGGACGACGTCGCGCGATGGCTCGCCGGGGTGCCCGGCTCGTGGCCGACGGATCCGAGCGCAAGCGAGAAGCGGGCCGAGGAGCTGGCGGACGACCGGCCCGTGGACCGCGGGCTCGCGCGGCTGGTGCGGGCCCTCCACGAGCGCACCACCGCGGGCGACGGGCTGCCGCCGGAGATCGGGGGGGTACGCCGGGAGACTCTGGTCCGGTGGGACGACCTGACCACCACGTGGGAGGGCCGGACCGTGGACGGTGGCGCCGCGATGGTGCGCGTGTGCCGGCCTCACGCTGCGCGCGATCCCGTGCTCCGGAGGCTGCTCCTGCGCGACGCCGACGCGCTCGCGGAGGTCGCCCCGGACCTCGCGGTGGACGACGGGGCGCTCCCGGCGCTCGTGCTGCCGCTGGCCGGCCCGCGGCTCCCCGACGACGAGGAGCCCGTCCACGCCGGCAACGCGCCCGTGGCCCGCTGGCTCGCCACGGCGATCGCGGGATTGTCGCGGTGGGAGCTCGCGGGGCTCGGGCTGCCGCGGCTGTGCCGGGCGGAGTTGCGCCGCGGGGACGCCGGGATCACCGTGGCGTGCTTGACGCCCACCGACGTCGACGCGGACGCCACGGCGGACAACCTCGCGCTGGTGGCGACGTCGCTGTCGGGTTGGGAGGACGCCGAGGATCCGCTGTCGGATCGGCTGGGTGCGCTGGCCCTCGCGCCGCCGGGATCCGCGCTGGCGGCGGGCGGCCTGGTGCGGGAGGCGTTCGCGGAGGAGCTCTCGGGGCTCCGGCACGGCCTCGTGGCGCGCTGGAAGGCGCATCTTCGCGAGAGCCGCCACCGCCGCCTGCTGGCCGTGCTGGACCGCATGGACGCCGCGGTGCCGGCGCCGCAGGGCCGCGGGGCGGTCGGCGTGGATCTGGACGGGAACGTCACGGTGCTCCAGAGCGGGCCGGCCGGGATCCGCTGGCAGGACGAGCGGGTGTGGACGCCGGACCTCGGGTTCGACCCGGCGACGGCCCGCCGGCTCCTGCGCGCGCGGGCAGCCGCGCCCCCGAACGCACGCTTGAACGCCCAGGTCGGCGGGACCGCGGACGCCGTGGAAGCCATCACCCGGTGGGTCGCGGCCGGGCTCCAGCTCCGGACGGTCCGACTCCTGTTGGAGAAGCGGTGAGCGCCGAGCCGTGGCAGATCCTCTCCGACTGCCCACATTGCCTCGTCGAGGCCGCAGTGGTGGAGACCGTCGACCCCGTCCACCCGGCGTCGCACTTCGGGCGGGCGTCGGAGACGCGGTGTCGCATGTGCGGCTGGCAGATCCTGGCGACGGTCGAGCCTTTCGCGCCGCGAACGCCGATCTCCGCGGGCCGGTGCCCCGCGTGCACGAAGCCGCTGTCGGAGGGCGCGCGGACCGGCACGGAAGCTTGCGGCCACTGCGCCTACGCGCCCACCTTCGAGACAACCGTGCAGCCGGCGGATCTGCGAGATCCGGAGCGGGCTCTCGCTGCGCTCGTCGCCTGGGCCATCGCCGAGGGCGAGCCGGACGTCGCGGTGTTCACCCGCGCCAACCTCGGGGACGAGCCGGCTGCCATCGTCGCGCGCCTGGGAGCGAGGGAGCGCGTGGGCTCGCAATTCGACGTCATCGCGTTCCTGTTCCCGCAAATGGCTGGTGGGAGCCCACCTTCTGGCCGTGAGGCCACCAGATCCCTTGTTGATCGCCATGGCGATCGCGTGGTGGACCGGGCGCCCGTCGAGTCCACCACCACGGCCCCGTCCGTGGCCCCACCGGTCGTGGACGACCGACGCAACGCCATGCGCGTGCTGGTCTCGGTGATGGTCGCCGACGGCGAGCTCCAGGCGGACGAGCTCTCCTTCGTCCAGGCGTTCCTGGCCCGCGAGCAGCTCCCCGCGTTCACGCCGGACGATCTGCGCGTGTGGCGCCCGGCGGATGTCGCGATCGCCGATCCTGCGCTCCGGGAGCGGGTTCTGGAGGCCGCCGTCGCGCTCGCGCACCTCGACCGCATGCGCGACGGGTCCGAGCACAAGGTCATCGCGGCGTACGCCAAGGCATGGGGCGTCCGCGACGACCGGCTCGCGGCCCTCGACCGCCGCTACGAAGCCCGTTACGGCACCGCCCTCACCCGGCTGTTCCGCCTGCTGTCCAGCCTCGTCCGCCTGAAGTAGGCCCCGGAGCCGCCGTGCTGCCCTTCCAGAACCCGACCTCGAACCCCGAACTCACCGCGAGAATCCGCAGGTTCAAAGACCAGTTCGACGTCGTCGTGGCGAACGTCGGGAAGGTGATCCTCGGCAAGGACGACGTGATCCGCAAGGTGCTCCTCACCATGACGGCGCGCGGCCACGTGCTGCTCCTCGACGTGCCGGGTACCGGAAAGACCATGCTCGCCCGCGCTATCGCGGCCAGCATCGACTGCCAGTTCAAGCGGATCCAGTTCACGCCCGACCTGCTCCCCATGGACATCACAGGCAGCAACGTGTTCAACCTGCGGAGCAAGGCGTTCGAGTTCCAGCGGGGCCCGATCTTCGCGAATATCGTGCTCGCGGACGAGATCAACCGCGCCACGCCCAAGACCCAGTCCGCGCTGCTGGAGGTCATGGCAGAGCGCCAGGCGACGGTGGAGGGCCACACCTGGGTCATGGAGCCGCCGTTCCAGGTGATCGCGACGATGAACCCCCTCGATCACGACGGCACATACGTCCTCCCGGCCGCGCAGCTCGACCGGTTCACGATGCAGCTCTCCATGGGATTCCCCCCGGCAGAAGCCGAGATGCTCATGCTCGACACCCACCTCGGCGTGCGGTCGCCGGTGGACGAGCTCTCGCACGTCATCGACAAGGCCACGTTCGTGCAATGGCAGGAGGCCGTGCCGGTGGTGTTCGTGTCGGAGCCGGTGAAGCGGTACGTCATCGACCTCGTGAACGCGATCCGGTCGGACGCCCGGGCGCTCGCGCCGCCGTCCCCGCGGGCCACGATCATGCTGGTCCGGACTGCACAAGCCGGCGCCCTGTCGGATGGCCGGGACTACCTGCTGCCCGAGGATCTCCAGCGGGTCGCGGCGGATGTCCTGGCCCACCGCATGGTGGTCTCAGGCGACGAGACCGCGCACGGGTATGTGACGGGGATGCTCCAAAAGGTCCGCGTCCCCCGCTGATGGCCCGCCCGCAGCGGTTCCAGCCGCCGACCAGCCCCCTGCTCACCATCCCGGGCATCGCGTTCCAGACCGCCGGCGTGTTCCTGCTGCCGTTCGCCATCGCGCTCCCGACCGCCATGTGGTTCGAGGCCTCGGAGGTCGGGGATACGTCGGGGCCGATGACGCTGTTCGCGGTCGCGCTCCTCGGCCCCGTGTTCGTGATCCAGATCCTGGGGCTGCTGCTGAAGTCCCGGAAGGAGCTCGGCTGGTGGCGGAAGCAGGGCCAGCTCGGGCCGGCGCGCGCCCTCGACGTGCTCCACCGCCACCTGCGCGTGGTGACCGTACGGGGGTGGACGCTGCTCGTCACGGGCCTGCTGATGACGGTGGTAGCGCTCGCGGCGAAGTGGGCGGAGTTCGGCCTCCTCGCCGTCCTCTCGCTGCTCCTGTTCTACGGCGTGGTCGGGTGGACCATCTTCGTCTCCACGTTCCTGGTCTCGCGCCTCGAGCGCGGCCTCGTGAGCGAAAAGGGTCGCATCGAACGTCGGATGTCGCCCGCCGTGGTGCTTGCGGGCGAGACCGCGGAGGAGGTCGTCAGCTTCCGGCGCGTACCCGTACCATGGGGCTACTATCTCCTGGTGGACGATCCCAACCCGGCGCGGCTCCGCACGCCGTCGCGCTACGCGGTAGGAGCCGCTGCGAACGCCGGAGAGCTCGAGATGCGCACGCGCCTGCGCGCCACCCCCCGCGGCCACTGGTTCCTGGGCCCCGCGCCGATCTGGTACCAGGACGTGCTCGGCATCACCCAGGTGTCCGTGGTGTCCTACGCCAGCGCGGAGCTCAAGGTGCTCCCGCCCGTGCCCCCCGTGAAGATCGTCGAGCCGCCGAGAACGCGCGTCGACACCCCGGATATCGTCACCAAGCCGCACCGGTACGCGACCGACGATCACTTCCGGTTCCGGGATTATGTGGCAGGGGACGACACCCGACGCATCCACTGGCGCCTGTCCATGCGCGCGGGCCAGCTCCACGTGCGCCTGCCGGAGACCAAGGAGACCAGCACCAACCAGGTGCTCCTGGTCCTCGATTCATGGCTCCCACCCGGCCAGCTCCTCGACGCGAGCCACGGCGGTGACGAGATCCTGGACGCCCTGGTGCTCGCGTTCCTGGGCATCGCGAAGGAGCTGACCGAGCGCGGGGACCGCGTGACGCTCGTGGCGGCGGCGACGGGCTCCACGCGCGACGAGATCGTCCTCGAGCGGATGGCGTGCAGCCGGAACCCCATCGCGCGCTGGCAGGATCTGGGCGCCCGGGTGGGCTGGCAAGGCCGTTACGACATCCCCAGCATGCTCGACGGCGGAAAAGATGCTCCAGGAGCACCAAAAGAGGTGCACGCGGT
>CAMCWU010000133.1 GCA_945882675.1 Klebsiella pneumoniae | reverse complement strand
GAGCTTGCGCTCCTCTATCGCCGGGCGGGCGGCCTCGATGGCGGCCCACACCACGGCGGCGAGATCATCGGGTCGGAGCTGGTACTTCTTCGCCCCTCGCTCGATGGAGGCGAAGTCCAGCACGTTGTCGACCAGCCGGGAGAGCCGCTCCGCCTGCTTCACGATGGCGTCGTAGTGCGCGCGCGTGTCGGCCTCGTCGTACGTCAGATCGAGCTGCAGCGCCTCGGCCTTGAGCCGGATCTGCGTGATCGGCGAGCGGAGCTCGTGCGAGACGTTCGCCGCGAAATCAGCCTTCATCCTGGCCGACTCGACCTCGCGCCCGATGATGCGCGCCGACAGCAGGACGCCGACGCCGACGAGGACGATCGAGAGGACGACGACGAACGCGCGCTGACCGCGCCGCGAGGACTTGAGGAGCGCGAGGGCGGCCGGGTCTGCGGGCGCGGCGTAGATCGCGATCGGCAGGTTCGAGAGGGTCGCGGTCGCGAGCACGTTGGCGGGCGGGGGCGTGCCGGCGTCCACCACCACCGCGACGATGTCCCGGTCGAACTGGGTCACCTGGGCGGCGCGCGCCGTGAGCTCGGCCTGCAGATCCGGCACCGAGAACGAGAAAGCGTACAGATCCTCCTGCTCGAGCTGTGCCCAGAGCGACGCCGAGCCAGAGCGCGCCGGGACATACAGGAAACGCCCGGGTTCGAGGTCGGGGATCGGCGTGTCGAGCAGGTCGAGGTCGCGCTGGATGCTGCTCGCCCAGAACAGCTGGTCGTCGAGCTCGTTGAGGCGGCTGCGCGATCGCGACACCCAGTCGGGGTCCGACCGCCCCTCCACGAGGGACAGGGCGCGGCGGGTGATGGCGGGGGCGTCGCGCTGGCCGACGGTCCACGGCGTCGAGAGCTGCTGCTCCACGAGCGCTTCGAGCGCGGATGCGCCGACGTCGGGATCCCGGGCGAACGCGATCTCCGCGCGCTGGAGGTTGGCGATGTCGCCCACGCGGAACCCGCGCTCGTTCCGGAGCGACGCGTGCTCGGACAGCACGTCCTCGAGGGCGCGCTGCGCCGCCTGGTCCTGGCCGCCGCGGCGGAGGGCGCGCGCGAGCCCCAGGCCCGCCTCCGCCTCGTGACGGGGCTCCCCCCGGGCGGTGGCGAGGGCGGCGGTCCAGGCGGCCACGGCGTCGCGCGGGTCCCCGACCTCCGCGGCCCGGGCCCGGTCGAGGGCGGCGGCGATCCGCGGCGTCGGCGGCCCGGGAGGCGGGTCCTCTGCCAGCACGAACGGCGACTCCAGGCTCCCGCCCGGCCCGAACCGGAACGCCGCACGCAGGAACGGCGAGAGCTGCTGCAGGTTCGCGACGAGCGACTCGCCGCGGGCCACGCGCTCGTCCACCTGGCCCTCGAAGCGTCGGAAGATCCCCGCGAGCTCCTCCTCCACCTGGTGCACGGCGCTCTCGCCCCGCAGCCGCAGCTCGAGGTCGAACGACGACTCGACGGCGCTCGTGCTGGTCAACGAGAACCAGGCGAGCAGCAGCGCCGGCCCGAGGATGAGCAACGAGAAGACTCCGGAGAACCGACCGACCTCCCGAAAGTGCCGCAGATCCTGCAGCAGCCGGACCTCACCGCGCCCCCGGCTGGCGACGCGGAGGATATGACGTCTCAGCCCGGCCAGGATCTCGCTCACGGGTCCAGTGTAGCGCGGCGATCGGAGCGGCGGATGATCGGTTGGCTCGTGCTCGCGCTGGGCTGTGGTGCGACGCCGCAAGCGCCCCCCCAGGCGGCGCACTTCGCGGGGTTCGAGCAGCTCGCTTCGCAGGTCGCGCGGGGGCGGCTCACCGCGGCGCAGATCACGGCGCGCGCGCTCACCGGGGACGACGCCGCCGCGGCCCTCGGCGCCCCGCTCGGGATGATCCAGGTCGCGGACGATCGCGACGAGGCGCTGGACGCCCTGGTGGTGGCCGCGCGGGCGTGCGGCGCCTGCCATCGTGCGGAGGGGGTCGCGGACCCCGGGCTGCGCGCCTGGACCCACCACGACGCCGCGGGGATGCTCGTGGACCGGGAGATCTGGGGCCACCCGCCGCCCCATGGCGGCGACCCCCAGCTCGTGGCCGCGATCGCGGCATGGACCGGCCCGGATCCGCTCGGCAGCGCGCTGCGGACCTGCGGGACCTGTCACGCCCCGGAATGACGCTCCCGCTGCAGTTCGACGCCCGCAACGACGTGACGCTCGCCCTGGCGCTCCTGGGCGTCGCGGCGCTCGTGTGGGCGGCGCGCTCCCCGGAGGCGCTGCGGCTCGCGGCGGCGTGGGTGGCGTGGCTCGGGGCGGGGATCGTGGCGGCGTGGTGGGGGCCGCCCGGGACGGAGCCGCTCTGGGCGATCCTCGGGGTGCTCGGCGGGTTCCTGGCCGGGCGCTGGCGGGCTGCGTGGTTCGGGCTGGCGCTCGGCGTGGTGGGCGTCGCCGTCGCGACGGAGGTGTCGTGGGCCACCGCGGCGCGCCGGTGGGAGGCATACCGGGCGGGGATCCCCGCGATCGACGTGGCGCTGGTGGGCGGCGTGCCCCCCGGGCTCGCGCGCATCTCGGGCGCGCGGTGCGTCCGCGACACCCGGCCCGTGTACGGCGACACCTCGGGGGCGGACGCCGGCTTCGGCGTGGTGGGCTCGCTGTGGGACGCCGGCGATCCCGTGTACGCCCGCGCGCTCGTGTGCCCGGAGCGGCCGATCGATCTCGTGGTCGTCGAGGGGCCGGCGGACGCGCGGGTGCTGCGCCTCATCACGCCGGGGGACCTGGATCGGGAGATCTCCAGGGCGAGCTGGCTCTTCCGTGGCGCCCTCGGTGGGGCCGCGGCGCTCGCGGCGCTCGCCTTCGTCGCGCGGGATAGGACGGGGAGAGAGGAGCGATGATGGACGAACGCGCGCTCGCGTTGATGCGGCTCACCGGCTACGCGCTGGCACAGGGGCTCTGGCAGGTCACGGACGGGGCCCCGCTGTGCACCTTCGCGCTGTGGGAGGCCGACGGGCTCCCGGACCGCCAGGTCGCGAGGGTGGACGCCGAGTCGGTGGAGGTCTCGATGGCCACCGCGCGGCGGAACCTGGGCGAGGTCGAGCGGCTCGTGCGCTGGGCGATCGCCGCGGAGGGAGAGGTCCGCACGCCGAACGGCGGGACCTACGGCGCGATCCGCGTGGAGTTCGGGGCCACCGACACCGCGCTCGAGGGCGAGGCGCTGTACTTCTTCCGCAAGGCGCCGTTCGCGATGGTGCAGGGGCCCGTGTTGCGGATCCTGGGCGGTGAGGCGGGGGAGGAGCTGCGGAGCGCGGTGATCCAGGGGATGCACGTGACTCGGAAGGAAGAGGCAGAAGCGTAGTCCCGGGTCGTTTTCGATCGGGCTCAGATCGCCTCTATGGAGACGATCTCCCACTCCTCCTCGCCCACCGGCGTCAGCAGGACCCCGGAGTCCCCGACCTCGTGCCCGTGCAGCGCCTTCGCCAGCGGCGAAAGCCACGAGATCCGCCGGCTCCCGGCCTCGACCTCGTCCACGCCCACGATCTCCACCACCCGCTCCCGGTCCCCGGTGAGCGTCACCCGCGTCCCGAACCCGACCCGCACCGGCTCCACCGCGGGCTCGGTGACCACGAACGTCGCGATGCGGCTCTCCAACCACCGGATCTCGGCGTCGACCTCCAGAAGGCGGGAGCCCGAGAGGCCTCCCGACGTGCCCTGGAGCTCGCGGCGCTCCTCGATCCGGGCGCCCGCGCGCGCGCGAAAGGCGGCGGCACCCGCCGGCGTCGTGTGGTTCGGGACGCCGGGCGGGATGGCGGGGTCGGGGCGGTCGGTGACCTCGTAGCCGTCCGACTCCTTCGTGAAGGCCCGGGACACCCTAGTTGAACGCCTGGATCCCCGTGATGTACTTGCCGAGGATCAGCGTGTGGATGTCGTGCGTGCCCTCGTACGTGTAGACGGACTCGAGGTTCGCCATATGCCGCATGATCGGGTACTCGGCGAGGATCCCGTTCGCACCGTGGATGTCCCGGGCCGACCGCGCCACGTCGAGTGCGATCTTCACGTTGTTCATCTTCGCGAGCGAGACCTGCTCCGGGAGGAGCTTGTGCTGGTCCTTGAGGACCCCGACGCGCCAGGCGAGGAGCTGGCCCTTGGTGATCTCCGTGAACATGTGCACGAGCTTCTGCTGCACGAGCTGGAAGCCGGCGATCGGGCGGTCGAATTGGATGCGGTTCTGCGCGTAGTCGACGGCCGAGTGGTAGCAGCCGGTGGCCGCGCCGAGCGCACCCCAGGCGATGCCGAAGCGCGCGTTCGTGAGGCACGAGAGCGGGCCCTTGATGCCGCGAACGCCGGGGAGCAGGTTCTCCTTCGGCAGCTCGACGTCCTGGAATACGAGCTCCGACGTCACCGACGCGCGCAGGCTGTACTTGCCCGTCATCTCCGGCGCCGAGAAGCCCATCATCCCCTTCTCGACGAGGAAGCCGCGGATCTCGCCGTCGAGCTTGGCCCAGACGACGGCCACGTCCGCGAGCGTGCCGTTGGTGATCCACATCTTCGCGCCGTTCAGGCGGTAGTGCGTGCCTTTGTCCTCCGCCCGCGTGATCATGCCGTTCGGGTTGGAGCCGAAGTCGGGCTCCGTCAGGCCGAAGCAGCCGATCGCCTCTCCCGAAGCGAGCCGCGGGAGCCACTTCTGCTTCTGCGCCTCCGTCGCGTACGCGCCGATCGGGAACATGACGAGCGAGCCCTGCACGCTGGCGAACGAGCGGATGGCCGAGTCGCCGCGCTCGAGCTCCTGACAGATGAGGCCGTACGCCACATTCGACAGGCCGGGGCAGCCGTGGCCCTCGATGTTGGCGCCGAGGAACCCCATCTCGCCCATCTGGCGCGGCAGCTCCATCGGGAAGGTGCCATCGAGATAGTGCTGGCTGATCGTCGGCAGGATGTGCTCGTCCACCCAGCTCCGCACGGTGTCGCGGATGGTGCGCTCTTCGTCGCTCAGCAGCTCGTCGAGGTTGAGGAAGTCGAGACCGGCGTACGTCGACATGGGAGACCTCGCGGGGGCTGGTCCAGAGAAGCCGCGGGCGGGGTAGGGGGCAAGGGAGGTGCAACCATGGGCGACAGCTGGTGCGCGGTGGACGGCGTGGTCACGCCGCTGGCAGACGCGCGGATCCCCGTGGACGACCCGGCGTTCCTGACGGGCTGGGCGGTGTTCGACACGCTCGAGGTCGGGACCGGTCACGATCGGACGGGGAAGCACCTGGAGCGCCTGGCACGATCGGCGGCGGCGGCGGAGATCGCGATGCCCGATCCGGCGGTCGTGGAGGCCGAGATCGACGCGTTGGCGGCCCGGTTGGGCGGGGCCGCGCGGGTGCGCGTGACCCTCACGGGCGGCGGGCGGCGCGTGGTGACGGCGACGCCGGTGGACGCGTCGCGGCGACACGGGCCGGTGCGGGCAGTGCGCGGATCGTACCGGGCGGAGCCGTTTCTCGGCGGGGACGTGAAGCACACGAGCCGCGCGCCGTGGGTGGTTGCCGTGCGGCGGTCCGGCGCGGACGAGGTCCTCCTGGTCGACGAGGATGGCCGGTTCACCGAGGGCACGACCTGCGGGATCGTGGCGATCGTGGCGGGGGAGCTCTGGACGGCCGCGCACGACGGGCGGATCCTCGAGAGCACGTCGGTCAGCTCGGTGCTCGACA
Source organism: Klebsiella pneumoniae (assembly GCA_945882675.1). Classification (GTDB taxonomy): domain Bacteria; phylum Myxococcota_A; class UBA796; order UBA796; genus CANLGQ01. The sequence goes on along the minus strand of CAMCWU010000133.1, from coordinate 4,196 downwards.
GAGCGGATCGCCTGGGGATCCGCGTGCATCACCAGGGACCGCTCGCGGCGGGGCCATGGGACGGGCTGTACATCTGCTCGACGACGCGGGACATCGCGCCGGTGGTGGAGCTCGACGGGGGGCCGCTGGCGGCGTGGGACCCGGTGGGGCGGCGGCTCGCCGGGCTCTGACGGAAGGACGCCGGTCATCGCCGAAGGATTGCACACTGTGTGCAGATCTGATCGGATTCGCGGCGTCTCTCCATGGGGGAGGCTCTGGCCGGTCCACGCCTCGATGGCTCCGGTCCGTGCGCTCGGACAGGGGGCATCCCGCATCGGCCACGATGGTCGACCATGTCGGGGGAAGCGGCACGCGGGCGTCCCGCATCGGCGTCGATGGTCGACCATGTCGGGGGAAGCGGCACGCTGGCGTCCCGCATCTGCCGGTATGGTTCACCATGTCGGGGGAAGCGGGACTCCGGGATCACGGGGTCTGGGCGCGACCTGCGCGGGAGGCGCGGCCATGACACCGGGCGGCGCGGTGTAGCCAGGGTCGCTCCACTCCGGGAGCACGCGCGCTTCGGCCACCGTGGCGCGCAGACGCTCCTTCAGGACGGCCCAGGCGAGCGGGGGATCCCCGACCCTGCCCTCCCACGACGCGGCGACAGCGAGCCCGTTCGCATCGAGCCGCTGCCGCCAGACGGACGCCGGCGACGCGCCCCGGAGGACGCCCCAGGTGTTCGGAATCGCCGAGAAGAGCCACACCTCACCGACGGAGAAGTCGTACCGCTGGTCGTCGATCCAGTCCGAGCCACACCCGCCGGCAAGCATCCACTTCACTCGCTGGCCGGCCGCGACCCCCTTCAAGCCGTCGAGCACCTCGAAGGTGACGAACGTAGCGGCGTCCTCGGCGAGGCGGACGGGCGGGGGTTCGGGGAACGCACCTACGATGTTGCCGCACGCGACCTCGACGATGCGGCCCTCCATCACGACCGGGTGGCGCGCGAAGAGGACCTCGAGCGACTCGCCGACGCCATAGCTCGCCTCTGCAGTCGAGAGCGATCCCAGCGCCATCAGCAGGCCGACCATGCGCCTCCACGTCCCAGCAACGTAGTGCGGGGCGGGCCGCCCGGGTAAACGCTCCGACGGTGAAACGCCGATCATCGCCGGAAAATTACCAGGTGTTGGGAGATATTCATCGATTCGTGGCGTCTCTCCATTGGAGAGATCCTGGCCGGTCTACGATGCCGAGGCTCCAGTCCGTGCGCTCGGACAGGGGACCCGCGGAAGTGCCGGGACCGGACGGCTCGGGCGAGGCCGAACCGCGCGGGTCCCGGGAGCCCGGTCCTGGTGATCTTCGTGCCCGTGGTGTGAACCCGCAGGGCCGCGCTCGTCCCGGGATCATGCGGCGCCGTCCGTTCCGCGGAGCACCTGGAACGTCGAAGCGCATGCCATGCAGTTCACACGAGGGACACCAGGATCACCAGGTTCAAGGCGCGGCCTCCTCGAGCGCGCGGCGCACGACCCCAGCGACCAGCTTGTCGAGCCCGGTCGTGAGCAGGCGGCGCTTCGTCCGCCCGTCGTACTCGGCGAAGGGGACGACGACGGAGAGGACGGCCACCCGCTCGCCGCTCTCGGGCCTGGCGAGCGCCTTCCGCAGCCCGTCGATGTGCCCTCCCTCCGCCCGCAATCCGTTCGCCCAGGCGTGCTCGATCGGCGGCCCGTCGTCGTGGCCCCACACCACCGCCACCTCGACCTTGGTGCCGTCGACCACCTCGACCCGGTGCACACGCTTGCTCGCGAGCTCGCCGGCCAGTGATGCCGCGTATCCGGCGATCCCGCCGTAGGACGGCACCATGACGCCGTCGAGCTCGAACGCGACGGAGGGGTGGAGGATCGCGAGCTCCTCGAGGCGCCGCCGCAGCAGGCCCAGCGGCAGCTCGGCGGTCCCGAAGATGGCGGTATCGGGCGTGATCGCCACGGTGGTCCCGCGGCCGGGCGCCGGCCCGATCTCGGTCAGCGGCGTGACGGGTACGCCCTGCTGATAGAGCCGCTGGTACCGGCGTCCGTCCGCGTCGAAGGTCGCGACGACGGAAGACGACACCGCGAGGATCACCATGTGGCCCATGGCCAGGTGGCTGTCGTGGAGGTCCGGATCCGGTGGCGGCACTTTTAAGAGCCGCCAGCCCTCGATGTCGTCACGTGTGGGTGGCTCCCCGTCGTCGTGGACCGCCAGCCCAAGGCGGGTCGATACGGTGACCCGGCGGACGCCACGCGCGCGGTAGCGGGCGAGAGCCTCGTAGAGCAGCCCGAACGCGACGTGCGCGACGCCGAGCGCACCCCGGCTCCCGATCTACATCTCGGGTCGCTTGCGCACGGCGCCGGCGATCTCGTCGAAGATCTCGACCCTCGAAGTGCTGTGGTCTTCCATGGTGGCACCTCCGTTTCGCTAGCGCTAACCTGCGTTATGCCCCCCACCCCAGCCCTCCCCCGCGGCGGGGGGAGGGGGTAGGGCAGCGGCCCACCGTCGCGGCGGGGGGAGGTGGTAGGGCGTCCGCCCCCGTCACGGGCGCGCGGACCGGCGCCCGGCTACCGGAGGCCGGGTGCAGCACCCCACAAGAAAACCTAGCGCGCGACCTCCACTTCGCGGACGGGGTCGGGGATCGGCTCGGCGGCCGGGACCGCCCTGAGCGCCTGCTTGACGACCCGGATGATGAGGTCGATCTCGGCGCTCGTGATCGCGAAGTGCGGCGTGAAACGCAGCGCGTTCTTGCCCCCGTGGATGACGCCGAGGCCGTGCCGGCGGCACCAGGTCTCGAGGCCGTCCGCGCCGACGACCGCGACCTTCTCCGGGTGGATGTGCGCCGCGACGAGCAGCCCCGTGCCCGTGACGCGCTGGACGAGATCCGGGAACTCCTTCTGGACCTCCAGAAGCTTGGTGACGAGCTCCTTTCCGCGCGCGCGGATGTTCGCGCGGAGCTCCGGCGTGATCGCGTCGAGGACGGTGCACCCGACCTCGAGCGCCCGCGGGTTCGTGGTCATCGTGTTGCCGTAGATGCCGCGCGCGTACAGGTCGGCGGCGCGCTCGGTCAGGCCGAGGACGCTCAGCGGGTACTGGCCGGCGTTGATCGCCTTGGACCAGCTCTCGATGTCCGGCGGGTCGCAGCTCTCGAAGCCGGGCGCGTCCACCATCGACAGGTGGCCGGTCGCGCGGAGGCCGGCCTGGATGCAGTCGGCGATGAGGATCGTGCCGTGCTTGCGCGTCAGCCGGCGCGCGGCGTCGTAGAAGGCACGGGAGATCGCCACTCCCGGGTCGCCCTCTCCCTGGACGGGCTCGAGGAACATGGCCTCGACGAACACCTTGTCCTGCTCGGCCTGGGCGAACACGCGCTCGAGGTCCGCGACGTCATTTGGCTTCGCGACGAGCAGATTGTCGCGCACCTGGAAGGAGTACAGGCTCTCCTTGTACTTCGGGAGCGACGAGTGGGAGGCCTGCGCGGGCCGGTCGGTGCGGCCGTGGAAGCTGCCGGTCAGCGAGAGGATCTTGACGTCCCACCCCTCCTTCGGGCCGCCGGCGCCCACGATGCGCTGCGTGTTGACGTCCGCGATGCGCGAGGCGAGGCTCATGGACTCCGACCCCGAGTTCAGGCAGACGAAGCGGTCGTACGGGCAGGGGCGGCTCTGGCCGATCTCGCGCTTGAGGCGATCGCTGAAGCGCTTGTGCGAGAACGACGCGGTCATGACGTTTGCCATGACGTAGGGCGCGGTCATGGCCGTGATGACGGCATCCGGCGCATGGCCGAAGCCGAGCATGCCGTAGCCGCCGCTGTCGTGGATCACAGCGCCATGAGACGTGATCAGCCACGGTCCCCGCGCCGAGAGCGGCACGTACGGGTTCACGGTGTCCGCGGCGTAGAAGTTCAGGAAGTCGTCCTGCAGCTCGTCGATGAGGTCGGACTCGTCCTCCTTCAGCAGGTCGGTCCAGTCCGCGCGCATGGCGAGGTGCGCGGCGTGCGCATCCTCCACGGCGCGCCCGAGCTTCGGGTCGTTCTCGAGGAACTTCTCGACGAGCTCGTCCTCGAGGCCCACGGTGCGGCGACGGCCCCCGAACGCACGCAGCTCGCGCAGCTTGTCCATCGCGGTCGACATCGGTTCTGTCCTCGCTCGTTGGCCAGCCTCAGTAATCCGGCGGGACGGGCCGCGGCCAGGGACCGGGCT
>CAMCWU010000132.1 GCA_945882675.1 Klebsiella pneumoniae | reverse complement strand
CGACGACTGCGACGACCGCGATGCCGGCATCGTTCCCGGGACCCCGTTCTTCGCCGACGACGATGGCGACGGGTACGGTGCGGGCGCTCCGATACCCGGCTGCGGCGTGCCGGGGGCCGGTTACGCCGCTGTAGACGCCGACTGTGACGACACCGACCGCGACGCGCACCCGGGCGCGGACGAGACCTGCGACAGCGTGGACCGGGACTGCGACGGCGACCCGACCGCCGCGGCCGTGGACGCCGGCGTCGCCGTGTACACCGACGGAGATCGCGACGGATACGGCTCCGGAACGCCCAATCTCGTGTGCGTCCCGGTCGACGGCGAGGCCACCCTCGGCGGCGACTGCGTGGACGCCGATCCCCTCGTCTTCCCCGGTGCGCCCGAGGTCTCCGGCGACGGCGTCGACCAGGACTGCGACCCCGCGAACGAGTTCGACACCGACGGCGACGGGTACGAGGTGGACGGTGGGGACTGCGACGACGGCGACCCCGACGTCCACCCGGGTGCGCCAGAAGTTTGCGATGACGCCGACAATGACTGCGACCTGCTGATCGACGACGAGGAGGCGGACGACGACCAGGCGCTCGGCGAGCAGCTCCGGTACTACGCCGACGTCGACGGAGACGGTCACGCGGGGGCGGTCGAGCAGCTCTTCTGCCCCGGAGCCGACGAGACGCAGCTCGGATCCGGCTACCTCCTCGTGAGCGACGACTGCGACGACACAGATCCGGCCATCGCCCCTGGCGCGCCCGAGATGTGCAACCGCGCGGACGACGACTGCAACGGCCTCGTCGACGAGGCAGGTTCGATCGGCGAGTTCGACGCGTACGCGGATGTGGACGGCGACGGCTGGGGCATCGGCGCGCCGGTGAAGACGTGCTTCCTCGACGTCGGGCTCGCGCTGCGGGACGGCGACTGCATCGACGGGCTCGCGGACGCGAACCCGGGCGCGGTCGAGATCTGCGGCGACGCCGTGCGGCAGGACTGCCTGCCCCTCGACCCGGACGACTGCGACGGAGACGGCTTCCTCGCAAACGATCCGGTCGCTGCGGACTGCAACGACGACCCGCTGGGCGGCGGATCGGCGGTTTCGCCCATCGCGATCGAGGTGTGCGACGGCGTGGACAACGACTGCGACGCAAGGGTCGACTCGGACGACCCCAGCGTGCTGGTCCCGCCCGGCGGCATCGAGTGGTACGCGGACAAGGACGGCGACGGGTACGGCTCGGCCGTGCGCCTCCCGGGCAACACCTGCGAGCCCCCGGCAGAGTCCGCTCCCAACCCGGACGACTGCGATGACCTGCGCGCGAGCGTCGCGCCCGGCGCGCCGGAGATCTGCGACGGCCTCGACAACGACTGCGACGGCATCGCGGAGGACGATGACGCGGACCTGGTCGGCGGCCTGGTGTTCTGGTCGGACGCCGATGGGGACGGCGCGGCCGGGCCGTCGAGCTCGCCTGTCAGCGCCTGCACGGCTCCGTCGGACGTCTACGTGCTCCGGACGGACGACTGCGACGACGGGGATCCCACGCGGAGTCCGCTGCTGCCAGAGCTCTGCTACAACGCCGAAGACGACGACTGCGACGGCCTCGTCGACGGCGGGGATCCGGACGCAGACCTGGACTCCGGCGCGACCTGGTACCTCGACGCGGACAAGGACGGCCTGGGCGGGGACGAGGCCGTGCGCGCGTGCGCCGACCCGTCGGTCGCTAACGGGGAGACCTGGGTGCTGTCGGACGGCGACTGCGACGACGACGACGCCGGAGAGGGCGCCGCAGACGTCTGGTTCGTCGACAGCGACGTGGATGGACACGCCGGGACCCTCGACGTGGAGATCGGCTGTCGGCCGGACGGGGAATGGTACACGTTCGCCGACGATTGCCAGGATACGAACCCCGCGATTCTGCCCGGCGCCCAGGAGACTTGCAACTTCACGGACGACGACTGCAACGTTGTGGTGGATGACGGCGACCCCCTCGATCCGATCAACCCGCCGCTCTACGCGGACGCGGACGGGGACGGATGGGGAGACGGCAATGTGTTCGTTGCATACGGGTGCTTCGCCGGACCGAACCAGTCCGATCAGGCGGGCGACTGCGACGACAGCGACCCGAGCGCGAACCCGTTCGCGCTGGAGATCGAGGGGAACCTCGCGGACGACGACTGCGACGGCGCCGTGGACGAAGGCGACCGGGACCCGGGCGGCGGCGGCGGCGTCCCGCCGGTGTTCGTGGACTGCGTCGGTTGGCAGTGGCCGGACATGGACGGGGACAAGTGGGGTGATCGAGATGCGACGCCGACCTTCGGGTGTGCGCTCGCCATCGGGTTCAGCGCGACCCCGGCCGACTGCAACGACGACCCGGTGACCGGCGCGACGGACACCCCGACGGTCCAACTCGCGTCGACCGGCGCGGACCTCACCGCGCAGCTCACGGCGGGGTGCGTGGCTATCGGGCTCAGCAGCGGGTTCTCCGACTCTGGCAGCTGGATCTTCCCCTCGGGCTCTGACATCACGGTCTACGCGATGGACCCGATGAGCCGCCCGAAGCTCGCCTCTGCGGGTATCAACCCCGTGTTCACCCTCAGCGCCCCCAGCACGACGGTCTTCCTCAAGGACCTCGTCGTCCTTGGTCCGAGCCCCGGCGAGCTCGTCCTCGCGAAGGACTCTGGATCTCAGCTCCACCTGGTGCAGGTGCTGGTGGATCCCGCGGCCAGCGGGTCGGGGGTCAAGGCGACCGGGGGGATCCTCAGCCTGCGGGACGTCACGATCGCGAACGCAGCAGCCGTCGTGGACGGCTCCGCGCTGCGGGTGGAGTTCGGCGTGCAGCTCCAGCTCGACGGCGTCGATGTGTTCGACGCCCTCGGGAGCCCGTCCAGCGTGTACCTGCACGCAAGCGCCGTCAACGTCGCCCGCCGGCTGGAGGCCTGGCGCTCGAACCGCGTGACGATCACCCAGGGCGTCGCGGCGGGTCTCGTGACCCTGGAGGACGGCCGGATCATCGATGCGATCGACGATGGCCTGTTCCTCGACAGCAAGACTCCCATCGATCTCGAGCGGATGGTCGTGGCGGGGTCGGGGAGCGACGGGGTCTTCGTCGACGGCTCGCCCGGGAACGGCGAGGTCGGGTTGAGCCATGTGACTCTGGTCGGGAACGACGGGAACGGCGTGGAGCTGCAGGGGATGGGGATCCTCAACATCGATGACTCCTTCGTCTTCGGCAACGGGGCGACGGACGTGGTGCGCTACGGTGGGAACGCGTCCCGTTCGTGGATCGGCACGGAGTCGGGCGCGTTCAGCACGACCACCAGCCCGCTGCCGTCCAAGCCCTCGTTCGTCACCTTCCATCCCTCGCTTCCGGCCGACCAGTACGACCTGCACCTCAGGGAGGGGAGTGAGGGGATCGGGACCGCGCTGGGGGGAGACGACGCGGGCGCCTACTCGGCGTTCGACCCCTGGTACGACGACACCGACCAGGATTTCCTCCCGGACGGCTGGGAGCTCGGGTGGTTCGGGGACCTCACCCGCGACCCGACGTCGACCGGGGACGACTCGGACATATGGGACGTCGGCACCGAGTACGCGTACGCGACCTCGCCGACCCTCAGGGACACCGACGGCGACGCGACGGACGACGCTGGCGACGCCGCGCCCCTCGACCCGGGCTTCAAGTGACGGTCCTTCCGTGAGCGACCTGCTGCCTGGAGCCCTGGTCGACGGCCGATATCTCGTGGAGCGAATCCTCGGGCGCGGAGGCATGGCCGCGGTCTACCGGGTCCGCCATCGCACGCTCGGGAGCTACCACGCGCTCAAGGTCCTCGAGCTCGACCGGCCATCGGTGCGGGAGCGCCTGGTCCGGGAAGGCATCGTCCAGGCCCGGCTGCGCCACCCGGGCATCGTGGCCGTGAGCGACGCCGTCGAGATCGACGGGAAGGCCGCGCTCGTGATGGAGTACGTGCACGGGCCCAGCCTCGTGACCGTGATCGAGGCGGAGCGCCTGGATCTCGCGCAGATCGACGCTGTCGCTACCCAGCTCTTCGACGGCCTCGAGGCCGCGCACCTGCAGGGAATCGTCCACCGCGACCTGAAGCCGCACAACGTGATCCTCTCCGTCGACGAACGCGGAGTCCAGGCGAAGATCGCCGACTTCGGGCTGGTCAAGATGCTGGACGAAGAGGGCCCCGGCATGACGCGCAGCGGCGCCGTCTTCGGCACGCCCGAGTACATGGCGCCGGAGCAGGTCCGCGACGCGAAGGCGGTGGACACCCGCGCCGACCTGTTCGCGCTCGGCGTGCTGCTCTACGAGCTCGTGTCCGGGATCTCGCCGTTCCAGGCGGATGACCTGGTCACGACGCTCATGCGCGTGTCCGGCGGTGAGCGCGCTCCGCTCCGCGACGTGGCCCCCGCGGCCCCCGAGCGGATGGTCGCCGCCGTGGAGGCCGCCCTGGTCGTGGACCGCGACGCCCGCGTGCAGACCGTGGCGGCCCTGCGGGCGCTCTGGGTCGCCGACAGCCGGCCCTCCCCGCCCCTGTGGGATCGCGAGCGCCTCCTCTCCTACGTGGTGCCCCTCCCGGACGTCCCGACCCTCGCGGGCACCGAGCGCGACCTGCCGCGGTCCTCCGTCGCGACGGTGGCGCAGGCGACAAACACCTTCCAGCTCTCGCCGCCCGCCGCGGAGCTCCGGATCTTGCCGCCCGCCGCGGTGTCCCGGCTCTCGACGCCCGAGTTCTTCGTCTCCGAGCCGCCGCGGGCGCGAAGCCGCCTCCCGTGGGTGATCCTGGTCGTGGGTACGGCCGGCGTCACCCTCACGGCGGGGGGCATCCTGCTGGCAGCGGCGATCCAGCTGTGGCCGGCCCCCACTCCCGAGCTGATCCCGCCTGTGACGCCGGTTCCCGTGGCCGCTCCCGGCCCTGCCCCCGCTCCGGAGCCTGCTCCCGTGGCCGCTCCGGAGCCTGCTCCTGTTGCCGCTCCCGTGGCCGCTCCCGCTCCCGCTCCCGTGGCTGCTCCCGCTCCTGCTCCGGTGGCCGCCCCCGTACCCCAGGTCGTTCCCGCGCCCGTCCCCGAGCCCGTCGCCGCGCCGGCTCCCGTTCCCGTTCCCGTCGGCCCGCGTCCGCGCGTCACCGTCACCGGCGCCCAGGACCTCACCGTCGTCCTCCGCGACGCAGCGACCGGCCGCCACATCCCCCCGGCCGACGCGAGCGTCGGCAGGTTCGAGGTCATCGCGTTCTTCCAGCCGAATGTCCCGACCGTCGTGCGCGTCGTCGACCTCGTCCCCGGCTCCGTCATCTCCGTCAAGTGCTCGGCCGGCGCGCAGCGCTGCGTCGTCTCGCCCTGAACCCTACGGGTCCGCGACCTGTAGGAACACGTCGCGGTCGATGACCCACTGCTCGAGATACGCCTTCTCGCCGTCATAGTCGAGGATGTCGTTCCGCCAGCCCCAGTAGCTGCGGTAGTCGGCCTCCCACCGGCTCCAGTCGCGCCGGGCGCTGTCGTCGATGAGCGCCGCCATCGCGTCGATCTGCGCGAGCTGCCGGTCCACGGCGAGCGCCTGGCCCGGCTCCCGGAGTGCCCGGTAGCGGTCCCACATCTGAGTGGCGAGCGCCGGCTCCTGCTGAATGTGCTTGAAGATCGCGTTGTTCCACTGGAACAGGTTGTAACTATCCGGCGCCACCCGCGCGGTCGTCCAGGCCTGCCCGTACGAGTGGTTGAAGTCCCACGGCGCGTACCGCCACCAGGTCCCGGCCGTCGGCTGGTTGTAGAGGTACGCGTTCTTGCCCGCGGAGTCGTCGCTCGCGGTGTGGTGCACCAGCAGGAACCAGTCCGCGAACTCGTCGACCGGCAGCCAGCTCCCGACCTCCGCCGCGAACTGCGCGTCGGACACCGAGCCGGCCCAGGCGGTGAGCGCGTCCAGGTCCGAGAAGTCGCCGAGATCGGCGCCCTCCTTCTTCTCCCAGCCGGCGGACAGGGAGTCCTTCAGGTAGAAGTTCGCGTCGTGGCTGACCGACTTGTAGAGGTTCCCCGTCTGATCGAGGCCCATCTCGCTGATGAACTCGTCGTCCACGTGGTCCACCGCGACGTACAGCCCCGAGTACGTCCCCTCGATGTACACGACGACGAAGAACGAACGGGGGGTCAGCCGATCCTCACCCGCGAACGTCGCCATCTCCGCCCAGCTGTCGAAGACGAGCTTCTGGCGCATATGCGAGTTGTCGTCGAAGTTCGAGATGAGGACGAGGTGATCCTTGTCGCTGCTGTCGACGATCTTGAGCTGCGTCGGCTCGAACTCGAGGGTGTAGTTGTTCTTCGGGTAGCTCGCGCTGGCCGCGCCCCGGATGTGGATGTCGCCCGTGTAGGCCACGCCGTCCCACCAGGCCGTCATCGGCACGTCTTCGAACCCGATGTCGGCGTCCGGCAGCAGCGAGAGGACCGGGATCCCCCACTCCTCCGTGTAGGTGGCGGGATCGACGCGCACATTCTCCGGGTGCTGCCAGTCGTCGGCCACGGAGATCGTGGCCACCCCCGTCTCCGGCAGGCCCGAGCCATGGGGCACGGACACCAGCACGTCGTGCAGGCCCGCGTCTGCGAGGCCCGGCGTCCAACGCGCGGTCAAGCCGTCCACGGTGAACCCGGGCGCGATCCACGTCAGGCCCACGGCGAGCGGGTCCGCGCCGGTCTCGCAGCTGACGGTCGCGACGATCTCCCGCCCCTCCAGCGCATGGGGCTCCACGGCGATCTGCGGCATGCACACGTCCGGGAACACCGGGAGGGTCTCGTCGGGCGCGTCCGTGTCCGCCGCGTCCGGGGTCGTGTCCGCGACGATGTCGGTCTCACCTGGCTTCACGCCGACCGTGCCGTCACCCAGGCCGCAGGCGAGAAGGAGGCTAATCCACGTCATTTGCCGCCCCGGGAGTGGGTGTCGTGTCGATGATCCAGGTCGCCCCTGCGTCCGGGGCCCGCGCAGCCGACCAGTCCGACGCCTGCGGACCGTACCGCAGCAGGTCCACCGGCTCGCCGTCCAGGAAGAGCGCGAGCTCCCCGCCGTCCGCCGCCAGCGCGAACGGCAGGTGCGAAGCGGCGTTCACGTCGCCGTCGTCCGGATACAGGATCAGCCAGCCGCCAGCCGGCACCACGAGCGCGGCGTCGAGGTCCGCGGCGTCGTCTCCGCCGCCGTCATCCAGGGAGTCGATGAGGGCGTACCCGGCCAGCGACACGTCCGCGTCCCCCGCGTTGTACAGCTCGACCCAGTCCGGGCGGGCGCCCGTCTCGTCCTGCAGGCCAGTGACGTTGCTGGCCAGGAACTCGTTGATCATGAGGAGGGACGCGGTGGGCCCCGGCGGCTCCGTGGGGTCCGAGTCCACCGGCGCTTCCGTGTCGGACTCCGCAGGGGCGTCGCTGTCGAGGATCACCGGTCGGAGGTCGCCCGCGCCGCCAAGCGTACACGCAACGAGGAGGAAGGCTAGCATCCACGTATGATACCATCGTTTACGCGATCGTGACACACGCCGGCCGCCGGATAGCCGATGATGCCGCATCCCGGGGGTCCCATGGGTCTGCTCCTCTCGCTCGTCGCCGCCTCGCTCGCCGCCGCCCCGGCGCTGCACGCCGGCGATCACGCGGACCTGGTGCCCGTTGACGGTAGGTTCGGGCACGATACCCTATGGCAGAGCTACCTGCGGTACTTCGAGCCCGAGCTCCTGCCGGCGGACGACGCACCTCCCGCGATGTGCGCCACGTCGCTCCTGGCGGCCATGGAGGCCGAGTGGGACGCGTTTTCGGCGCCCGAGCAGGAGCGGATCCTGGCGCGCGTGGCCCCGGGCGTGGGCGCCATCCACCCCCGGGTGCCCGAGCGCAGCCCCCCGGTCGCCTGGAGCGCCGCTCCGCCGCCCCCACAGGAGGCCTGCTTCGGCGAGGAGGCGTACGGTAAGGCCCAGGTCCTGAAGGGCACGCACTTCCAGCTCGAGTACCAGGCGAACACGATCAGCGCGGACGTCGCCGCCGACCTGCTCGTCGAGCTGGACGCCACGTACGAGCTCCAGGTCGGACAGCTCGGCTGGCGGGTGCCCACCGGCTCGGACCGCTGGCTCATCCCGTTCTACGTCGTGCCGGGAAACCAGGCGTCGGCCTTCACCACGATCTACGGGTGCGGGGGCCAGCAGGTCCCGTACATCGTCGCGTACTCGGGCTCGTTCTTCGACGATCGGTGGTGGCGCTCCATGGCCGCCCACGAGTTCAACCACGCGGCGCAGTGGGGCTACGGCTACGCGATCGAGTTCTGGTGGTGGGAGGCCACCGCGACGTACATGCAGGAGTACGCGCACCCGGATCTCGACGAGTGGGCGCCCTATATCACGGGGTACACCGATCAGCCGTACGTGTCTCTGTCGGCCAGCGACACTGCCGATCTGGACGTCTTCTGGCATATGTACGGGATGGCGATCTGGAACTTCTGGATCGACGAGAACTACGGGGGCCTGCCGACGATCCTCGCCATGTGGGACGCGTCGCAGGGAGCGCCCGGCATGAACTACGGGCTGACGCAGGGCGAGATGATGGAAGACGTCGGGCTCGACTTCGACCAGGTCTATGCGGGCTTCGTCGCCGCAAATACGGTGATGGACTACCGCGAGCGCGCCGAGATGCCGGACGTCGACCTCGAGGACACGGTCAACGACCTGCCGGCGGACGGCGCGAGCGGTCTCGACGCCCCGCAGGCGTACGGCCAGAACTACTGGCGGTTCGACCTGCGGAAGCCGACGGGCGACCGCACGGACCTGGAGGTCGTGTTCACCGGGGACGAGCCCGCGAACTGGCTCGTCCAGCTCGTCGGCGCGAGCGCGGACCAGGTGGAGACCGTGGTGGAGATGGAGGTCGACGGCACCGCCGGAACCGCCCGGCTTGAGGGATACGGGGATTACGAGCAGGTGTTCCTGGTGGTCTCCCCGCGGAAGGAGACGACCGGGACCTTCGGGTTCTCCTGGTCGGCGAAGGGCGAGCCCTCGCTCGGGACAGAGGATGCGGATGCGGCGGAAGCCGCGGACGAGCTCGCGGCGCTCGACGGGGACACGCTCGAGAGCGGCGGCTGCGGCTGCGACACGTCCGCGCCCGCTTCCGTCGGGTGGCTCGGCGCCCTCGGCGCGGTGGCGGTCGCGCGCAGGCGTCGCGGCATCCCGGCGTAAGAGCCCGCGAGCCCGCGGGGCCGGTGCGCGCCCGCCCGCCCGTGTGGCAACATGCGGCACGGAGTGGCGGTGGGCGTAACAGCAGAGGTGTGGTGGGTCGGGCTCGGCGTCGTGCTGCTCGCGATCTCGGCAGTCGCTGCCCTGGGCGTCGCGGTGTGGACCCGCCCGCAGGCCCCGCCGGACGTCGCGCCCCGCGGGCCTCCGGACTCCCCGCGGCCCGCTGTGACGCCGCCGATGACGATCCCGCCGGCGGAGCCCCGTGAGCTCCCTCCGGAGCTCCGCAACCCGGAAGAGGAGGATCTCACCGTCTTCGGCGACGAGACGCCGGAGCCCGCCACGGACGAGCGGCACGACAACGTGCTCGCCGTCGCCATCCCGCTCTACGCGGACACGGCCGCCGAGCGGGACGATGCCACGGGAGAGGTCGACCTGCTCCTCGTGAGCGCCGCCGGCCAGACGGACGTGGGCAAGCGCCGGGAGGGCAACGAGGACTGCTACCTCGCGCTCGAGGAGCTCTCGCTGTTCGCGATCGCGGACGGCATGGGCGGTCACGCGGGGGGGGGGAGGTCGCGTCGCGCATGGCGGTCGACACGCTCGAGGAGCAGTTCCGCAGTCAGGGCTTCGAACCACCGGAATACCCGTCGCTCGCGCCGCGGGCGAGCCGGCTCGCGCAATCGATCCAGTCGGCCAACCGCCGCGTGTGGGGG
>CAMCWU010000131.1 GCA_945882675.1 Klebsiella pneumoniae | reverse complement strand
GGTGCCGCGATGCTCCTGCGTGATCTCCTCCCCCGCCTCGCGCCCCTCTCGGTCCACGGTCCCGTGGATCGGGAGGCGGCCCGGGTCACGCGTGACTCCCGCGACGTCACGGATGACGCGATCTTCGCCGCGATCCGCGGCGCAAAGGTGGACGGTCACGATCTGACCGCGTCCATGTCGGGCGTGGTCCTGGCGGAGCGCCCCATCCCGGTCGGTCTCGGCGCCACACTCGTGCTGGTGCCGTCGACGAAGCGCGCGTTGGCACTCGCCGCCGCGGCGCTCGCCGGAGATCCGGGATCGAAGCTCCCGATCGTCGGGATCACCGGCACCAACGGCAAGACCACGACCACCACGGTGGTAGAGGGCGCTCTCCGGGCGCTCGGCTGGTCCACCGGCCGGATCGGCACCACCGGCAATGCGGTGGACGGTGTGATCCGCCCGACGAAGTTCACGACGCCCGAGGCCCCCGAGCTCCAGGCGTTGCTGGCGGATATGCTGACGGACGGCGTGCGCGCCGTCGCGATGGAGGTGTCGAGCATCGGCCTGTCGCAGCACCGGGTCGACGGGATCCCGTTCCACACCGGGGTCTTCACGAACCTGACGCAGGACCACCTCGACTTCCACGGCACGATGGCGGAGTACGCCGCCGCCAAGGCTCGCTTGTTCCGCGAGCTCCTGCGTCCCGCAGGGGGCTTCCCACGAGCGCTCCTGTGCGCGGACGACCCGGCGTGGACCACCATGGAGCCACCCGCCGACCGCTGGACCTACGGGTTTGCGAGGTCCGATCTGCACATCACGTCGTCCGTGGTGGACGCCGGTGGGACCACGCTGGCGGTGGAGACGCCGCTCGGCGCCGTGGACGTGCGGAGCGGTCTGGTAGGCAGGTACAACGCACAGAATCTCACGGCGGCGCTGGGCGTGCTCCTGACGCTCGGGATCGGGCTCGACGCCGCGGCGGATGCCGTGGGCCGCGCGGAGGGCGCGCCCGGGCGCCTCGAGCGGATCCCCAACGAACGCGGGATCCTCGTGGCCGTGGACTACGCGCACAGCGACGACGCGCTCGCGAACGTGATCCCCGTGGTGCGCGAGCTGATCCCGGGCGGGACGCTGTGGGTCGTGTTCGGGTGCGGCGGCGACCGCGACCGCGGCAAGCGCCCGAAGATGGGGCGGATCGCCGAGGATCTCGCAGATCGGGTGATAGTGACCTCCGACAACCCGCGCCACGAGGATCCGGCCGCCATCGCGGGGGAGATCCTGGCCGGGATGGCGCGTCCGGCCACGGTGATCCTGGACCGGGAGGAGGCCATCCGCGCCGCCATCGCGGGCGCGAGGGCAGGGGACGCCGTGCTGATCGCGGGCAAGGGCCACGAGACGTACCAGCAGGTCGGCGACGAGTTTCGGGCGTTCGACGACCGCGATGTGGCGCGCGCCGCGCTCCGCGCATGAGTTCCGCGCTCGACGCGTGACAGCCCGCGCCGCCTCTGCTAGACTGGCGCCCTCTCCCCCCGCCGTGGCGCCCGCCATGGCACCTGCCCCAGCCTCCCCGGCACCCATGCTACACCCGACCGCCCCGGACGCCCGTCCGAGCGCGCTCCCGCAACTCCGCGGGGGCGCGTCGTGAGCTTCCGTTTCGACGCCAGCGAGATCGCAGCCGCCGCCTCCGGGACCGTCGTCCGCGACGCGGCCGCCGGCGAGATCTGCACCGACACCCGGGCGATCACGCCGGGCTGCTGGTTCGTCGCGCTCCGTGGAGAGCGCTTCGACGCGCACGACTTCCTCGACAAGGCGAGGGACGCCGGCGCGGGCGGTGCGGTCGTGGATCGCGACGTCCCCGGCTGGGATCGCGGCCTGGTGCGGGTGGCGGACACGCTCACGGCGATCCAGGACCTCGGGCGGGCGGCCCGCGCGCGCATCGGGCACCCGGTCGTCGGGCTGACGGGCAGCGCCGGCAAGACGACGACCCGCGCCTTCATCGCGTGCGCGCTGGCGCCGCTGGGGCGGATCCACCAGACCGTGGGGAACCTGAACAACCACCTCGGCGTGCCCTTCACGCTCCTCGCGACCCCGGAGGACGCAGCCGCATCCGTCGTCGAGCTCGGCACGTCCGGCCCGGGCGAGATCGCGCTCCTCACCGAGATCGCGCGCCCCGACGTGCGGCTGATCGTCAACGTCGGCGCTGCGCACCTCGAGGAGCTCGGCGGCCTCGACGGCGTGGCGTTCGAGAAGGGCGCGCTGTTCCGCATGGCGCAGCCGGGCGACACGGTGTGCGTGAACGCCGACGATCCACGAATCGTAGATGTCCCGCTCCCGGCCGGCGTCCACGTGATCCGCTATGGTGTCTCGGAGAACGCGGACATTCGGCTCGTGAGCGCGACCCTCGACCCGGACACGCTGTCGACGGACGCGATCTACGAATCGTCGCAAGGTACCGTCGCGGTGCGGATCCCCGCGCCGGGTGCGCACCTCGCGCACAACGCTGCGGGCGCCCTAGCCGTCGCGATCGCGCTGGGCGTCCCGCTCGCCGACGCCGCGGCCGGCCTCGCGCGGTACGAGCCCGTCGGCATGCGTCTGCGCGCCGAGCCCCTCCCGAACGGGGCCATCGCCCTGAACGACGCCTACAACGCCAACCCGACCTCGGTGGAGGCGAGCCTCCGGCTCCTCGCCAGCCTGCCCGGGCGTCGCGCGGCGGTCCTCGGCGACATGCTCGAGCTCGGGACCGAGGAGGCGCGCCTGCACGGCGAGATCGCGGCGCTCGCGGCCGATCTCGGCCTGGACCTCGTGGTGCTCGTCGGCCCCCGGATGGCGGCGGCGGCCTCGATGTGTCCCGGTGCGCTCGTCGTGCCCGACATCGACCACGCGCCCGCGCTGGGCGAGAACCTGCGTGCCTGGCTGCGTCCCGGCGACCGCGTGCTCTTCAAGGGCAGCCGGGGCGCGCGGGTGGAACGCATCCTGCAGAGCGTCCGCGGAGACGCCATCGAGCCGACCGACGGGGGCCACCCATGATCTACTACCTGTTCGCCGATCCGGGCCCTCTCGCCGGGATCCTCCCCGGAACCGGCGTCTTCCGGTACATCACCTTCCGCGCGGCCTGGTCGGTCATCACCGCGTTGCTGGTGTCCTACCTCATCTTCCCGCCGTTCATCCAGTGGATGAAGCAGCGGCGCGTCGACCAGATCATCCGCACGGACGGCCCCGAGAGCCACCTGCTGAACAAGGTCGGTACGCCGACGATGGGCGGCGTCTGCATCCTCGTCGGTGTGACCGTCGCGACGCTCCTGTGGGCACGGCTCGACGTGCCCGAGACGTGGATGGCGCTCGTCGTCATGCTCGGCTGCGGCGCCATCGGCCTCGTGGACGACTGGAAGAAGGTGGCGAACCGGAGCGCTGACGGGCTGTCCGGACGGTACAAGATCCTCGGCCAGCTCCTGATCGGGTTCTCCGTCTTCGGATACGGCTACGCGACCGGGCGGATCGGCCCGGCGATCCAGATCCCGTTCCTCAAGGACGTGGTCCTCGACTTCGCGCACCTCTGGACGGGCGCGCCGACGGAGCTCGGGCTCCTGTACGTCGCTTTCGCCGTGTTCGTCCTCGTCGCCGAGTCCAACGCGGTGAACCTGACGGACGGCCTCGACGGCCTCGCCATCGGGCCCGTGATGACCTGCGCCGCGACCTACGGCGTCGTCGCATACGTGGCGGGCAACCAGGAGTTCAGCCGGTACCTCGGGATCGCGTACGTGCCGGGCGTCGGCGAGCTGATGATCTTCACCATGGCGCTCGTCGGTGCCGGCCTCGGGTTCCTCTGGTACAACGCCTACCCCGCGTCGGTGTTCATGGGCGACGTCGGCTCGCTCTCACTCGGCGGCACGCTCGCGCTGCTGGCCGTGGCGACCCACCACGAGCTCCTGCTGGTGCTGGTCGGCGGCATCTTCGTGATGGAGGCGCTCTCCGTCGTGATCCAGGTCGGCGGCTTCAAGATGACGGGCAAGCGCGTCTTCGCGATGGCGCCCATCCACCACCACTTCGAGAAGCGCGGCTGGTCCGAGCCAAAGATCATCGTGCGGTTCTGGATCATCTCGGTGCTCCTCGCCATGGTGGGCCTCTCCACCCTGAAGCTTCGGTAGAACCATGGATCTCGCCGGGAAGACCGTGGTGGTCATGGGTATGGGGCGGTCGGGCCGCTCGGCGGCCGCGCTCGCGGTGGCGAAGGGCGCGCGCGTCGTCGGCGTGGACCTGCGCCCGGGGATCGAGCCCATCCCAGGCGCCACGCTCGAGCTCGGTCCCCATCGGCGGGAGACGTTCACTTCGGCGGACCTGATCGTGGTGTCGCCCGGCGTCCTGCCGACCCAGCCGGACATCGTGGCGGCGGAAGCCGCGGGCGTCCAGGTGATGGGAGAGATCGGCTTCGCGGCGGAGTTCCTCGACTTGCCGACCATCGGCGTCACCGGCACCAACGGGAAGTCCACGGTGACCTGGTTCACCGGCCAGCTCCTCGAAGCCGCGGGTATGCGGCCGTTCGTCGGCGGGAACCTCGGGATCCCGCTGTGCGACGCCGCGCTCCTCGAGACCCCGCCGGGCGTCCTCGTCGTCGAGGTGTCGAGCTACCAGCTCGAGCGCGCCGGGCGGTTCAAGCCGAAGGCCGGCGTGATCCTCAACCTGACGCCGGATCACCTGGCGCGCCACGGCGACATGGACGGCTACGCCCGCGCGAAGCTCAGGTTGTTCGAGAATATGCGGCCAGACGACCTCGCCGTGCTGCCGGGCGGGGACGAGCGCCTGCGGGCGCTGGGCGAGGGGATGCCCGGCTCGCGCGCGTGGCTGGGCGAGCTCCCGGGCGTCGTACGGAGCGGGACCCGCGTGCAGGTGCGGATCCCGGGTCGCGGCGTGCTGCTGGACCTGGGCGCGTTCGCGGTGCCCGGCGAGCACAACCGGGACAACGCCGCGACCGCCGCGCTCCTGGCGCTGGCCGTGGGCGCACCGGCCGACGCCGTGCAGGCCGCTCTCGCCAACCTGAAGCCGCTCGCCCACCGGATGGAGATCGTCGCCGAGCGCGACGGGATCCGCTGGATCAACGACAGCAAGGCCACGAACGTGGACGCCACGCGCGTCGGCCTCGCGGGCCTCGGGCAGCCGGCGGTCCTCTTGCTCGGCGGCCAGGCGAAGGGCGACGGGTTCCTCGACCTGGCGCCGTGGCTCCCGACCACGCGGGCGATCGTGACGTTCGGCGGATCCGGCCCGGCAATCGCCGACGAGCTGGAGGGCGGCGGGTTCGCCGTCGTGCGCGCCATGGACCTCGCGGACGCGGTGCGCCGCGCCAGGACCCTCGCCCAGCCCGGGGATGCCGTGCTGCTCTCGCCCGGGTGCGCGAGCTTCGACGAGTTCAACGACTTCGAGCACCGGGGACGCGTCTTCCGGTCGCTGGTGGAGGCGGGATGACCACCGACGAGAAGCCCACGGCGGGCGCCTGGGACTGGCCGCTCTTCGGCACCGTGCTGCTGCTCACGGTCCTCGGGCTCGTGATGATCCTGTCCGCGTCCTCGCTCGACGCCGACGCCCGCTACAACGACGCGCTGCACTTCGCGGTCCGCCAGGCGGTGGGCGTGATGGGCGGGAGCATCCTCGCTGCCGCGACATTATTCGCTCCGCATCGGTACTTCCGGCGCGCGGGCTGGCCCGTCTACCTGTGCGCGCTGATCGGCCTGTTCCTGGTCCTCTCGCCGCTCGGCAACGAGGCGAAGGGCGCGACCCGCTGGTTCACGATCGGCCCGGTCAACGTCCAGCCGTCCGAGTTCGCGAAGATCGGCTGGATCGTGATGCTCTCGCAGTACCTCTCGGCGAACGAGGGCCGCCTGCGCGACACGTTCGGCGTCGTCGTCCCGGTGGTATGGCTGATCATGCCGCTCCTCGGGTTCATGGTCCTCCAGAAGGACTTCGGTACGACCGTCATTCTCCTCGGTCTCACCGGCGTGCTCCTGTTCGTCGCGGGCCTGCAGTGGCGCTGGGTCATCGGCCTGGGGGCGGTGGCGGTGGCGGGCCTCGGCGCCATGGTCGTGATCGAGCCGTACCGGATCCAGCGACTCACGAGCTTCGTCGACCCGTTCGCCGATCCCGGGGACGCCGGATACCAGGTCGTCCAGGGCTGGATCGCGCTCGCCACGGGCGGCCTCACGGGCACGGGCCTCGCGTCCGGCGTCGCCCAGCGCGGCTTCCTCCCAGAGGCGCACACGGACTTCATCTCGGCCGTCATCGGCGAGGAGCTCGGCGCCATCGGCTGGACCTTCATGATGCTGCTACTCATGTCGCTCGTCTGGCGTTCGCTCGTGATCGCGAGCCGGTCGCACGACCTGTTCGGCATGCTGGTCGCGTCCGGGATCGCGGCGATGTTCGGCGCACAGGCGATCATCAACGTCGGCGTCGTCGGCGGGCTGCTGCCGGCGAAAGGCCTGGTGCTGCCGTTCCTGAGCTACGGATCTTCGGCCGCGGTCGTCAACTGCTGGGCTGTCGGCATCCTGCTCCGCCTCTCGATGGAGCGCGCGCCCGCCGCCGCCCCGGTCAAGGCCGACCCGAAGAGCAAGGCCGGACGCACCACGGAGCCGAAGACGCGGGTCACGAGCCCGGGAACACGCGGAACGGAGCGCCCGTCGCTCGCTCGGGGGGGTCGTTGATGTTCCGGAACAAGGTTCGAACCATCCACTTCGTCGGCATCGGCGGGATTGGGATGAGCGGCATCGCGGAGGTGCTCATCACGCTGGGGTTCCAGGTGACGGGCTCGGATCTCAAGGAGTCGCCGAGCGTCCTGCGCCTGCGGTCCCTCGGCGCGATCGTCCACATGGGACACCTGGCCACCCACATCGGCCCCGCGGACGTGGTGGTGCGCAGCTCGGCGGTGGGTCTGGAGAACCCGGAGGTCGCCGCCGCGGTCGCCACGAAGATCCCCGTGATCCAGCGCGCGGAGATGCTCGCGGAGCTCATGCGCCTGAAGTACGGCATCGCCATCGCGGGCACGCACGGCAAGACCACGACGACGTCGATGGTGGCGCAGTGCCTGGCGGGAGCGGGCCTCGACCCGACCGTCGTGATCGGCGGAAAGCTCGATTCCCTCGGCGGCAACAACGCGCGGCTCGGCGCGGGCGACTACCTGGTGGCCGAGGCCGACGAGTCGGACGGCACGTTCCTCCTGCTCTCTCCGACGATCGCGCTGGTCACGAACATCGACCCCGAGCATATGGAGCACTACGGGACCGTCGAGCGGCTCGAGGAGACGTTCGTGGAGTTCGCGAACCGCGTGCCGTTCTACGGGTACTCGGTGTTGTGCCTGGATCATCCACGGGTACAGAAGCTCATCCCGCAGATCCGGCGCCGCGTCGTGACCTACGGCTACGCGCGGAACGCCGATTACCGCTGCTCGGTCCCCGCGTTCGAGGGGATGCGCTCGCGGTTCATGGTCAACCGCGGCGACGACGTCCTCGGCGAGATCGAGCTCGGCATGCCGGGCCTGCACAATGTCCAGAACGCGACGGGCTGCATCGCGGCGGCGCTCGAGCTCGGCATCCCGTTCGACGGCGTGCAGCAGGCGCTCTCGGGCTTCAGCGGCGTTCAGCGCCGGTTCACGGTCGTCGCGGACGTCGGCGGCGTCATGATCGTCGACGACTACGGGCACCACCCCGTCGAGATCGAGGCCACGCTCGCCGCGGCCGAGGGCGGCTTCCCGGAGCGCCGGATCATCGCGGTCTTCCAGCCGCACCGGTACAGCCGGGTGAAGGACCTGTGGGCGGAGTTCCAGGCGGCGTTCAACCGCGCGGACATCGTCATCGTCTGTCCGGTATACGCGGCGGGGGAGGCTCCGATCGACGGCGTCGACCACCACGCCCTCAGCCTCGCCATGCGCGAGCGCGGCCACCGCGGCACGCGGCCCGTGGACTCCCTCGACGAGGCCCTCGCGGTCCTCGAAAGCACTGTCCGGAGCAACGATCTCGTGATCATGCTCGGGGCCGGAAACGTGAACACCTTGTGTGGAGAGCTGGCGACCCGGCTGGGTCGCGCCTGATGGATCTCGTCGCGCGCATCGACGAGCCGCTGGCCCGGCACACGGCCTGGCGGACGGGTGGGGCGTGCGACGCATTTGTGGTGGTCAACCGTCGCGAAGATCTCGCGAGGGTGATCGCCGATTGTCGCGCCGTCGACTGGAAGTGGACCCTGCTGGGGGCAGGGACGCGGACGGTCGTCCGGGACGGCGGCATCCCCGGGGCGGTGTTCCGCCTCGGCCGCGAGTTCGGAGGTATCAAGCGGGTGGATGACGAGCGCTGGCATGTCGGGGCGGGGGTCCCGGTGCCAGCGCTCGTCGCACGGATGATGGTCGAGGGCATGAGCGGGATCGAGGATCTCGCGGCCGTCCCGGGCAGCGTGGGCGCGTCCCTGCTGCTCGACGACGGCTGGGGCGCGGCGGAGTCGGTCGAGTATCTCGCCAGGAGCAAGCTCGTCTCCGGCGTGGTCGCCGACGTGCGGGACGGCAAGAAGGTCATCACCGGCGTGACCCTGCGCTTGCGGACGGACAAGCCGGACGCCGTGCGGAAGCGGGTCGAGCGGGTGCTCCAGGCGTGCGGCGCGGCAGGCAAGCCTCCTGCGCCGTCTTCGTGGTACGGTCCCCCGAAGAAGACGTCGATCCGGACGATCTTCGCGTCGGTGTCGCTGCCGATGGTGCGGCTGCGGGGCGCGTCCATCCCGGACGGCGCGCCGGAGCTGCTGGTGAACCTGGGCGGGGGCACCGCGGCGGATCTCGCGTTGCTCCAACGGTCCGCCATGGACCGGGTGAAGGCGACGCGGGGGATCGAGCTCGACTCGCGGATCATTTTCCTAGGCAACTGAGGAGGTTCGATGGACCGTACGCGGCGGGTCGGCGTGTTGATGGGCGGGCTCTCGGCCGAGCGCCCCGTGTCGCTCAAGACGGGCGCGGCGGTCGCGGGCGCGCTGCGGTCGCGCGGCTGGGACGTCGCGGAGATCGACGTGGGGCGGGATCTCCCGTCCAAGCTGCTCGCGGAGCGCGTGGATGTCGCGTGGATCGCGCTCCATGGCCGGTTCGGCGAGGACGGGTGCGTGCAGGGCCTCCTCGAGATCATGGGCATCCCGTACACGGGCTCTGGCGTGCGGTCCTCGGCGGTCGCCATGGACAAAGTCGCGACGAAGCGCGCTTTGTGGGGCGTGCCCGGCATCGCGATGTCGCGCGACGCCACCTGGTCGCCTGGCGGGGAAGTGCCGACGGGCCTGACGTTCCCGGTCGTGTGCAAGCCGTCGAACGCCGGCTCCACCTTCGGGATCAGCAAGGTCGACCGCGCGGAGGACCTGCCGGCGGCGCTCGAGAAGGCCGGTCTGCTCGACCCGGTCGTCATCGTCGAGGAGTACGTCCAGGGCTACGAGATCACGGCACCGGTGCTCGACGGCCGCGCGCTGCCCATCGTGAAGATCTCGCCCGAATCCGGCTTCTTCGACTTCGAGGCGAAGTACACCAAGGGCAAGACCGTCTACGAGGTCCCGGCCCCGATCCCCGCCGCCGTCGCCGAGCGCGCCCAGGCCACCGCTTTGGCGGCCCATCAGGCGCTCGGGTGCCGGGGTCTCACGCGCTCGGACTTCATCGTGCGGGAGGACGGGACGCCCGTCTTCCTCGAGATCAACACGCTCCCCGGCATGACGGCGACCAGCCTGTCCCCGATGGCGGCCGGCGTGGTGGGGATGTCGTTCGAGGACCTGTGCGAGGCCATCCTCGCGAGCGCGACGAATATGGCGCCCGAGGTGTAGTTTTGGGGGATCGGCGTGGGTCGTCGGGTTCTGGGGCGCCGGTCCGCGCGCCCGCGACGGGCCCCCGGGTGCGCCCAGCTGGTCGGCGTTCTCCCGTCATTTTCCCCCTCCCCCTTGTGGG
>CAMCWU010000130.1 GCA_945882675.1 Klebsiella pneumoniae | reverse complement strand
GGCGCGGTACCGCATCCAGGTTCGACGCCGGGAGTGGCCCGACTCTTGCAACTGCGGAAGATCGCCGCCGCAGTCGCGGCCGCCCTCGGGATCGTCGCCGCGTTCGCGCTGCTCCCGGCACCGTCGGGGCTCGTGGCGGCGCTGTCGGGCCTGCGCGGCACCGGGCCGGCCGGCGTGGCGACCTTCACCGCGCTGTACACGGCCGCCACGGTCGCGCTGGTGCCGGGCGGGATCCTCCAGGGCGCAGCCGGGTTCTTGTACGGTCCGGTCGTCGGGTTCCTGTTCGCGTGGCCCATGGGTTCGCTCGCCGGATCCGTGAGCTTCGTCCTCGGTCGGACCGTCCTACGGGATGTGGTGGCGGCGCGCCTGTCGGGGCGGCTGGGCCGGTTCGACCGGGCCCTCGCGGAGAGCGGGACACTCGTGGTGGCCCTGCTGCGGATCAGCCCGTTGTCGCCGTTCAACGTCTTCCATTACGCCCTCGGCCTCACGGCGGTGACCTGGCGGCAGTTCTTCGTCGGAACGATGGTCGGGAGCATCCCGCCGGCCCTGCTGTTCGTGTACATCGGCTCGACGGTCGCGGATCTCGCCGAGCTCGTAGACGCCGACCGCGCGACGTTCGGCTGGCCACAGGCGCTCGGCCTGGGCCTGACGCTGGTGGCGACCGCCGGGATCACCGCCGTGGCGCGCGTTCGGCTCCGCCAGATGCAGGATGAGCCGGCAGGTTGACATTCCTGGACGGCCGGGCACGTTGAACGGAGCGAGGTCCCGATGTGGTGGGTTTCGGCAGCCTTCGGGCTCGAGGTCGACCCCAGTCCGCGCTGGCTCGACGCCGGCGAGTTGCCCCTCGGGATCGCGACGCTCGGCTTCGACGAGACCCTCGTGTTCCCCGTCACCGACGCCGGCGAGCGCGTCGGGATCGTGGCGATCGGCCGCGGGACCGCGACCGTCACATTCGAGAGCCCCGGCGAGATCCTGGCCCTCTCCGCCCGTTTCCCGGCGGAGGACGCCGGCGTTCGCCGGGCCGCGATCGCCGCGCGCGAGTGGACCGACAGGACGGACCGCGCGCTCCTCGTCGGCGACGGGTGGGACCTCATGTTCGACATCGACGCCCTCCCCGCTGTCCGCGCGGACGCCCACGGGGTGTTCATCCGCTCCGAGCTCGGGTGGGAGGTCGTCGTCAGCAAAGCCGACCCGATCGAGGCCCTGCGCCAGGCCCGGGCCCTGCTCGCCGCGCGCGAGCTCGCCCTCGCGGACGCCGGCGTGCCGCTCGAGCCCATGCTCGACTCGAGCTGGACCGGCCGCGCGGTCGCGGAGTGGCGCACCGAACGCCAGTACGGCGCGCTCACGGCCATCGGCGCCGACGAGCAGGCGTCCCGCTGGCTCACCTGGATCCGCGACGAGAGCGGCGCCGCCGACGCTCGCCGCGACGAGATCGTGCTCGCCCACCACGACGAACACCGCGCCATCCTCACGGGCCGGGAGCGGATCGGCCCGTCCTCCGCGCCGGTGGTCACGAAGGCCACGGTGAACGTCGCGGTCGTCCCGAACGGTCCGTCCCACGCGGTCTCCGCGGAGGCGCGCCTCGTCCTGCGCGCGGAGTCGGCGACGTCGGAGGTCACGCTCCGCGTCCCGTGGCGGCGCGAGCCGGAGATCGAGGGCCTGCTCAACGGCACGAACGGCAGCTTCGAGCTCGGCGCGATCTCGTCGGGCGGGGTGGCCGACCTGCCTCGCCGGCCGGCGTGGGGCCTGCTCGACCGCGAGTCCGGCGACCTCGTCGAGATCCAGCTCCCGACGCCGATCCCAGCCGGTGGAACCGCCGTCGTCGACGTTCGTTGGTCCGACGGTTGGGCGGCGTCCCACCTGCTCGACGGCCACGGATTCGCCCTGCGCTCGCTCCTGCGCGACGGCCCGTGCACCGGGTTCGCACACTGTAGCGAAGTCGCGGCCCGGTTGATGCTCCCGAACGTCGAGCTCGGCCGCGCGTCGGCCGATCACGCCATCGTACCGCTCGTACCCTGGCAGTCGGCGGTGGTCCCCGCGACTCTCCGCGTGGGGGTGGGCGGCGGCGAGCGGTGGATCGCGATCGTCTCCGGCGCCGTCCCAGAGGACCGGATGCTCGCCGACGCCGAGTGGCGCATCACGAAAGGCACGGGTATGAGCCGGGTCTCGGTCGGCGACTACACGGAGCAGGTGGAGGAGCCCGTCGCTGGCTTTCCCGGGCTCCGCGTCGCCCAGCTCGGGGCCGGCTCTGCACCGAACGCGGCGTTCGCCCGCGCGATCATCCACTTCTTCCGCTCGTCCCTGCCGCCGTACCCGCTGACCGAGATCGCGGTCGCGGAGGACTTCCGCAGGCCCACCGTCGTCTACGGCGACGTGAACGAGGTCCCCGTCGGCACCCGGATCGGCCACGGCGCCCTCGTCGTGCAGTCGGCGCTGGTGCTCGCTGCCGTCGACCGCAGAGGCTTCCCCTACGACACCTCGTACGAGCCGGCACCCTACGCCCTGGAGCGCGGCCTCGTCAGCGCGGCGCTCGACGGCTGGTGGGGCGGCCTGCCGTGGACCGCGGAGGACGCGTGGCTCGAGCGCGCGATCGTGGCGTTCTACCGGGAGCGGTTCTCGGCCTTCGCGTTCACGCCAGAGACCCGGGCGTACTGGGCCGACCTGGTGGACGACGACGTCCGCGGCCTGTGGGTCGGCGATGCCCCGCTCCCCCTCCCCGGCCGGTCCGAGCCGTGGGCCGGCGAGCTCGGCGGCCGGCTGATCGATCGGGCGCTCCGAGCTCGGATCGGCGAAGAGGCGCTCCTCCGCGGCCTGGACGCGTTCCTCCGCGGGGAGGGCCCGCCCACGCTGGCCCGCTTCCGCGCGAGCCTCGCCACCACCACGGATGTCCCACTCGACGACTTCTTCGAGACATGGGCGATCGCCGGCCTCCACCCTTCCCTCTCGGGGACCTGGGAGCACGGCGACCGCGAGACGCACATCACGCTGACAGCCGATCCGCCGCTCGGCCGCTACGAGGTCCCGATCCGCGTCACGGGCAAGCGCGGCACGGCCCGCCTGATCTGGGTGGACGTCGTGGACGGCCACGGCATGTCCACGGTGCCGGGCGCCGCCGAGACCGTCGAGATCGACCCCGAGGACTGGCTCCCGCTCCGCGGCCGGAAGATACAGGGGCCCTGACGGGGGGCGGATGGACAAGGACGACGTGATCGCGGCGCTCCTCGCGCAGGTCCGCGACGAGCTGGGCACGCTGGAGCGCGTCTCCGAGATGGCCAGGGACGAAGCCACCTCTTCCGAGTCCCGCGCCGAGAACCAGTACGACACCCGGGCGACGGAGGCCTCCTACCTCGCGGCGGGCCAGGGCCAGCGGATCCTCGCCGTCCGCAGGTTCGCGGGCATGCTCGACGCCACGTCCGCCACGTCGTTCGACCTGTTCGAGCTCGCCGGAGACGCCGGGACCGCCTGGTTCCTCCTCGCGCCGGACGGGGGCGGCCGCCGGGTCCGTGTGGCCGGCGCGGACGTGGTGGTCGTCACGCGCGAATCACCCGTCGGAGCCGAGCTCTCCCGCAGCCGCGAGGGCGACGCCGTCAAGGTCGGCGCCCGCGACTACGAGGTCGAGACGATCAGTTGATCGCCGGCTTCTTGAAGGTCTTGTTCTCGAGATACATGTACATCACGGCCATGGAGTCCACGTCCTTGCCCGAAGTGTTGTTGTACTTCGAGATCAGCTCGTACTCGTGGTCCTTGTACAGCATCAGCCCTTCGGTCGACTCGTAGTGGTCGATGTGCTCGATGCCGATCCGGTTCGCGCTCGGCGTCACCACGCCCTTGTAGACGGACTTCTTCGCGGTGAGATCGTACAGCTCGAGCGACTCGGCGAAGGGATGCAGGTGTACGGCGATATAGTAGGCCTTCGTGTCATAAGGCAGGTTCATGAATCGCGTCACGTTCGTGCGGTTCTCCTCGAAGCCGGGCTGCACGAGCCAGTGGGCGGTGAACTTCTGGCCGAGCGTGTCGTCGTCGGAGTCGCCCGCTGACGCCGACGTCCCCGCGTCGCAGCCCGCGCCGAGCATCGCGGGATCCGCCTGGTCCATCGCGATGCCGTAGTACCTCGCGTCACCCAGCGCCTTGAAGCCCTCTGCCGCCGCCTGAAACAGCGGGACCATCGGCCGCGCGAGCTCGCTGTCCTTCACGTAGAAGACCTCGACGTCGTGCTTGACGTCCATCTTCACCTGCTCGAGGTTCAGGTTCAGCACCTGGGTCACGAGCGACAGCTTCATGTCCGACATCAGCGGGATGCCCATTCCCGGCGGGAAAGCGATGTCCTGCTGGCCCTGCGACAGCGTGAACACGCGCCCGGAGATCGAGGGCGACGTCGGGAAGTCCTCGAAGTACTCCTTCGTCGGGATGTCCAGGTTCGCGTGGCACATGAACTCCTGCGACATGGGCGTGCCCGTCGCGGCGTCCACCACCTTCGTCTTGTACCCGACGATCCAGATCAGCTCCGGGGTCGGAGACGCCGCGGCCTCCTCCGAGAGCGTCACGTCGTCGAAGCCGTACGGCCCCTTCATCGACGGGTAGATCTTGTCGATATGGTACGGCTGGCTCGTGATCTTGGCCGTATACACGGGTGCACGAGGCGCTTCGGCCGCCGTGGAATCCACTGTGGACGCAGGGCCGACCCCGTTGCAGGCGAGCAGCCCCAGGACGAGCGCGAGCATACCGACCTCCGACCGTCTACTTCACCGGCCAGCACCGGACGCGCAACCCGGATCGGGCGCCACCCCCGGGCGGTCGGACCGCCCGGGGGTCGGCCTCCCTCGGAGGTCGGCTCCGCCTCCGTCGCTCGCGGAAGCATCGTTCGATCCGCGATTCGTGGCGTAGCCGGCCGCTTCGCGACCCCGCGCTCACCGCGCGGGCCCCTCGGTCCGCCTGGCGCGGGCACCCGGTACCGCTCACCCCGGCCGGAACGCCAGGATCCCCTGCGTGATCCGCCGATCCGGGTCATCCGCCAGCGCGTGGTGGTACGCCCGCACCTCCAGCTCCCCCGCGACCGCTTCGAGCAGCTCGCCGGGACGCAGGAGGTACGCCGGGTTGTGCGGCGGACCCGGGTGCCCGACCGCGAACGTCTCGTACAGCAGGGCCCCGCCCGGCGCGACCGCTCGGATCAACGCCGGGAACAGCGGCCGCCACAGGTAGCTCGTGACCACCACGGCCGCGAACGTGCGGTCCCCGAGCGGCCAGGGACCGGCCTCGAGGTCCGCCGCCAGCGTCTCCACGCCCGGCAAACCCTCCAGATCCGCCAGGCCCGAGATGTCGCGGTCCACGAACGTCACGGGGTCTCCACGATCCAGGAACAACCTCCCGGACCGCCCAGCGCCACACGCGACGTCCAGCACCGGCCCGCGCGGCACGTTTCGCGCGCACCGCCGCACCCACGTCGACGGACGCAGGTCCAGCCGCACCGGATACCGAGGATCCGCCGCGGTTACAGGATACCCAAAGCCGCGTGCGCCGCCGCGAGCCGCGCCACGGGGACGCGGTACGGCGAGCACGACACATAGTCGAGCCCGAGCCGGTGGAAGAACCCGATGCCCTTCGGGTCGCCGCCGTGCTCCCCGCAGACGCCAGCCTTCAACCTGGGCTTCGCCTGCCGGCCCTTCGTGAACGCGATCTCCACGAGCGCGCCCACGCCCTCGATGTCGAACGCCGAGAGCGGCGACTCCGTGAGGATCCCCTCGCGCTGGTAGTCCGGGAAGAACTTGCCCATGTCGTCGCGGGAGAACCCGAACGTCATCTGCGTGAGATCGTTCGTGCCGAACGAGAAGAAGTCCGCGTGCCCCGCGATCTTGTCCGCGAGGACGCACGCGCGCGGCAGCTCGATCATCGTGCCGACCGTGTACGCGAGCGCCGACCGCTCCGACAGGCCGAACTGGGCGATGACCTCCTCAGCCGTCTCCGTCACGAGCGCGCGCATGCGCTCGAGCTCGAGCGGGATGCCGACGAGCGGGATCATCACCTCCGGCAGGACGGTGATCCCGGCCTTCGTCCCCTCGCAAGCGGCCTCGAAGATGGCGCGGACCTGGGTCCGGTATACCTCGGGGCTGCTGATCGCGAGGCGGACGCCGCGGTGGCCCATCATCGGGTTGGACTCGTGGAGCTGCTCGAGGCGGGCGTGGAGCGACTCGACCCGCACGCCGAGGTCGGCCGCGACCTCCGACACATCCTGCTCGCGGACGGGCAGGAACTCGTGGAGCGGCGGGTCGAGCAGGCGGATCGTGACGGGCAGCCCGTTCATCTCGTCGAACAGCTCGCGGAACATCGCGCGCTGCATGGGGAGGATGTCGTTGAGCGCGCGCTGGCGGGCCTTCGGGTCGTCCGCGAGGATCATCCTACGGATCGCGCGCAGCGCATCCGGCTGGAAGAACATGTGCTCGGTGCGGCACAGGCCGATGCCGCGGGCGCCGAGCTGGCGGGCCTTGCGGGCGTCCGGCCCGGTATCGGCGTTGGCGCGAACCTTCAGGCGCGCGACCTCGTCCGCCCAGGTGAGCAGGGTGGACATCGCGCCGGCGTCCGTCTGGGGCGCCAGCATCTCGACCTTGCCCTCCATGACCTCGCCGGTGCCGCCATCGATCGTGATCCAGTCGCCCTTCCGCACGACGAAGTCGCCGGCGTAGAACAGCTCGCGCTGGTAGTCGACCTGGATGTCGCTGCAGCCGACGACGCACGGCTTGCCCATGCCGCGCGCCACGACCGCCGCGTGGCTGGTCTGGCCGCCGCGGGCCGTGAGCACGCCGAGAGCGACGGTCATACCCTGGATATCCTCCGGGCTGGTCTCGAGGCGCACCAGGATCGTCGGCTCGTCGCGGTCGAACGCCTCCTGGCACTCGGTCGAGTCGAACACCACGCGCCCGCACGCGGCGCCCGGGCTCGCGTCGAGGCCCTTGGCGATGACCTTGCGCTTGGCGTCGGGGCTGATGACGGGCCGGAGCACGAGCTCGAGGCTCTTGGGATCGATCCGCTTCAGCGCCTCTTCCCGCGAGATCAGGCCCTCCGCCACCATGTCGACGACGATCTGCACGCCCGCCGGCGCCGACCGCTTGCCGGTGCGCGTCTGCAGCAGGTAGAGCTTGCCGCGCTCGACCGTGAACTCGATGTCCTGCATATCGCGGAAGTGGGCTTCCAACCGAGCCTGGACCTTCACGAGTTCGTCGTGGGCGGGGCCGAGCGTGTCCGCGAGCGTCGGCAGCGACGTGTCGCCGCCGGACTCCTTGTTCAGCGGGTTCGGCGTGCGGGTGCCGGCCACCACGTCCTCGCCCTGCGCGTTCTGGAGCCACTCGCCGAACAGGCCGCGGACGCCGTTCTTCGGGTTGCGCGTGAACGCGACGCCCGTGCCCGAGTCCATGCCCATGTTCCCGAACACCATCGCCTGGATGTTCACGGCGGTGCCGGCGTCGTCCGGGATGCCGTGGTGCTTGCGGTAGTACCGCGCGCGGTGCGAGTTGTACGAGCGGAAGACGGCGTCGATCGCGAACCGGAGCTGCTCGCGCGGATCCTGCGGGAACGCGTGGCCGAAGTCGCGCACGACCTCCTGGAGCTGGCCGGTGAGCTTCGACAGCTCCTCCGCGGACAGGTCGCTCGGGTTGCGGCCCTTGCAGATCTCCTCTTCCGCCCGGCTGAAGCGGGTGTAGTGGATGCCGAGGACCACGTCGCCGAACATGGTGATGAACCGGCGGTAGCTGTCCCACGCGAACTTGGCGTTCCCACTCGCTTCCGCGAGGGCGAGGACCGTCTGGTCGTTCAGGCCGAGGTTCAGGATGGTGTCCATCATGCCGGGCATGGACACGGCGGCCCCGGACCGGACGGACACGAGCAGCGGGTCCTTCCGGTCGCCGAACTTCTTGCCCGCGGCGGTCTCGAGCTCGGCCAGCGCGGCGTCGAGCTCACCCTGGAGCTCCGCCGGCCACTGCTCGCCGTTCTGGAAGAAGTGCGTGCAGGCGCGCGTCGTGATCGTGAAGCCGGGCGGAACCGGGAGTCCGAGGCGGGTCATCTCCGTGAGGCCCGCGCCCTTGCCGCCGAGGAGCGCCTTGTCGAGCACGGGCGCACCGGTCGACGACGCAGTGGGCTCGCCGCTCGCGGGCTGCGCGAACGAGTGGATCCACCGGGAGGGCGTGGCGGCGGTCTTGGAAGCAGTCGGCAAGGCGACCCCCTTCTAGCGGGTGGAGATGCGGGAGAAGTCAGCGACGAGCAGGAAGATCCGCGAAACCCGGAGCAGGAGCCCCACGCGGACCGCTTTCTCGGCGGGATCGGGACTGTCTACCATGACGGCGTCGAACAGGGCGGCCACCGGCTCCTGGAGAGCCAGCATCCTGTCGAGCGCCCGGGCGTAATCGAGCGCCAGGACGTCCGCGCCGGCGTCCGACTCCACGCGGTCCAGCGCGTCCGCGAGGGCGCGTTCGGCCGGGTGGACGAGCGTGGTCGGGGTCGGGTAGCTCTGGCCCTTCGTGATGTTCAGCACGCGCTTGAACGTCACCATGATCCTGCCGAAGTCGGGGTTCCCCGCCAGCCGGCGGAGCGCTGCGACCTTCCCGCCCAGCGCCTGCAGCTCGACGGGCGCCGATCCGCGCGCCGCGAGCACGGCGTCCACCAGGTCCGCCGTGGTGCCGTCCGCGACCTCTGCCGCCTTGAACCGGCCGAGCGCGAACTCCACCAGCTCGTCCGTCAGCGCGTCCCGATCGGTCGCGACCGGACCTTCCCCGCGCTTCTTCGTCCACTCCTCGAAGCCGGCCCACCCCTTGGCGGCCCCGTGGAACGCGTCCACGGCCTCGGCGAACAGCGCGCGGAGATCCTGACGCAGGTCAGCGGCCAGGATCGTGGCGGACACGCCGGCCATCGCGCGGCGCAGCCCCTGCGGATCCCCGCCCGAGCTCGGCACGATCCCGATCCCGAAGCACCCCACCAGCGTGTCCAGCCGGTCCGCGACCGCGAGCGCCCGGCCCGCCGGCGAGGAAGCCACGTCTTCCCCTGCGTTCTTCGGGGCGTAGTGCTCCTCGATCGCGGCGGCAACCGCCGGATCCTCGCCCTGGGCGGCGGCGTACAGCCGGCCCATGTGCCCCTGGAGATCCGGGAACTCCCCGACCATCTTGCTCACGAGGTCGGCCTTCGCGAGCTGGCCCGCGCGCGCCACGTGCGCGGGGTCCGCGCCGAACCGGTCCGCGAGCTGGCGTCCGAGCGCCGCGATCCGCGCCTGCTTGTCCGCCATGGTGCCGAGACCGCGGATCCAGCGCATGCGCTGCAACCCGTCGGTGTTGGCGTCCAGCCTTGCCTTCTTGTCCTCCGCGAAGAAGAACCGGGCGTCGTCGAAGCGCGCCTCCAGCACAGCCGCGGTGCCGCGGGCGACCAGGTCCGGGTCCCCCCACGGGTTGTTCGAGATGTGGACGAACCGCCGCGTGAGCGCGCCGCCCGCCAGGATCGGGAAGTAGCGCTGGTTCTGCTTCATCGAGAGGACCAACAGCTTCGGCGGGAGCTCGAGGAGCGCCTCGCCGAACTCGCCCACCACCAGCGTCGGGGCCTCCACCAGGTTCACGACCTCTTCCAGCAGATCGGCGTCGATCGTGCCGTCTCCGCCGTGGCGCTGGTTCGCTTCCGCGATCATGCCGAGGATCGCTTCCCGCCGGACCGCCGGATCCGGCTCCACGCCGCGCTGCCGCAGCCCGCGGAGCCAGGCCTCCGAGCTGCCGAACTGGAAGAGCTTGTCGCGCTCGAGCCGGTGCCCGATCGTGGTGTTTCCGAACGCGATCCCGCCGCACTCGCCGGGCACCACCTCTCCGCAAAGGAGCACGTTCACCCGATGGAACGGCCGCCCCCAGCGCACGCCGCCCTTCCCCCACGTCATCGACTTCGGGAACGCGATGCCGAGGATCGCGGCCCCCAGGGCCTCCGTGATCCGCTCGGCCGTGCGCTTGCCGCCCT
>CAMCWU010000129.1 GCA_945882675.1 Klebsiella pneumoniae | reverse complement strand
CGGAGCGTTCCGCCCTCTCTCTTCGACGACTCGGTGCTCTCGCCGCCGGTTCCGGGCACGCCGCCGCCCGCGCCGGAC
Source organism: Klebsiella pneumoniae (assembly GCA_945882675.1). Lineage (GTDB taxonomy): Bacteria > Myxococcota_A > UBA796 > UBA796 > CANLGQ01. The sequence continues at coordinate 9,908 of CAMCWU010000129.1, read as the reverse complement.
CGCGGCATGCTGCATCTCGCGCCCGTATCCATCCCGACCTCTTCCCCGCCCCACGCCCCCCAGCCCCGCAGCGGCCGGGCGCCCACTCCCACCGCGGCCGGCCCGCGGCAGGACGCCGGTCGCGTAGACGGGAGCCTGTTCCTCCGCCAGAACGGCCAGGTCTTCCGCGTGCGCGACGTCGCCACGCTGCGCCGCTGGATCGCGGAGGGACGCGTCGAGCCCCAGGACCAGATGTCGGAAGGCGGGGTCCACTGGGAGACCATCGCGAGCCGCACGGACCTCGTCAGCCCGAGCCAGACGCCGGACTCCACCACCCCGCCGGTCGTGCAGCGCCTCGCGTCCACGCCGCCGCCGACCCAGCCGCGGCCCCTCCCCGGCCGGGACACAGCGCCCAGCGCGCGCGAGCGCGATTTCGGCGGAGAGACCCCGTTCGCACCGGCACAAGCGGAGCGCCAGGCCGTCGGTTGGACGGACGACGACACGGAGGGCGTGCCCACGGGCCTCCCGCCCTTACCCACGGATGATCCGGTCGGGAGCCCGTTCCTGCTCGTGCCGGATATCGCCCCGCCCGCGGTGCCCGAGACCCCGCCGCCGGTGAGCGCGCGCTCGCACTCGGCGACGCCCGCGCACCTGATCCGCGGCATGTCGCCCGAGACCCCGGGCCACATCGCGGCCCGCCGGATGGAGCCCCAGGCGCCGACCATGCCGGGCGCGAGCGGGCGGACCTCGTTCGGGCTGCGCACTGGCACGTCGTCGGAGCCCATGGAGCGCGCGAGCGGCAACCGCTTCGGCGGCGCCGTCCCGAACGAGCCCACGCCGGATCTCCTCCTGGGAGAGGAGGCCCCGGAGGCCCCGGTGGTCCGCACCCTCACGCCAGGGTCAGGGCTCCCGCGCGCTCCGGGCCCGCAGCCGTCCGCTCCCGACGCCGCCACGCCGCGCTCGGCCACCCCACGCTCGGCCCCCTCGCCCACGTCCAACCTGGCAATCGAGCCGGTCGACACCGAAACCTCCTTCGCCGAGTCCGCGACGGCCCCCCCGGCCGCTGCCCGCTCGGCCGCGTCGGACCCGGGGTTCGACGACGACATCCGCGAGATGGACGACTGGGGGGACGAGGCCCCCCCGAAGCCCCGCTGGGGCCTGCGGATCGCGGCGCTGGTCACGGGCTTCGCGATCGTCGTCCTCGTCGGCGGGGTCGCGTTCTGGCCCCGCGGCGACGACGGCCACCCCACCCCCGCACCCACCCCGGCACCCGCCGCCATCGCCGCGCCGGCACCCGCCCCCGTTCCCGTGACCGAGCCCGTTCCCGTGACCGAGCCCGTTCCCGTGACCGAGCCCGTTCCCGTGACCGAGCCCGTTCCCGTTCCCGTGACCGAGCCCGTTCCCGTGACCGAGCCCGTGCCCCAGCCCGCGCCCGTCGCCGCTCCAGCCCCAGCCCCAGCCCCGGCCCCCGCCCCGAAGCCGGATCCCGTCCCGGAGGGCCCGAGCGTAGCCGACCTCGTCAACCGCGGCTGGTCCAGCGTCGAGAGCAACCCCAGCGCCGCCAAGGCCTCCTTCCGCCAGGCTCTCGACCTGTCGCCCGGAAACCCCGGGGCGAGCTACGGTCTCGGCTACGCCATCCTGCGCGGCGGCGACCCCGACGGCGCCCGCCCGCACCTGTGCGCCGCCCTTCGGGACCGTGACACCGACACCCAGCGTGAGGTGCGGAGCCTGCTGGAGCAGAACAGCCTGGCCTGCGAATGAGCCCCGGCGATCGCGAGGAGCCCTCCCTCGGGACCTTCCGCGTCAGCCCGGGCTCACGCGACCGCGAAGCGCTCGTGGCCCGCTCCCGCTCCCGCTCTCGGCGCATATACGCGCTCGCCGTGATCGCCGCGTTCTTCGTGATGATCCTGGCGATCCCGCTCACCTACGTCGTCTTCCTCGCCGTGCGCGCCGGCATGTCCGTGCCCGACGCCCCCGTCGCGGCGGCGACGCCCCCCGATCCGGTCCCCGAGGCCGCTCCCGTGGCCGCAGATCCCGTTCCCGAGCCCGTTCCCGACGCCGACGCCGACGCCGAGCCCATCCCCCACCCCGACTCCGAGCCCGACCCCGACCCCGACCCCGGCTCCGCCCCTCGCCCGAAGCCCTCCGGCGCAGCCGGCCTCGTCGCGGAGGGCTGGAACCTCGCCTCGAAGGATCCCCAGGCCGCGAGCGAGCGCTTCCGCGCCGCGCTGACCGCGGAGCCGGGAAACCTCGATGCCACCTACGGCCTCGGCTACTGCCTGAACCGCCTGGGCCAGACGGACGCCGCGAAGCCCCACCTGTGCAAGGCCGTGGCGAGCGGCCCCCCGGACATGGTACGGGAGGCCAGCGCAATCATCGGCCGCAACGGCCTCACCTGCCCCTGATCCCGGAGCCGCCCGTGTCCGAACGCAAGAACGAGGACGAGTACTTCCACCGCCGCGACGCCGAGGCCATCGCGAAGCTCCGCGCCGACCTGCAGGCCCAGGGCATCGCAGAGGACGCCGCGAACCTGCGCGCCGCCCACGCCGGCCGCTGCGGAAAGTGCGGCGGTAACCTCGAGGAGAAGCCGTTCAAGGGCATCGACATCGACGTGTGCGTCTCCTGCGGCGCCGTCCTCCTGGACCCGGGCGAGCTCCAGAAGATCGCGACCGAGGACCAGGGCACCTTCGTGAGCAACTTCCTCGGGGCGTTCGGCCTCCGCAAGTAGAGCGGGCGCGTGATCGGGTTACGGGGGCCGTCCGCGAGCGACGCGGTTCGGAGGCCCCCTCGATGGCACGTTGGACGAACGCGGAGAGCGAAGAGATCTACCAGATCCGCGCCTGGGGCGGTGGCTGGTTCGGCGCGAACGACAAGGGTCATCTCGCGATCGCACCTCCTCGCACGGCCGGAGCCCCGGCCGGCGGCGCGACCGCGGGCGGCATCGATCTCAAGGTCCTCGTCGACGACCTGCAGCGCCGCGGCGTCTCGCTGCCCATCCTCCTCCGCTTCACCGACCTCATCCAGGCGCGGATCGAGACGCTGACGTCGGCCTTCGCGGCCGCCAAGATCGAGTACGAGTACAAGGGGAACTACCGCGGCGTCTACCCGGTCAAGGTCAACCAGAACATGCACCTGGTGGACGCGATCACGCGGTACTCGCGCCCGCACCACCTCGGCCTCGAAGCCGGATCCAAGCCGGAGCTGCAGGTCGTCCTGGCCATGCTCGACGATCCGGAAGCGCTCATCATCTGCAACGGGTACAAGGACCGCGAGTACGTCCAGATGGCCCTGCTCGCGCGGAAGCTCGGGCGGAACTGCATCATCGTCGTCGAGAAGATCGAGGAGATCGATCTCATCCTCGACTGCGCCAAGGATCTCGAGCTCGATCCGGTCATCGGCGTGCGCGCCAAGCTCTCGCAGAAGGGCAGCGGGCGCTGGCAGGGCTCGGTCGGCGATCGCGCCAAGTTCGGCCTCACGACCAACGAGATCGTGGAAGTCGTCCATCGCCTGCGCGACCTCGGCAAGCTGGACATCCTCCAGCTCCTGCACTACCACATCGGCAGCCAGGTCACGAACATCCGCTCCGTCAACATGGCGCTGCGCGAAGGCACGCGGACCTACACCGAGCTCCGGCGGCTCGGCGCGAACATGCAGTACTTCGACGTCGGCGGCGGCCTGGGCGTCGACTACGACGGCTCGCGCACCAACTTCGAGTCGTCCATGAACTACGACGTCGCGGAGTACGCGCGCTCGGTGGTCTCGGCGATCGTGGCCGCATGTGACGAAGCCGAAATGCCGCACCCGAGCATCATCACGGAGGCCGGCCGCGCCATGGTCGCGCACCACTCGGCGCTGATCTTCGACGTCGTCGGCGCCACCCGCATGCCCGATCCGCCGATCCCGAAGCCCCCTTCGGAGGACGCGCTGCACGAGCTCGTCGAGCTGTGGAATGTGCTCGAGACCATCACGAACAAGAACCTGATCGAGCCCTACCACGACGCCCTCGAGCTCCGTGAGCAGTGCTTCACCAAGTTCAACCTCGGCCTCGTGAGCCTGGAGGAGCGCGCCCAGGTGGAAGCCCTGTTCTGGGCCGTCTGCCACAAGCTCGCGCGCACGGTCGGCACCGACCTCGGCGGCGTGGACGTGCCGGAGGAGCTCCAGCCGCTCCTCAAGCAGCTCGCGGACACGTTCTACTGCAACTTCTCGCTGTTCCAGTCCGCCCCCGATTCCTGGGCGATCGGCCAGCTGTTTCCCATCTGCCCCATCCATCGCCTGAACAAGGAGCCCACGCGGCGCGGCGTCCTCGCCGACCTCACGTGCGACTCGGACGGCAAGATCGACAAGTTCATCGACCGGCGGGACGTGAAGTCCGTCCTCGAGCTCCACGAGCCGAACGGCCAGCCCTACTACATGGGCATGTTCCTCCTCGGCGCGTACCAGGAGATCCTGGGCGACCTGCACAACCTGTTCGGCGACACGAACCAGGTGCACGTCTCGATCGCGGAGGGCGGCACCGGCTACCGGATCGACCAGATCATCGAGGGAAACACGGTGATGGAGGTCCTCGAGTACGTCTCGTACGACCGCAAGCGCCTGCTCCGCAGCATGCGCCGCGCGGTGGAGGACGCCATCGAGAACGGGAACCTCACGCTGGAAGAGGGCGCGCTCCTCGTCAACACGTACGTGAAGGGCCTCGAAGGCTACACGTACTTCGAGATGAAGGGCGGCCTCCCCAAGTTCCCGGGCGCCCCCGCCGAGCGGACCATGGAGAAGGTCGACAGGGTCGAGAAGGTCGACAAGGTCGAGCGCGAGCGCCAGCCGGCCGACCCGCCGCAATAGCTCCTTTTGGGGTGCTGCACCCGGCCCTCGGTGGCCGGGCGCCGGTCCGCGCGCTCCCGGGGTCCGTGCGACAAGGAGCGGTGTGAAGCCCGGAACGGGCGAGCAACGCGAGGACTGGGCGGCCTCGGGCTGACGTGGGCGGCGAACCTCGACTCGCGCCGTGGACGGTGGAGTACCCCCGCCACGACGCGCGCCTCCGCCAGCGACCGATGCCGGCTCCGGTGGCGCCGCAGGTCGACCGCGCACGGAGCCGTAGCCGGTCCGAAGCTGTCCGGCCGGGATCAGCTGTCCCGTCGTGAGGCCTGTGCGCGCTGTGGGCGGGCCCCACGACGGGTACGACCGCCACTACCGTGTGCCCGTCCATGGCGGGCATGGGCCGCAGCCCGCCGGCGACCGCCCGTTGGACCAGAGCCACCCTGAACCGGACTGTTTCGAGGCAGAGCCACCCTGAACCGGACTCGGCGGGGGATCTCGCGGGTGGCGCCGCATGTATCCCGGCGTTTGCCCCTGGGCACGCTCGCCCAGGGCGCCTGCGGAGGGCCCGAAAGTCCCGTTGGCGGGGGCTCTGGTCCGGATCCGGCTGGTTCGAGGTGGCTACGGTCGGCCCGGCCCCCTCCACCCTGTCCAGCGACCGCCCGTTGGACCAGAGCCACCCTGAACCGGACTGTTTCGAGGCAGAGCCACCCTGAACCGGACTCGGCAGGGGATCTCGCGGGTGGCGCCGCAGGTATCCCGGCGTTGGCCCATGGGCGCACCCACGCGGAGCGCCCGCGGAGGGCCCAGAAGTCCGGTTCACCAGGGCTCTGGTCCAGATCCGTCCGGTTCGAGCCGGCTACGGTCCGCCAAGGCGGAACCGGCCGTCCGCGACGATGCTGACGCACGCCTCGAGCGCCCCATCTAGCGGGGCGCCGCGCTCCGGGACCGTCGCAGCGATCGCGTAGAGCTGGGCCCGCGAGATCCCGGTGGCCCCGACGAGCGCCGCAACATCCCGCAGCCCGAGGTGCCACGCCGCTCGGATCGCCAGCGTGCGCGCCGGCCCCCGACGGCCCAGGTCCGCGGGGTCGCACCGCGTGGCCGCGACCGCGGCGTCGGCGACGTCGCGCCAGCGGCAGCCGAGAGGCGTCCTCGGAAGCGGCGTACCGCCGACCGCCACCGTGGGGTCGGACGATACGTACCGCTGGAAGTCGGCCGGGTCGGGCTCCACCGGCCCGAGCGGCGTCGCCGTGAGGCCGACCCGGTCGCGGTGGGTGGACCACGGCCACGAGAGCGGATCCCGGACGAGGCCGGCGCGGCACGGGTTGAGCAGCACGTACCGGAGCACGCGACGCTGCCACTTCGCCGGGATCTCCTCGACGGGCGGGCGCGGCGCGAACACCGGCCCCGTCTCCTCGCGATGGTGGTTCCGCCAGCGGGCGTACGCGCTCTCGACGACGGAGAGCCGACCGGTCGGCTCTCCGTGCGGGAGCAGGATGTGGGCGTGGTCCGGCATCAGGCACATCCCGAGCAGCTCCGGGAACGCGGCGGCGAGGAACCGCCACAACGCGCGGGCCTCGGTGGCGTCGGGGAACAGGAGGGGGCGGCGGTGGGACCCGGCGCCGGCCGACACCTTTCGGTCGGCGCGGGGCCCGACCCGGTCAGTCAGTCGAGCTCCGCCCCCCACGAGATCCACGTCCGCCCCGCGTGCGGGCCCTCCGCCGACGCGTACCCCGGCTCTCCGATCGCGAGATCGTCGCGACCATCGCCGTCGAAGTCGCCGGCCGCCAGCGCCGACCCGAAGCCGCCGCCGTCCTGCAGCTCACCGGCCGCAAGGATGATCTCGCGGTCCGCGTCAGCCTGCGTGAGCTCGCCCGTGAGCGGCCCCCGGAAGACGAACACGCGCTGGACGCGGTAGTCGGGCGCCGAGCCGATGGCCAGATCCTGGCTCCCGTCGCCGTCGAAATCTCCGACCGCCAGGGACGTGTTCCCCGGCTCGGCCCCGACGTGGAGCACCGCGACCGGCTCCGCCTCTCCCTCGCCGAGCGTCAGCCCTGCGAAGACATCTTGCGTTCCGGAGTCGCTGTCCTCGATGGTGCCGAGGATATCCGGGAGCCCGTCGCCCGTGAGATCGCCAGCGAGCTGGTCGAGCGCCATCATACCGCCCGACAGCTCCCAGGTCGTCTGCGGCAGCGTGGCCGGGTCGACAGGCGCCGCAGCGACCGACAGCAACGTGGTCTTGGACAGCTGGTCCTCGAAGCCCACGGTCCACAGCTCCAGGCCGTCTTCCGTCTCCCATGGGACGACGTTGCTGAAACCGCGCGCCAGCGTGACCACGGTGGTGCGCAGCCGTGGCTCGAGCAAGGCGGTCGTGCCGTCGGGCGACCAGAAGCCTTCGGCTGCGCAGTATCCGGCGTGTCCGGCGAGCGCGCACGGCCTGTAGAGCTCGATGATGCCCGTGAGGCTCGCGTCTGCTTCCGGTATTTCGCCGGCTTCGATGCCAGAGTAAAGGTATGGCCCCTCGACCAGATCGTCGAGGCCGTCTCCCGTGCTGTCTCCGATCGCGGCCGGTGGAGACTCAAACTCGCTCTGGCCGCCAACGCGGGCGTGTGCCCGAGCTTCCAGCGAGCCGCCCTCGAACGGAGACAACAGGACGCGAGTACCCGCATATCCTCCGGCGCTTAGCTCGGGGTTGTGGGCCATATCCACGACCAGATCGTCCATGCCATCGCCATTCAGGTCACCCGCCGAGAGGACCCCGGCGGAGTAAGAGTCGCGATCTCCGATCCAGTTCGGACCGGATGGATATCGCTGTTCACCCGCCGGCGCCGTGGACACCGCGGCATCCTTGCCCGCTACAGGTGCGCACGCCGCCAGCGCGAGCAGGAGAGCGCTAGCGCTCGACACCATTGTTCTTCTGACGTCCATGGGCTGCTCCTACGCCGTTGTGGGTGGTCGACGCATCGAGGCGCGCGGCAGGGGCCGCGTCTCCCAGGCCGGAGTATCCCCACTCTGCCCAGGTTCTGGGGCACATGTCGACGTACACGTCCGTCAGCTCCCGGATCCCAATCGCCTCGTCGGTGTACATATCCCACCAATAGCGCATCCAATCGTACTCGACGGCTCGGTTGTACATTACCGCCGTGCTGCCGTCGCTGCCGTTGTAAGAGTCCGTCGACAGGTCGAGATCTTCGAGCCAATCCCGCGCCGTGACGCGGGTGCGTAGGAGGTCGGTCGCGATGGGCTCGGTGATTTCGGGGTGCTCGAGCGGCGTGCCCTCGCACCCGAAGCGCCCGTCGAACTCGGGCTCCTCTACGGAGAAGTCGAGCGGGTCGCAGGCCGGGTCCAACGGATCCGAGCAGAAGTTGTCGTCGATGTCCCCGTCGAGGTCAAAGTCGTTGAACACGACGCCATTGAAGATGCAGTCCGGCTCGTCGCCGTCGTTCCACATCCATGCCGCGAAGAAGTCCGCCCAGCCCTCCCGGGCCGCTCCGGACTGGTACTCTTTCGTCAGAATACTCTTCTGGTCGAAGACGCCGATATCGTTCTTGTTCGGATCCGCCGGATCCGAAGCGTAGTCGGTAAGATTGCCGAGCGTCTGTGTGGGGGAGCCGCCGATACGCGAGAAAGATCCCATGCAGTCATCCAGGTCGGCGTCGTAATTGGTCAGCTCACGGTCCCCGATCCGCTTCATGGCGACGACATGACCGAGTTCGTGCGCGATCAAGAACTTGATCGGAGCGCGCGCGGAGACGATGGCCGTGCTTTGCGAAGTCGCGGGGTCATCTGCCGTACTCCCGCAACAGCTATGCCACTGATTGTCCACGAACTTCAACATGTCCCCATCCCAGGGTCCGTACAGCTCCGCCTCGGGCACACCCGAGGGCTGCTCGCCCGGATCGTAGAAACAGGTGCCCGTCGGATCGTACCACGGATGGCCCACGTCGACGCAGCAGCTTCGGGTACTACCGGTCCCGAGCCCGAAGGTGTTCCGATGGAGCGCCCACATTCCGATGGCGAGATTCTCCCACACCTGATCCGTCGGGATCGTGACGTTCACCGAGTTCTGGCCAATGCCGATGACCGCGGGGTGTACCACCACGCTCCACGGGTCGGACGCCAGCACCTGCCGGTAGCTCTCCACCGGAATCCCGCTGACGACGGCGCGCGAGCGAACCGTGAGCGACCAGAGATTCATGGAGGTGATCGAGAGCGTGGAGCACCCGCTCGCCCCGAGGTTCACTGTGCGGCTTCCGTTGTCGTCGCTGATCACGACCTGCACGCCGCGCGCCGGGCGGGGAAGGTTCTCCCCCCAGAAGTCGCCTGTCGGATCCACGAAGTCGGTCTCGATCTCCACGCATACCGTGACGAACTTCGTCACCGCGAGGGCCTGCATGCTCAAAAACAGCGCGATCATTCGTCACCTTCCGAGCCGAGCGGCACGTTCACGTCGTCGGTGCCGGTATCCTCCGGCCCCGGGATCGCAGGGGCGTCCACCGGCGGGGACGGCCAATCGGACGGGGCCAGGCCCGCGCTCGCCAGGATCTCGACGGCGGCGGGGTCCGTCGTCCCATAGGGGATCTCGATAGCCGCACGCTCGTGCGTCCAGGTCACGGGACCTTCTTCGGTCCACAGGAAGCCGACCTGCGGGAGCCTGGAGCTCGGGCCGAGCCCGTGGACGGTGACCCGGATGGGCGTCATCCAGCTGCTCTGGAGGTCATGGACGCGGGCGACGTCCGGCACGTCGACGGGGATCCTGACCTCTTCCTCGGGCGTCACGAGCACGGGGCCGACGGTCCACGCGAGCTCGAACGGGCCGAAGCGGCCCCTGACGTCGAGCGTCACCTCATGGGGCTCCCACCCGCGGGGCAGCAGGAAGGACACCTCGGCGTTACCCGCCGCATCCTCTACCCACAGCGCGAGCTCCAAGGAGTGGACCAGATCTACGTAGACCTGGTCGGCCTCGACGTCGGCTGGCTCAGGAGACACGGCGGCCGCCGTCCCCCCCCCCAACCCGTGTACAGGGCCAGCAGAGCCACCATGGCGCCCGTCGGCAACAAGATCAGGGGTGCGATCGGTCTCATCTCGCCTCTCGAGCCCAGCGTAGCCGATCTCGG
>CAMCWU010000128.1 GCA_945882675.1 Klebsiella pneumoniae | reverse complement strand
AGTCACCCGACCGGCACGTCCTGCTCCGGCAGCCCCGCCCGCTTGTCGCTCCGGCTCCCCGAGAGCAGCAGGAAGATCGTCAGCGGCCCGACCCGACCGAGGAACATGCACGTCGCGAGCACCACCTTCCCGATCTCGTCCATCCGCTCCGTTGCGCCGAGCGTGAGCCCCGCCGTGCCGAGGGCCGACGTCACCTCGAACAAAGCCATCTCGAACGGCACATCCTGCGTGACGAGGATCGCCGTGAGCGCCGGGAAGATCGTGAGCATCCCGAAGGTGGTGACCGTGAAGGCCCGGTAGATCGTCGCCGCCGGGAAGCGCCGCCCGAACGCCGATGGCACCGAGTCCCCCCGGATCGACGCGAGCACCGCCAGGCCGAGCAGCGCGAACGTCGTCGTCTTCACGCCGCCCGCGGTCGAGCCGGGCGCGCCGCCGACGAACATCAGCCCCAGGAGGAGCGCCACGGTCGCCGGGTGCAGCGCGCCCAGATCCGTGGCGGTGTACCCCGCGGATCGCGCGCTCGCCGACAGCAGCCAGGCGTTGTGCAGCCAGGGCCAGAACCCGAGCTTCGCCATGGAGTACTGCCCTTCGAAGAGCGCTATCAGCGTCGCGGACGTGAGCAGCAGGAACACCGTGGTCCAGACGGTGAGCCGCGTCGCGACGGTCGCCCGCCGGGTGCGGATCCAGATCGGGATCGCCGCGATGACCGCCGGTCCGAGGCTGCCGAGGATCACCAGGAGCGCCACGGTGTGGAGGACGAGCGGCTGGTCGCGCCAGGGCGCGAGGCCGTAGCCCATCAGTGTGTACCCGCCGTTGCAGAACGCGGATACGGAGAGGAAGATCCCGCGCCATGCGGCGGTGGACATCGGCTCGCCGTTCATGCGGAACAGGTACGTGAGGACGAGCGCGCCCGCGGCCTCCACCGTGAACGTGATGACGACGACGCGGCGCAGGACCGCCCACACGCCGTCGCGGGCGTCGGGGCCCGGCGTCTCCCGCGCGAGTCCGGCCGCCCTCGGGTTCGCGCGGAACCGGTCGGACCAGCCGCCACGCCGCCCGAGGATCGAGAGCGTCGCCGCCGAGAACGCCATGATCCCGAGGCCGCCGAGCTGCACCAGCACCAGGATCACGAGGTGGCCGATCGCGCTGAAGTCGGCTGGATCCCGCACGGTCAGCCCCGCCGTGCAGCTGGCGCTCACCGCCGTGAACAACGCGTCGAGGAACGGGATCTTCGCCCGGGTTCCCGCGCACACCGGCAGCCCGAGGACCGCCGCGCCCCACAGGGACAGCATGGCGAAGCTCGCCCACAGGAACCGCGAGGGGTTGTCCACGATCGCGGCCGCGAGGCCCTCCGTCGGGCCGGTGCGCCTGCCGGCCGGGGCCGCCGCGATCCACGTGGCGATGGGCGCGATGACGAGCGGCGCCGTCGCCAGCAGCGGCGAGGTGCGCCACTGGAGCGCCGCGGTACCCCACGCCGCAGCCGCGCCCGCCGCGGCCCACACCCAGTGCTGGAGCCCCGCGCGCCGATCGAGGATCGCCCAGCGCAAAGCGAAGGCGCCGGCCACCAGCGTCACGAGCGCGAGCGCGCCCGCGCCGGACCGCCGCGCGGTCCACTCCGCGGGGACGGCCACCAGCCACGCGCCGAAGGCGACCACGGCGGAAGCGCGCGCTTCGTACGCCGCGACGATCCGGGGATCGAGGCGCGGATCCGCGTCGAGCCGCCACGTCCGGGGCCAGATCCGCGCGAGCAGCGCCGCGGCGGCCACCAGCGGCACATACGCGGCTTCCGGGCGGTGCCACAGGTCCATGGCCAGCAGCGCGCCCGCGAGCGCCACGCCGGCCGTGGCGATCCACCGCGCCTCCCGGGTTCGCTCGGCGATGCTCGCCCCGCCCCACAGGACCAGGCCGCCCGCGGAGATCCAAGCGGCGTCCGGCCAGCGCATCCCGGCGAAGAACGGCTGCGGGAGCCCGTGATACCGCAGCCACACGAGCGCCAGCACCGCCGCGAGGGTCACGAGCAGGGCGCGGAGGACCGGGACTTCGTACCGGACGGATCCGCTGCGTGATCCAATGCGGAGAGGGAGCCGCGTCGGGCCGATCGGCGACCCCGGGCCGGGCCCGTTCCCGGACGGTGATGCGCTGGACATGCCGGCACTCTCACCCGGTGCGGGCCGGTTCACAACCCCAGATCCGCTCAGTACCAGACGATCGGCGCCTTCCCGACGTACCGGTCGCTGTCGAGCTGCGCGAGCATGAAGTCCGCGACGTCCGCGCGCGACACGTGGTCCCACGGCCACAGCCGCGCCTCCTCCTGCACGCGGCAGGTCCCGCGCTGCGGCCCCTGCGTCAGCGTCGGCGGGCGCACGATCACGAAGGCCAGCCCGCTGTCGCGCAACAGCTGCTCCTGCCGGTCCTTGTCGGCCATGATCGGGCCGATCACCCGGCGCGTCATCCAGGCCGAGAGGCCCCAGCTCCGGCTCTCACCGGCCGAGAACGCGGTCTGGCACACGATCCGCCGGACGCCGTGGAGCGCCATCGCGGCCAGGATCCGCTCGGTGCCGTCGCCGCACAGCGTGACCGGCCCGCGGGCGCCCGCCGGCACGCCGAGCGCGCACAGCACCGCGTCCTGGCCCGCCACGGCCCGCGCCACCGCGTCCGGATCCTGCACGTCACCGGCGGCTACCGACAGGCGCTCGTGGGCCACGCCGAGCGCTGCCGGATCGCGCGTGAAAGCCGTCACCTGGTGGCCCCGCGCAAGCGCCTGCTCGACCAGGTGCCGCCCCGTGCCGCCCGTGGCGCCGAAGATCACGACCCTCACTCGCGCGCCTCGACCATGTTCCGCTCCTTGAACCGAGGGAATATGGTGTAAGCGACTCGGTGTCGCCTACCGCGGATCGGGAACCCGGTTCCCGAGATCCGAGAGGGTCGGGAGCAGGCCCGCGACGGAGAGCACGCCCGGAAGCACGTCGAACCGCGCGGGCGCCGCGCCCGGAGACTCCCCGTCGATGTCCAGGAGCGCCGTGCCTTCCACGGGGACGAGCTCGATCACGCGCCCCCGGTGCACCCGCACGTCCGGCGCATGCACGTGCGCCCCGCTGTAGATCCCGGGCAGCCCCCGCAGCGCCCGCAGCATCGACCGCGGCGGCATCACCACCACGTCGAGCAGCCCGTCGTCCGGCTTCGCGCCCGGCGCGAACAGCATCCCGCCGCCGAAGTACCGGCCGTTGGCCACCGCGACCACGAAGATCGGGGTGACGCCCTGATCCACACCGTCCACCACGATCCGGACCTTCGGCGGGGTGAACGCCAGCAGGCCCTCGAGCGTGGCGCGCGCGTAGCTGAACGTGCCGCCGAGCCGGCTCCGCCGCAGCCGGCGATCCGTCTCGCCGCCCAGGCCGGCCGAACCGATATTGAGGAAGTACCTGCTCTCTGGCCGGCCGTCGTCGGTCACGTACGACACCCGTCCGAGGTCGACGCGCCGCGTCTCCGCGCCCGCGATCCGCGGGATCGCCTCGCGCACTTCCCCGCCCCACGCGTGCAGCCGGCACCAGTCGCTGCCCGTCCCGCCCGGGAGCGGCACGAACGTGACGGCGCCCGGCGCGGCCTGCGCGTCCACCACGCCGCCCGCGACCTCTCCGTGCGTGCCGTCGCCGCCCAGCGACAGGATCCGCTTCGCTCCAGCGTTCACGGCCGCGGCCGCCAGCGCCGCGCACTGCCCCGGCCCCGTGGTGCGGTGGACCACGAGCCCGCCGAGCGCGCGCTCGAGCTGCGGCACGAGGTCGCCCAGCATCCGCCCGACCCGCCCACCACCGGCCGCCGGGTTGGCGATCAGGTGGCTATCCAAGCGCCGGCTCCTCCCCCGCGATCGGGGCGGGCTCGGGGTACGCCGCCCGGTAGGCGTGGAGGTTCCACGACGTCGCGAGTACGACCGCGAGGATCACGCCGATCAGCGGGATATTCGAGAGCGCGAACGAGATCGCGAACCCGATGGCGAACACGCCCAGGTTCCACCCCGCGTGATCCGCGACGTGCACCCAAGAGTCCTGGATCCCGTCCAGGACGCCGCGGCGGTGGATCACCACGCGCATATACGCGAAGTGCAGCGCGAACGCGGCGATCAGACCCGGGAGATAGCACATCAGCATCCCGAGGAAGATCACCATCCCGATCGTGAAGGTCGCGAGGTACACCCGCGGGAGATCCTGGGTGGCGGTCGAGAACGCCGCGCCGATCCCGAGCGGCTCCCCGCGCGCCTGCCAGGCGTAGACCGCCCGATACAGGCTCGCCGTGAGCGGCGGCATCAGGATCATCAGCGGCACGGCTACGACGCTCAGCCCGGCCATCGCCCCCGCCATCATCGCGAGCCCGAGTTCGTCCTCCGACAGGTTCTCGAGGCCCCAGTACATCCCGGCGAACATGCCCCCGTAGATCACCAGCACGGCGAGGATCACAAGGGGAAGCTGCACCATCGCGTAGCCGAGGCCCGCCATCAGGTGCGGCACCAGGCTCGCCTGCACGTCCTTCGCCAACCGTCCGAACAGGTCGCCGACCGGCGGCAGGCCCGCGCCCGCCTCGGACGCCGCCTTCGAGGCTTCCCATGCATCAGCCGCCATCGACCCTCCGCCCCACGCGTGTATCGGAGCGGCGCCCTCGGTGCTAACGTGATCTCGCGAAGGAGGCAGAGATGCGGGTGAACGGGATCGGCGCCGGTTGGATCGCGGTGTCGGCGCTGGCGGCGGGCTGCTCGTCGACCGGCAAGAGTGGAGAAGACGAAGGCGGCGTGGACGGCTGCGGGTTCGCCGAGCCGGACGACCTGAAGGACGTCCTCGACGACATCCCGGGCGACGGTCGGCAGTGCGAGGACGCCCCGCTCTACGAGACCTACGAGGACTTCCAGTGGTACACCCTGTACTACGCCGGGGACTTCGACATCGACGACTGCGGCGTGGTCACCGGCGTCGAGACCTGGCAGGTGTTCCCGGGCGACAAGCTTCGCAACGCTGGCATGGACGACTGCGAGATCGTCTTCGACGTGGCCGGTTCCAAAGGCGATCCCACCGCCACGGGCGACTTCGGCGTCGTGCTCACCGCGGACGTGAACGTCGAGAAGACGACCTGCATCGCCCTCGACGACCGCCCCCTGTACGAGGGCGAGGAGCACATGGAGCTGGCGTACGACGTGGATATCGACTCGGCGTCCGGCGGGTCGGCGGTGTACTTCCCGTCCGGCAACCTGCTCGGGAACGGGTACGGCAACACGTCGCACGTCAGCTACCTGACGGACTGGCAGTGCGCGTCCTACACCGTGGCGTACTAGGCTTCCCCACCTTTTCGCGCGGACAAGCCTACTTGAGCTTGTCCGTGACGTCTTCCACGTAAAGGTTCCGCCAGTCGCTCGGGCCGGGCGTGGATCGCCGGTAGTTCCCTCCCCTCAGCGGGACGGCGATGCTACTTGAGCTTGTCCGTGACGTCTTCCACGTACAGGTTCCGCCAGTCGCTCGGGCCGGGCGGGATCGCGGTGTACGCGAGGAGCGTGCGGCCGTTCTGGTACGTGATCGCGGGCTCGCCACAGGCCGTGTAGGTCGTGGGGACCTCCACGGTCTTGCTGCCGTCGAGGGCCGTGATGAGCACCTTGGTGTTCTTCGCCGGGTCGTCGAACGCGTAGGCCACCCACTTGCCGTCCGGGCTGACCGCGGGCCGCGAGCGGAGCGGCAGCCGCACGCCCTTCGCGAGCACGCGCTTCGTGCCGCCCGGCGCGTCCAGCACCGAGATGTCCCAGAGCTGGTCGCCGCGGGAGTCGTCGAAGAAGACGAGCTTGCCGGCCGCGTACACCGAGCGCGTCTGGTCGCCGCCGCCGCCCGCCTGGCTGGTCTCGGCCTTGGTGGCGACGACGAGCTCGAACAGATCCTCCGTGTTGTTCGTCTTCCGGGAGAACGCCAGCTTCGAGCCGTCCGGCGCGAAGGTCGGGAAGACCTCCGGGGCCGACGTGGCCGTCACCTGCGTGAGCGCGGAGCCGTTGGTCTGGATGCGGATGTCGCCCGCGCCCGTGGCGTCCGCGATGAACGTCATTTGCTTGCCGTCCGCCGAGATGTACGGGAACGTGAGGTCGCCCGCGATCTGGCTGGTCGGGATCATCTCCGTCGCCGCGCCGCCGCCCGGAGTGTAGGCGTACAACCGGAACTGTCCGCCCTGGTTGCTGCCCTCGAACACCGCCGTGTTGGTGTTCGCCCAGACCGGGTTGACGACGACCTGGCCGCCGCCGCCGTACGCAGCGCCGCCGCCCGGGAGCGTGATCTTCACGGCGTCCTTCGCGATGGCGCCGTTGACCTCGCTCACGTACAGATCGATGTTGCCTGCGAGGCGATTGACCTCGAAGGCGACGTACCGGCCGTCGCGGGACCACATGGGGCCGACCGCGTGGCCTTCGCCGCTCCCGCGCACCTCGCCGGCAGAGGCCGGCAGGGCCGCACACAGGGCACCCAGCGCGAAAATCGGCTTGATCCGCCCGATCCGTACCATCTCGTCACTCCCGGGCCGTAAGGCCCCTCTCGAGTCCGTTGCCAGCCGGGGTCGCCCCCGGCACACACACACACAAAACCACACGCGCCGTTTCAGTCCGCAGATCGCTCACTCTTCGAAGCGAGGAACCGCGGGGACGATCCCGAACCGCAGCCCGATGCCCGTGTAGCTGCGCGAGCCGTCCGTCTGCCAGTTGCCGCCGAGCTCCACGATCCCGCGGAGCTTGTCGAGGTCGAGCACCCCGTATCCGAGGGACGCGCGGGCGCCAGGAGCCCACGCCGTGCCGCTGTAGTCGATCTGCTCGACGGGGAGGCCGGCCTGGTCGCCGGTGCCGTACGCCTCGTAGATACCGCGGCCCTGACCATACAGCACGGTGTAGCTGGGTCCGAGCGCGATCCGCGCCTGGCCGGGGCGCAGGACGCCCGCGAGCCACCCGCTCGCCTGGTGCATCGTGTTCGAGCCGCCGAATGCCCCCGTGTAGCCGAGGACGAGCGCCAGGCCGGCCTCCGGCGCGCGGTAGGTCAGGCCGATCTCGCCGCCGAGCTCGGCCGAGATGCCGCCGGCCGCCAGGGCCCCCGGCTGCACCATGACAGCGCCGGACGAGTCCACGACGGGCTCCCCGGGCGCGCCGCTGAGGGTGAACGCGGGCCCGATCGTCGCGATCGGTCCGGCATACCGGATGAACCCGCGGCTCTCGCCCTTCGGCACTTCCCCGCCGTCGCCGGTGCCCGCAACGGGGGCGGCCCGCTGCTTGCCGACCGTGACGGCCTGGAACTCCTCTCCGACGGCGGCCGTGAACTTCACGCCGCTGACGTCGTACTCGCCCAGGGGCAGCATGCCGTGGAAGGCGCCGGTGTTCGTCACCACCTCTGACGCCCACTCGATCGACTTGCGCTGGTCCGGCGCGAACGGCATGTCGGCGCGGGTGAGGACAGGCGGCCGACGGGGATCGCCCTTCAGGTCGATGCGCCCGTAGTTGCTCTCGATCGCGATGAGCGACTCGAGGACCTGCTGCTGCGGATCGATCCGCTTGGCTTCGTTCAGTCGCTCCCACTGCTCGAACGTCTTACCGAGGTAGCGGGCGGACTCTGCGCCGAGCCAGTACTGCTCGAACCCGAGCTCGCACTTCGTGGCCAGGAGCGCTTCGTACGAGCGTTCGACGCCGGCCCACGCGTTCTTGGACGCGAGACGGCTGATCTCCTGCGACAGGCGCAGCTTCTCTCCCGAGTCGCACGCGAGCGCGGGCGTCGCGAGGAGCAGCGGGGCCAGCGCGCAGGACGCGATCGCCAGGTGCGAGAGACGCTTCAGGGTCGAAGTGAGCATTGGGGCTCCATCAGCGCTCGGTGGACTGGGCGAGATCGTGCTCGCCCCAGGGATCGAACAGCATCTTCGCATACGGATGGGTCGGTTGGCCGTCGGGGAGGTGAAGCTCTTCGACGACCCGGCCCTCGAGCATGACGAGAGCGCGGTGACACCATTTTCGCACCTGCGGCATGTCGTGGGTGACGAGGATGCAGCCCGCGCCCGGCGGCAGGTTCGCGATCAGGTCCCGGAGCACCGAGTGCTGCCGATCGGGATCGAGGCCGGACGTCGGTTCGTCCGCGACGATCAGGCGGGGCTGGAGCGCGAACACGCGCGCCAGGGTGACGCGCCGCTGCTCGCCGCCCGACATCTCTCGCGGGAGCGCGTGGAGGCGCGCGGACAGGCCGAGGCGCGCGAGCATGTCCGTCGCGATCTCCTCGGCCTTGCCGGACGGCGCGCCGCCGAGCACCGACAGCGACTCGACGACGCTCTCGAGGGCCGTTTGCTGGGGGTCGAGGGCCGAGAGCGCGTCCTGGGGGACGTACTGGTACCGGGTGCGGAGCGGCCGGCGCTCCCGCTCCGACAGCGTGTGCCAGGCCCGGCCTTCGAGGCGGATCTCGCCGGAGGAGACCTCTTCCAGGCCCAGGATGCAGCGCGCCAGCGTCGTCTTGCCGGACCCC
This sequence comes from Klebsiella pneumoniae, assembly GCA_945882675.1. Lineage (GTDB taxonomy): Bacteria > Myxococcota_A > UBA796 > UBA796 > CANLGQ01. The sequence goes on along the minus strand of CAMCWU010000128.1, from coordinate 1,537 downwards.
GACTGGCCCACGAGCGCGAGGATCTCTCCCGGGCGAACGTCCAAGCGGGCGTCGATGACGGCGTCCACCGCCCGCTTCGGGCTCCACGGCCACGGGCCCTGGATCTGGAACCGCTTGCCGACCCCCACGACCGAGAGGATCGGCTCGTCCGCTGCGGACGCGCGCCGCCGCGTCACCTCTTCCGGCTGGATGCCGGCGGTGGTACCCGGCGATTCGAGGAGGGCGTCAGACACGGGCACCCCCTTCGCCGATCCGCACGACCTGATCCGCGATCCGCTTCACGGTGTCGGCGGTGTGGCTGATGAGGAGCAGGGCCACGCCGCGCCCGCGGGCGACGTCGAGCATGAGCTCGGTCACGACGCGGCGGAGCACGGGATCGAGGCCGGTCTCCGGCTCGTCGGCGATGAGGATCCGGGGGTCGGGCGCGATCGCGATCGCGAGGGCGGCGCGCTGGGCCATGCCGCCCGAGAGCTCGGACGGGAGCGCGTGCGCGGCGCGGGGGGGCAGCCCGACCTCTTCGAGCACGGAGACCACGGCGGCCGGGACATCCGCCGGGCGCTTCACGCGGCGGGCGATCGCGATCTCGAGCTGGCGGCCGATCGTGCGCCCGGGGTTGAGCGCCGACGACGCGGACTGCGGCGAGTACGCGAGGTATCCCCCGCGGTACTGCGCGGTCTCCCGGAGCAGGCGGCGCCGCGCCGACGCCCCGCCACCGGCCACACCCGCGAACAGGTCGTTGGGCGAGACGGCCGGGTACCGCAGCGATCCCCTCGCGAGGCCGGGATCCACGTCGAGCACGCCCATGGCCGCCCGCGCCGACACGCTCTTGCCCGCCCCCGACGCGCCGACGAGCGCGACGATCTCGCCCGCGCGGACCTGGAACCCGACGCCGTCCACGAGCGAGCGATCCGGCGTGCGGATGCACAGATCCTGCAGATCGAGGAGGAGCTCGCCGCTCATCGGGCCCTCGCCGCAGCGCGCACGGAACGCGCGAGCGTGGCCACCACCGCCACGAGCCCGAGGCCCAGCGCCAGCGAGTGCCAGAGCGGCTGTCCGAGCGCCGCGGTGTAGCCCTGATACAGCAAGGTCGCCCAGGAGTACGAGCTGTCCGGGTGCGTGAACGACGGCTCGTTTCGGCTCACCGCCAGGTACGAGAGTGCGATCTCGAGGAACACCACCTGCATGGCGACCTCCGCCGCCTGGCGCGCGAGCACCGGGCGGAGGTTCAGCCACACCACGTGGTACAGCAGGATCCGGGCGCTCGTGAAGCCGTGGGCGCGCAGGGCCTCCACGAAGCGCGCGCCGCCGAGGCGCCCGGCGGTCGCCGCGGCCTCGTCCATGGCGCCGGGAGCGGCCAGGACCGCCCAGGTCAGCGCGATGGGCATGAGGTTGCGCCAGGTCTGCGGCAGCATGAGCGCCACGACCAGCACCACGACCAGCCGCGGTAGCGACCCCAGGAGCTCCCCGCCCACCTGGAGCAGGCTGTCGAGCCACGTGATCCCCGCGCACCGCACCAGGCCCGCCACCGTGGCGGCCG
>CAMCWU010000127.1 GCA_945882675.1 Klebsiella pneumoniae | reverse complement strand
CGGAGATCCTGGATGCCTACCGACGTCGCGGGAATTGGTAACGCCCTGATGGACGCGCTCGCGGTCGTCGACGATCAGGCGCTGATCGAGCGGCTCGGCCTCTCCCGCGGTGTGATGCAGCTCGTCGATCACGAGCGGTGGATGGAGATCTACGAGCAGGTCCGCCTGCTCCGCGACCCCGAGTTCCACTCGGGCGGCTCGTGCGCGAACACGATCGCGACGATCGGCTGGCTCGGGGGGGACGCCGTGTACCACGGCAAGGTCGGTGACGACCAGATGGGGCATCTGTACTCCCGTCTCCTCGAAAAGGCGTGTGGCCGCCACGCGCTGACGTTCACGCGGTCTGCGCCCACGGGGAAATGCCTCGCGATCATCAGCTCGCGCGACGCCGAGCGGACCATGTGCACGGATCTGGGCGCCGCGACCACGCTCGACAGCTTCGACGGGTTCCGTGAGCCGCTGTCCACCGCCCGCGTCTCCCACTTCGAGGGGTACGCCCTGTTCTCCGACGAGTTCCGCGCGACCGTCATCGGCGCCATGAAGCACGTCAAGGAGTCCGGCGGCAAGGTGTCGATCGACGCATGCGATCCGTCGGTCATCCGGGCGGTGCCGGAGCTGTTCTGGTCGATCCTCGACAACTACGCGCAGATCTGCTTCCTGAACGAGGAGGAGGCGCTGCGTCTCGCGGACGTCACCGACCCGATGGAGGCGATCCGGAAGGTCGCCGCGCGCGGGCAGCTCGAGATCGTGGTCGTGAAGCTCGGGCCACGTGGATCGCTCGTCGCCTCCGGCGGAGAGGTCTGGAAGATCCCCGTCAAGCCGATCACCGCCGTCGACACCACCGGCGCGGGCGACGCGTACGCGGGCGGCTTCCTGTACGGGTACACCCGCGGGTGGGCGCCGGAGCGCTGCGGGCGGCTCGCGTCGTACGTCGCGGGCCTCACCTGCTCGCAGATCGGGGCGGTCGTCGCCGATCGCGCGAAGATGGCCACGGCAATCGCCGAAACGAACTGAGGGGAAGCCGTCATGCGCGTGATCCGGTACCGGTTGGGTGGCGCCGAGCGCTGGGGGCTCCTGGAGGACGGCTGGATCGACGAGATCGCGGATCCCTTCACGGGGAACGCCTTCGCCGTCACGCGCATGGATACACGGACGCCAGAGCGCGACGTGGTCTTGCTCGCGCCCGTCCGCCCGTCGAAGATCGTAGGGGTCGCCGCCAACTATCCGAAGCACGCCGCCGAGATGGGCAACCCGGTGGCCGAGGAGCCGCGCCTGTTCCTGAAGGCGCCGAGCGCCATCGTCGGGCCGGGAGACGCGATCGAGATCCCGCCCGGCACCACCCGCGTGGACCCGGAGGGCGAGCTCGGCGTCGTGATCGGCCGGCGGATGTCCAGGGTGTCCCCCGCGGAAGCGCTGTCGTACGTCCTCGGCTACACCATCGTGAACGATGTCACGTGCCGCGACTTCCAACAGATCGACAAGATCTTCGGCCGCGCCAAGAGCTTCGACACGTTCTGCCCGGTCGGACCGTGGATCGACACGGACATCGACCCGCACGATCTCGCGATCCGGCTCTCGGTAGACGGAGATGTCCGCGCGAGCGGCCGGACCTCGGAGATGACGCACAAGCTCGCGCCGCTTCTCAGCTTCATCTCCCACGTGATGACGCTGCTCCCGGGCGATCTGATCGCCACGGGTACGCCGCCCGGCGTCGCGCCCATCGCCCCGGGGAACCACGTGTCGATCGCCATCGACGGCCTCGGCGTACTCGACAGCCCCGTCCGCACGCGGGCGTGACTTGTGCGCGCGGGCGGCCGCGCGGTACAACACGATCGGCGGAGGTCGGTTTGGCTCGCGCGGGTTGGTTGGCGCTGTGTGCGATCCTGGTCGGGTGTGGCTCGTGGCCGCGGTGGTCCGCGCTCGAGGACACCAGCGTCCCCGTCGGGCAGATCGCTGCCGCCGAGTGGCCGGCCGCGGAGGCCGAGCTCGAGCCGAACGACACCGTGGCCGGGGCGAGCGTGATCGCCCTCGCGCCGGGTGACGCCGCCCTCCTCGAGGGCGCGCTCGACGGCACTGGCTGGTGCGCGCAGGCCGAGCACCCCGACGAGTGCGCGCCAGAGACGGATCCCGGGTGCGCCACGCCGCTCGGCTGGAGCGGGCGGTACGCGGGCGACCTCGACCTCATAGCGATCGACGTGACGGGGGACGGCCCGCTCCACCTGTGCGCTCGTGGCAGCGTGGACGGCGCCGCGTTGTTCGACCTGCTCCTGTACCCGTGGCCGGACGCCTGCCCGGCTGAGCCCATGCTGGACGGCGACGAGCCCGTCGGCTGGTCCCTGGCCGCGGAGGCCGACGGCTGGGGCGCGGACGTGGAGCCGGGGCGGTACCTGCTGTTGCTCGGGGGGTCCCTGCCGCTCGACGGCGCGAGCCCGGATGCGTCTGCGCCGTGGACCCTCGGCCTCGCGCTGACGGCGGGCGACCCGGACGGCGGCATCGTGCGCTGCCCCACCCTCCCCGACGAGACGAGCGGAGCGACCCCATGATCACGGCGCTCCTCCTCGGCGCAGCTTTCGCAGACGACACGGCGGCCGAGCGCCAGTACCGTCGGATCCAGCTCGCGGACGGACGCGTCCTCGTGGCAGAGGTCCTGGCGACCTTGCCGGAGGGCCTGTTCATCGGCACCCAGCAGGGCGACATCTCGCTGTCGTACGAGCTCCTCGTGGACATGGCCCCGGTGGACGAAGCGGCGTACGCCGCACAGGATCCGTGGCTCGTCCTGCTAGCGGCGCCTCCGGACTCGCCGCTCGCAATGAGCCTCGCGTCCATTCCGGGCGTCGTCGTCTGGACGCCGGGCGGAGCCGTCAACGGGGCGGACGACCGCGTGGACCTGACCGGCACCGAGCAGGTCGCGCTCAAGGGCTGCGCGGGCGCGGCGGGGTGCATGAAAGGCGCGCTGGGCACGACCGCGAGCTGGCGCTGGATCGTGACGCGCGGCGCTGGCGATGGCGACGCCGCGGACGTCCTGTACGGCCTTGTCAGCACTGGCGACACGGCCACCACGGCCACCGTGACAGCTGACACGGACGCCGCGCTCTGGACGGCAAGCCACGAGGTGCTCGGGCTGGTCCCGCCCACGTCGGACGCGCCGTTCGCGCTGATAGACGATCGGTCGCGCGGTGGCGCGGGGGGCTCGGCGGGCCTCACGTTCGCGCCCGTGCCGGGGCTGCCGGCCCTCGCGGCGGGCGACGGCGGGCGGTTCGCGCTCGCGCTCGGGCTGGCGCTCCCGGCCACGGCGGCGTGGGTGGGCGTGGTCGGCACGCACGCGGAGTCGGTCCCGGAGCACGTGGCGCTGAGCGCGGTCGGCTTCTACGCCATCACCGTGCTCACGAACGAGCTGATCGCCCCTGGCGACGGCAAGGCCCGGCGCCGCTAGAGCGCGCCGGCCGCCCCGCGAGTCAGTTCTTGTCGAGGAACACGGGCGTGTTCCCCTGATCCTTGAGCACGACGGTGCGCGTGATCGTGACGCTGCCGGTGCTGCTCTCGATCTTGAACTCGTGGCTCCCGCCCGTCATGATCAGCATGAGCGGGAGCGCGCCCTTGAACACGCCATCCACCCAGACCTTGGCCCCGGGCTCGGCATACGACAGGTAGACCTTGCCCTCACGCGCCGGCACCACGTCCGATGCAGGCGCCGGAGCGGGCGCGGCCGCGGGAGCGGGAACTGGAGCCGCCGGGACAAGCTTCACGACCGGCATGTCCTGCTTGCCGCCCTTGACGTCCACGGAGCCGGTCCAGGTCTGGAACCCCTGCAGCGCGATGGCCACACCGTGCTTTCCGACCGGCAGATCGATCTTGCCGGGCGTACGACCGACGCTCCGGTCGTCCACCCGTAGCTCTGCGCCCGGCGGCACCGAGCTGAACGACACGATCCCGCTCGTGGGGCCGGCCGGGGCAGGCGCCACGACCGGTGCGGGAGGCGGCGCAACCACCGGGACGGGTGGAGCCACGGGCACAGGGGTCGGCGGTACGACCGCCATCTCTACCGGCTCCTCCACTGCCGCGGGCTCGACGGGTGCGGGCTCCACCGCCCCCGGCTCCGGCTCCGGCTCCGGCTCCGGAGCAGGGGCCGGGGCGACCGCGGGCACCGCCAGCGGCGTCCCGAGCGCTGCGTTGTCCGCCTTGGTGCCCGCGCCGAGGAGCGCAGCGGCGCCGCCGCTCCCCGCGCACACCACGAGCGCGACCAAAGCGGCAGCCAACACGCCGCCGATCAGCATCAGCGGCATGCCGCGCGCACGCGGCGCCCAATCGGGCTCCGTTCCGGCCGGGGTCTCTGGCTGGGGCCCGCGGCGCTGCTGGACCTGGGGCGGCAGCGAAGTCACCGCCGCGTCCGTCGCGCGCGGCTTCACGGGCGCCCGCCCGCCCTGGCCCACTTGAGCTCCGTGACCGGATTTGGCGCCCGGCTTCGGCAGCGGGATGGTCACCTGCTCGGCAGCGGTCAGCGGCCGATCGTCGTCGGACGGCTCCGGCACCCGCGAAGCGCCTACTGGGGCCGCCGGTACCCCGGCCGCCACCGCGGAGCGGGACGGCCCGGCCTCGATGGGGTCGGACTCCGGCGCAGCGGACCGCTGCGGCTGCGGCTGCGGCTGCGGCGGTTGCGCCGCCTGTTCATGACGCGGGCGCGGAGACTCCGCCTGTCCCGCCGGCCTTCGGGGGGGCGGCGGCGCGTCGAGGTCGTCGAGCGGGGCCGAGGCTCCGACTGCCGACTCCGCCACCAGGACCTCACCGTCCTGGAAGCAGAAGTCCACGTGTTCGCGATATCGCTCGCTACAGAGCCTGCAGACCTTCATGCCCTACCTGTCGGCCCCCCGAACCCGCAAAAGTATAGTGCCGCGCTCGGCCAGTACCAAACGGCCTGCGGAACATCGGCGTCTGAAGGGATCAGGACCCCACCACGCCGCGCTTGAGGTGCCGCGCGATGACGAGGCGCTGGATCTGGTTGGTCCCTTCCACGATCTGCATGACCTTCGCGTCGCGCATGTAACGCTCCACGGGGTGTTCGCGGGTATAGCCGTATCCACCGAGAACCTGGACGGCGTCCGTGGTCACGGCCATGGCCGCGTCGGTGGCCACCACCTTCGCCATCGCGGCCGTGGCGGCGAAGTCGAGGCCCTGGTCCTTCATCCACGCCGCCTTTCGGACGATGAGGCGAGCGCACTCGGTCTTGCAGGCCATGTCCGCCAGCATGAAGCCGACGCCCTGAAAGTCGATGATCGCCGTGTCGAACTGCCGGCGCTGGTTCGCGTACCCGGTCGCGTAGTCGAGCGCGGCCTGGCACAGCCCGACCGCCGTGGCCCCGATCGTGATCCGGCCCGAGTCGAGCGCGCTCATCGCCACGCGGAAGCCCCAGCCCTCGGCGCCGACGAGATCGTCCGCCGAGACCTCCACGTCTTCCAGCACGACCTCCACCGTGGGGCTGGCGCGCATCCCCATCTTCTCCTCCTTCTTCCCGAAGGAGAGGCCCTTCGCGTCGCCGCGCACCATGAAGCACGAGACGCCCTTCGGGCCCGGCCCGCCGGTCCGCGCCATGACCATGTAGACGTCCGCGTACCCGCCGTGCGTGATCCAGAACTTGGTACCCGTGAGGCGGTACTTCGAGCCATCGCGCCGCGCCACGGTCTTGAGCGAGGCGGCGTCCGACCCGCTGTCCGGCTCCGACAGCGCGAACGCGCCGAGCAGCTCGCCCGACGCGAGCCCGGGCAGCCACGCCTCCTTCTGGGCGTCGTTCCCATACTGCCCGAGGATCACCTGCGGCAGGCCCGTCACGGCGACCGAGACCGCGTAGGACGAAGACACTTTCGCGATCTCCTCGAGGACGATCACGTAGTCGAGCGTGCCGAGGCCGAGGCCGCCGTACCGCTCCGGCGTGGCGATCCCGCACAGGCCCTGCGCGCCGAGCGCCTGGATGTACTCCTTGCGGAAGCGCTCGGCCTCGTCGTCCTCTTTCGCGGTCGGAGCGAGGGTGGCGACGCAGAACTCGCGCGCGGCGGCGGCGAGCCCCGCCTGATCTTCTGTCGGGAGGAACGACACTTCGAGCTCCAGAATTACTTGGCGGAGGCGATCTCTTCGGCGGCGATCTCCGCGACGGGCACGGGCATGCCCCACCCGGCCGAGATCGAGACCCACGCGCCGTCGCGGCAGGTGAGCGTATCGCGCTTCAGCACGCGCACCCGCTCGGGCTCGTCCGTGAGCAGCGGGAGGATCTCGCGCGCCTTGCCGGCCTTGCCGTCCACCGTGATGACGGTGAGGTCCACCGCGGGCGACTCCCCGGCGCGGGTGGGCCGCACCACGAGCGAGTGGATGAGCGGCCGGATGTCGAGAGCGCCCGTGATCTTCTGACGCCGACGGCCCTTCGCGCCCTGGCGCGTCTTCATGCGGCGATCGATCTGGATCCCGTCCGAAGCGAGCAGGTCGGCGACGCGCTCCTCGAGGTCCAGGCCCTCTCCCATTGGGAAGAAGAGCGTGTACTCGGCGCCTTGCGCCTGGGACATCAGCGAGGCGGCGTTCAGCGCGACCTCCGTAACCGCGTGGACGCCGAAGCCCTCCGGCAGCGTGGCGTGGAGCCGCGCGCGCAGGTCCTCCGGATCCACGCGCTCGACCAGCGTGATGTCCATGTACTCGCCCAGGCTCTGCTCATTCTGCGGCATGGCAGCGGAGAACGCGATCTTCGGGTGCGGGTGGAAGCCCTGGCTGTAACCGAGCGGGGCACGGCACCGGCGGAGTGCGCGCAGCCACGCGTTCATGGCTTCGAGATGGGCGAGGAACCGGGCTTTCCCGGTCCGCGAGATCCGGAACCACAGGCGCTGGACGGCCGGCGGCTCGACCACGGGGGTGGGATCCTTGCGGACCCACGCCTTCTCGGACGGGCGCGCCTTCACGTGATCGCGGAGCATGGACGCGCACAGCGGCCGCTCCTCATCGATGACACCGCACTTGTGGCACTTGGAATGCCGGCAATCCTGGGCGTACTCGAGCTCCTTGGCACGTTGCCAGTCGGCCGCCAGCCAGTCGCGATCCACCAGGATGTCGAGGTGGTCCCATGGGAAGCGCTCCGAGATGTCGCGCTCGCGCAGCGTGTCCGCCACGTCGAAGCCGGTCTCCGCGACCGCCTGCTTCCAAACGTCGAACCGCATGAACTCGCGCCAGCCGTCGAAGCGTGCGCCGAGCTGCCAGGCGCGCTCGATCACGTCGGCAACCCGGCGATCCGAGCGCGAGATCACGCCCTCGAGCCACGTCTCTTCCGGCTCGTGGCGCCCGAACTTCACGCCGTGCGCGCCGAGCCGGTGCAGCTCGTTCGCGAGGATGTCCTGGCGGCGCACCACCTCTTCGTACGGGATCTGCTGTGCCCACTGGAACGGCGTAAAGGACTTCGGCACGAACGTGCTGACGCCCAGGTGGATGCGGGCGCGCTGGTTCGGCTGGACCTCCATCCCGACCTTCCAGGCGCGGTATGCGAGATCCGCGATGGCCAGGATGTCGTCGTCGCGCTCGGTCGGCAGGCCGATCATGAAGTACAGCTTGATGTGGTCCCAGCCGCGCTCGAAGGCGGCGCGCGCCATCTGCAATAGCTCCTCGTCCGGGATCCACTTGTTGATGACCTGGCGCAGGCGCGGGCTCGCTGCCTCGGGCGCGACAGTGAGGCCGGTACGCCGCGTCTCGGCGACCATATCTGCGAGCTCGACGGAGAAGCTGTCGAGGCGGAGGGACGGCAGCGACACGCTGACGCGGCGCTGGCGGGCGGTCTCGACCGTGTTCTCGACGAGCTGGCGGACCTTGCTGTAGTCACAGGTGGACAGCGAGACGAGGCTCACTTCCTCGTATCCCGTCGTGTCCAGGGTCCGCTGGAGCAACTCGTCGATCTTCTCGAGCTTCCGCTCGCGGACGGGCCGCGTGACCATGCCCGCCTGGCAGAACCGGCAGCCCTGCGTGCAGCCGCGCAGGACCTCCAGGCTGATCCGATCGTGGATCTGCTGCGTGAACGGAACGATGTAGTTCACGGGGAAGGTCGCGCCGTTCAGGTCGCGGGTGATCCGCTTGCGGACGAGCGGTCGGTCCGGCTTCGGCACGACCCAGCCGGTGTCCAGGGTCTCGAACGGGTACAGCGTCGGAACGTACGCGCCGGCGATCAGCGAGAGCGCCAGCAGCTTCGCCTTGCGCGGCTTCCCCTTCATCTTCCGCAGCACCTCTACGATCTCGAGGATGGCGTCCTCGCCGTCGCCGATGATGAAGAAGTCGATGAACGGGGCGAGCGGCTCCGGGTTGAACGCCGCCGGGCCGCCCGCGCAGATAATCGGATCTTCGTCCGTGCGGTGCTCGCTGCGGAGCGGGATCCCGCCGAGATCGAGCATGTTCAGGATGTTCGTGTAGGTCAGCTCGGACTGGAGGCTGAAGCCGACGAGGTCGAACGCGCGGATTCCGTCCTTGCTCTCGAGGCCGAACAGCGGGATCCCGCGCGAACGGAGCTCTCTCTCGAGGTCCTGGCCCGGCGCGTACACCCGCTCGCACCACGCCCACGGGAGCCCGTTGACCGCGGCGTACAGGATGTGCAGGCCCAGGTTCCCGAGCCCGAGATCGTACAGATCGGGGAACGCCACCGCGATCCGCACGTCTACCAGCGCCTTGTCCTTGTGGACGGTGTTCACCTCGTTTCCGAGGTAGCGACTTGGCTTCTCCACGCGGAGCAGGATGTCTTCTTGAAACGGCGTCGTGGGAGCCATCGGCATCTCGGGGGAAGGAGCGGACCGTCAACAATAACCCGGGGGGCTGGCCGGGCCACCCCGCGGTGCTTACCTCGCGGGTATGCACGCGTCCCTCTCGTTCACCGCAACAGCCTTCGTCCTCTTCGTCGCCTGCGGGAGTTCAGCCGCGCGCGCGCCTGTGGAGCCCATCGGCGTGGTCGCGCAGGCGCCCGATGGGTTCTGGGAGCGGTGGGGCGACGGTAAGGCCGAGATCGACGGCTATCGGCTCACTACGCCCCGTTACGGCCAGCTCCGCCGCGGAGAGGCCGTGCAGATCTGGGTGACGGAGACCTTCACGGGCGCCCAGCGCGTGAAGTCGGACGGCGGCCACCCGGACGAGTACCCGGTCCTCAAGCTCAACGACGTCCGGCACTTCCAAACCGGCATCTACGACTACCACGTCATGGGGCAGGGCTTCTCGCGCATCGACGGCCGGCAGCCCCTCGGCCAGCCGGTCAAGGTGACGCTCGGCGTTCAGGAATGGTGCGGCCAGATCTACGAGGAGTGGCTCGGCTTCCCCGGCCACTACCTGCGCGCGCGGCGCTCCTACTTCGACGGCGAGTCGGCGGACGACCGGCATGATGTGCCGGCCGGCGGGATCCTAGCGGATCAGGCGGCGCTCGTGGCGCGGGGGCTCGTCGGGACCGTGGACGGCGTGGTCCCGTGGGTCAGTTCCCTCCTGGACCAGCGGCTGCTGCACCGGGAGCCCGCATGGACCACCGCGACCATCCACCGGGATCCGGCAGTGGACATCACCGTGCCGGCGGGCGCGTTCCGGGCGATCCCCGTGCGCTTCGACGTGGCAGAGGGCACGGGCTACACCTTCTGGGTGGAGGAAGCGGAGCCGCACCGGATCGTGCGCTGGGAGCGCCCGGATGGCGAGCTCGCCGAGCTCACCGGCTCGATCCGGACGCCGTACTGGAGCCAGAACGGAGAGGGGCTCGAGAAGCTCCGCGCGGACCTGGGCCTGGGCGAGCCGTCCTGGCTCGGCGGAGATCCCCCGTGATCGGGCTGCTGGCGCTCGCGGCGCTGGCGGGCAGCGGCGCGCCCGCGGAGTCGGCGACGTACCGGGTCGGCGCCGTGCTCGGTTCTGCCGATCGCGTCCTCACCACGGAGTCCACGATCGCGGTGGAGCGCGTGCGGGGCCGGCGATGGACCTTCGCGATCACGCGATCGTCGGCGTCCGTGGAGGGCCGAGAGAACTGGATGTTCGACTCGGCGCAGCCCCGGCCGACCGACCCGTGGCCCGTG
>CAMCWU010000126.1 GCA_945882675.1 Klebsiella pneumoniae | reverse complement strand
GCGACGGGCGGGTTGGGCTTTCCTCGGCATGCGGTCCTTGCGGGGGCGGGCCGGCCCGGGTACGGGTGGTACATTGCGACTGTGCGTTGCAATGTACCCCGGGAGCACGGCATGCGCATCGCCATCGTCTGCAACGACACGCGGGGCGGCGTGCAGCCGTACGTCGCGCTGGCGCGGGGGCTGCGCGCGGCGGGGCACGAGGTGCAGGCGGTGGCGCCGGCGGACCTCGTGGGGATGTTCGAGGGCGAAGGCGCGCGAACGACGGCGCTGGCCGGGAACCTGGAGGAGCTGGTGCGCGCCTCGGGTGGCGCGGTGGAGCGGGGCACCGTCGCGGCGATGCGGCTCGCCGCGAAGGAGATGCCGGCGCGGATCCGGGGTTGGACGCGGGCGGCGCTCGACGGGTGCGAAGGCGCGGACGTGATCACCGGCGGCGTGGGCGGGATGGTCGTGGGGCTGGCGGCGGCCGACAAGCTCGGCGTGCCGTTCGTGGAGGCGCACCTGCAGCCGGTCGGCGCGCCCACGGACGCGTATCCGGGGCCGCTGGTGGCGTCGGTGCCGCGGTGGCTGGGCGGCTGGGCGACGCGGATGAGCCACCACGTCTCCGAGCTCGGGGTGTGGATGCCGTTTCGCGGGGCGATGGATGCGGCGCGGGCGGATCTCGGCCTGGCCGGACCTTCCACGGCGGCAGCGGGCCAGCCGGTGATCTATGCGCTGAGCCGGCACGTCGTGCCCGTCCCGGCGGCGCCGCCGGGCGGGCGGCCCCGACATGTCACGGGCTACTGGTCGCTCCCGGCGCCGGCGGGGTGGGAGCCGCCCGCGGAGCTCGCGGCGTTCCTCGCTGATCCGGGGCCGGTGGTGAGCATCGGGTTCGGGAGCATGCCGAACAGCGATCCGGCGGCGGTGACGGAGCTCGTCCTCGGGGCGGTGCGTGACGCGGGGGTGCGCGCGGTGCTCCTCGCGGGCTGGGGCGGCCTCGGCGCGCTGCCGGGCAGCGACGACGTGTGGTGCGCCGACGCGCTGCCCCACGACTGGCTGTTTCCCCGCGTCGCAGCGGTGGTCCACCACGGCGGGGCCGGCACGACGGGGGCGGGGGCGCGCGCGGGGGTGCCCTCGGTGGTGGTGCCGTTCACGATGGACCAGCCGTTCTGGGGCGGGCGGATCGCCGCGCTCGGGGTCGGGCCGGCGCCGGTGCCGCGTGGCCAGCTGACGCGCGCGCGCCTCGCGGATGCGCTGCGCGTGGCCGTGACGGACGACGCCATGCTCGCCCGGGCTGCGACGCTCGGGGCGGCGATCCGCGCGGAGGACGGCGTGGGGGCGGCGGTGGCCGTGCTCGAGCGGGTGTAGGATCCGGGAATGAAGCCCCTGCGCAAGCACGTCGGCGCCGACTCGGCCTGGGACGCCCCGGATTCGGCGGGGCTGGCGGACGACGCGTGGATCCTGCTGGTACCCGTGTTCTACGCAGATCTGGAGGTGCTCGACCGTCGCGAGGTGGTCGGGGAGCCGCCGCGGCAGATCTACGTCGTCGACCGCAAGGTGCTGCGCGACGACGACGTGCGGTTCGGGCACACGCACCCGCACGTGAGCGAGACGTTCGTGGCGACACTCCTCCACATTGGCGCGAAGGGGTGGTCCACGACGCCGGTGCCGCACGCGTCGCCGCTGCCGGTGCGGGGGCGGGCGCTCTACGCGCTCGAATGGCACGGGGCGCCGTTCGCGATCGCGTCGAACCTGGAGATGCCGGCGGGGCCGCCGCGCACGCCGCACGGACGGCCCGGGTTCCCGACGCTGCCGCTCGTGCTCGACGGGCGCGCCGGGAGCGGAGATCCGGTCGGGATGACGGAGCGCTGCGCGTCGCACTGGCTGCTCCCGTGGCAGGGGCTCGTGGTCCGCGGCGACTTCGTGCGGGCGTTCGAGGCTCTCCACGGTCGCCGGCTGCGCTGCGGGTGGGAGCCGGCGGAGATCCGCGATCTCGCGGCGATGCCCGCCCCGGAACGGCGCCACGTCCCGGCGCCGGCGCAGTGGACCACCCTGCCGACGGTCGCGGAGCTCGTGGAGCGGATCGAGCGCGGCGCCGCCCGGTTCGACCACCAGCTCCCGCCTGCGCCCGACCCTGTGGCGGCTTGCCCGCCCGCGCTCCGTACGCTGCTCACGCGGTGGAACGGGGCGTCGCTCTTCGGCGGGGCGCTGGGGTTCTTCGCGCTCGCGCCGCGCTCGGGTTTGTCGGAGCTGGCGGGGCGGCACGCGCACTTCGGGGTGCCGGACAACCTCGACGGGGCGCAGCTCCGGGAGGACTGGGACCTCGCGGCGGGGGCGGGCGACGTGCTGTTCGGGTGGCGGGCCGAGGAGATGCCGTCGATCTGGGCGATCTCGCCGGAGGGGACGGTGCGCCTGCTGTCGCCGGGTCGCGTGGCGCTCGGGCCCGCGCTCCCGGTCGAGGCGTGGCTCCACGACCAGCTCGAGGACCTCGAGTACGCGGCGACGAACGCCACGTATCCGGCCACGAAGTGGCTCGGCGAGTAGGGACGATCCGACCCCTACATCGGGGGCGGGATGGTCCAGAGCTCGACGATGTTCGGACGGTCGACGGGGGAGGTGCCGACCTCGCCGCCGTCCGCCGCGATCGCCAGGGCCGAGAGCGTCGCGCCGATCTGGGCGCGTGACGTGCCGGTCGCCGCTTCGAGGACGCCGTTCCCGCCGCCCGCGACCACCAGGCCGCCGCCCACCAGGATCCACGGGAAGCTGTCCCGGCCCGCACCGGACTTCCACGTCTGCCGACCCGCGGCGTCGTACGCGGCGATCAGGCCCTTGCTCGTGGACCCGTAGAGCGTGCCGTCCGGGCCGTACCGGAGGCTCTCGGCGCCGACGAGCTCGGCCTGCCAGCGCGGCGTCATCGACGGCAGGTCGAACACCTGGACGAGGCCCTTTTCGGCGACCGCGAAGGCGTCTGCGGAGACGGCGACGCCGCCGGTCTTCATCTGCTGGCCGGCCGCAGGGAACCGCCCGATCGGGGCGAGCTTCGTGTCCCGCACGGCCCGGTGGTGGCCGTTCGGCTCCGCGTCGAAGGCGCTCCAGGCGACGTAGCGCTCGTCGGGGGAGATGCACACGGCGCGCAGCTTGCCGGGCACGTCCTCCGCGCCGATGGGCTCGAAGCTGTCCGCGGTCACGCGCCAGGTCGAGACGTTCGTGAAGTCGCCCGGGGTCTTCGCCGGGCGCAGGAGGACGAGGAGGTCGCCCGTGGGGCTGAGGGTCGGGGCGCCGTCCACCGGGAGCGCCCGATCCGTGAGGAGCGCGCCCGACTTCCGCGACCAGGTGACCAGCCGCTTCGCGGAGGCGCCGACCACGGTGTCCTTCAGGATGAGGATGGACTCGAAGGGTCCCCCCGCGGTCGAGCACGCGAGCGTGCGGTTCGGGAGGGAGAGCGTCGCGGCACCGGGCTTCTTCATCTTGACCACCGTGGAGTGGCGGCTTCCTAGCACGGCGGGGCGCGGAGTGTGATCAGCCGAGGAACGCCTTCCGCGTCCGGTCGTTGAGCGCGCCGTACAGGATCGCGATGCCGAACGGCATGCACGCCGAGCCGAAGTAGATGGCGCCGAGGATCACGGCTCCGAACCACGCGACCTTCGTGCCCCGCGCGAAGCCGGCGCCGACCGCGAAGTTCACGGCCCCGAACCCGATGCACACCACGAGCATGATGACCGCGTAGACGCCGGACATGGCGGCGGTGACGGTGTCCTCGCTGGTCTCGGCGACGGTCGCGACGAGCCCGCCCAGCGCGCCGAGCATCAGGCCCGAGCCGAGCGCGAGCATCATGTAGAGCGCGCCGACGACGTACAGGATCCACGGGACATACCGCATCCACGGGTCGGGGACGTCGTAGCCGAAGTCGGAGGGTGCGAACGGGTTGCTCATCGGTCCTCGGGGGAAGGGGGGAACCACTGCGCGCCCACCACGCGCTCGATATTCTGGCGTCGCATCTCCAGGATCTTCGCCGTCGCCGGGTCGGCGGTCCGCAGCGCTTCGGGGATGACGACGGGACGGATGACGGTCGGGCCGTCCCCACGGGTGAGCGCATTGTTCAGGGTCCAGGTCGGGATCGCGCGGATCGCGTCGACGCGGGTGCCGCTCGCGTCCTTCACGACGTCGAACGAGAGGATCACGCCGTCACGCATGTTGCCGCGGCCGACCGAGGACGTCGCCGGATCCCAGCGCGACGCCATGTCGGAGATGAAGTTCCCGAGGGAGTACGCGATCAATGCGGTGCGCCCGTCCGCCGTGGTCCGGGTGGTGACCGGCTGCAGGACGTGCGGGTGGTGGCCGAGGATCACGTCTACGCCGGCGTCGGTGAGGCGCTCCGCGAGCGGCGCCTGGTACGGCAGCGGCGTGGTCTGGTACTCGATGCCCCAGTGGATCGAGAGGATCACCAGGTCCGCCCCGGCTTCCCGGGCGGCGCGGACCTGACCGGCGACCTCGTCGACGTCCACGGTGTACGAGATCGCGTCGCGGTCCGGGCCGCAGTCGGTGACGCAGCGGGGCCCGGCGACGGCGATGGACGGCTGGTCCGCCGGAGGCGCCGGATCGAGGTTCATCAGGTCCGAGCGGGCGAGGAACGCGATCTTCACGCCCTCCTGCTCGACGAGCACAAAGCCGTGCGCGATCTCGCGCGTGAGGCCGCCGCCGACGGCGCGCATGCCGGCGGCCGTGACCGCGGCGTACGTGTCCCGCACTCCCGCGATCCCCTGGTCGTACCCGTGGTTGTTCGCGAGGGCGAGCACGTCCCAGCCTGCCCGGTCGAGGGACGGCGCGAGGTCGGCCGGGGCATGGAACACCTCGCCGCGGATGGGCGTGTGCACGGTCGGGCCGGTCGGCGTCTCGAGGTTCCCGAACGCGAGGTCCGCCGCGGAGAGCGTGGGCGCGACGTCGGCCCACAGGGCGTCGAAGCTCGATTCCCGCGCGGCGCGCTTGACGGCGGCGTGCATCATGATGTCGCCGACGGCGACGATGGAGACGCGGGCGGGCTCGGGGGTCATCGCATCCTCGCCTTTCGGGTAACGCGGATCCAAACGCCCCGGTGCGGGCACCAGGAGGGGACGAGGCCGCCCTGCCACAGCTCCGTCCGCCGCTCCGCCTAAAGACCTGGCTCGCCCCGAGCCTGCCCCTCGGGCTGTTCCAGGCGTTGGCGGACCGGATCTCGGCGACGCTCGACCGCCCCGTGGAGCTCGCGTCGGAGACCCGCTGGTCCGGCCCGCAGCCGTGGCTCGACGACCCGTTCGCGCGGGGAGAGGTGGACGTCGGCTTCCTGTGCGCGCCGTCGTGGACGTGGCTCGCGTCGCGGCCGTCGCCGTCGATCGTGGCGGTCCCGGCCATGCCGGTGCCGCTCGATCCGCGATCCGCGGGGAAGCCCGTGTACTTCAGCGACGTGATCGTGCCTGCCGGCGGGGCGCGCTCGCTGGCAGCGCTGGCCGGCCGATCCTGGGCGTACAACGACCCGTGCAGCCTGTCGGGGTGGTTCGCCCTGGAGGCGCGGGTGGGCGACATCCACGCCTACTTCGGGGACGTGGTGCAGTCGGGCTCGCACCTGCGCTCCATCGCCATGGTGGCGGCCGGGGAGGTCGACGGGGCGGCCATCGACAGCACGGTGCTCGGGTGGGTGCTGGCGGCGGATCCGGGGCTTCGGGAGCGGATCCGCGTGGTGGCGTCGCTCGGGCCGCACCCGATCCAGCCGGTGGTGGCGCGGGCGGGCCTGGGCGGGCCGACGATCGCGGCGATCGGGGCGGCGCTCCGGACGTTCGTGCCCGGCGGCGGGGAGCTCGCGGCGTTCGGGATGGCGGGGTTCGTGGAGGGCGAGCCGGAAGCGCTGGCGCCGGAGCTCCTCGCAGCGGTAGGGTAGCCGCGGAGGCGCCGTGGACCCGCTGATCGACGAGCTCCTGGCGACCCGGCGGCGCACGCTTGCGCTCGTGACGGACCTGACGGACGCCCAGTGGGCCGTCCCGCGGATCCCGACCGTGAACCCGATGGGCTGGGAGCTCGGGCACGTCGGCTGGTTCATGGAGCGCTGGACGCTGCGGGAAGTGCTGTGTCGGCCGCCGATCCTCGCGCAGGGTGACGCGCTGTGGGACAGCAGCCATGTCCCGCACGGCACGCGCTGGGACCTCCCGTTGCCGGATCGGGCGGGGATCCTGGCGTACATCGAGGAGATCCTGGGGCGGACCGTCGCCGCCGTGGGGACCACCGAAGCCGCCCGGTATCACGCCCGATACGCGATGCTCCACGAGTGCATGCACGCCGAGGCGTTCACGTACACGCGGTTGAACCTGGGGTATCCACTTTCGGGGATGCAGCCGCCGGTGGGTGGGCCGTTGGCAGGAGACGTCGTGCTGGAGGGACCCCACCGCCTGGGCGCCGAGCCCGGAGGCTGGGCGTTCGACAACGAGAAGTGGGCGATCGACATCTCGCTCGAGCCCTACGCCATCGCGCGGGCGCCCGTCACGCAGGCGGAGTTCGCGGCCTTCGTGGCGGACGGTGGATACGCGCGTCGCGAGCTCTGGGATCCCGCCGCGCCGGTGTGGGAGGGGCCGCTCCGGATGGGGTCGGAGCCCCACCGCCCGATCTGCCAGGTATCCTGGTTCGAGGCCGACGCGTACTGCCGCTGGGCCGGCCGGCGCCTGCCGACGGAGGCCGAGTGGGACCGTGCGGCGGTCGGGGCGTCGCCGGGGAACGTCGACGGGATCCATGGCGGGACCGCCGATGTGGGGGCGTTCGCGGCAGGAGATAGCGACGCCGGCTGCCGCCAGATGCTCGGGAACGTGTGGGAGTGGACGTCGAGCGTGTTCGAGCCGCTTCCGGGCTTCGTACCGGACGCCTACGCCGACTACAGCGCTCCGTCGTTCGGAGTGAGCCGCGTGCTGGGGGGGGGGGGCGTGGGCGACGTCGCGGCACCTCGCGTACCGGGGATATCGGAACTTCTTCCCGCCGGAGCGGCGGGATATCCTCGCGGGCTTCCGCACGTGCGCGCGGTGAGGATCGCACTCGTCTCCCCGCCCCAGGCGAGCGCGGGCGGGAACACCACGACAGCCGAGCGCTGGGCCGGGATCTTTCGGGAGCTCGGCCACGAGGTGGACCTCACCGGCGAAGGCGACGTGCTCGTGGCCCTCCACGCGCGCAAGTCGGCGGCTGCGATCGCCGCGTTCCGCGGACCCGTGATCGTGGCGGTGACCGGCACCGACCTGTACGCGGACCTGCCGCATTCGGAGGAGGCGCGTCGTTCGCTCGCGATCGCGCGGCGGATCGTGGTGCTGCACCGTCTCGCAGCGCGGTCGCTCCCCGCCGCGCTGCACCCTCGGATCCGGGTGATCCTCCAGTCCGTCGCTCCGATCCCCGCGATCCCCAAGGCCGAGCCGTGGACCGCGGCCGTCGTCGCGCACCTCCGCGGGGTGAAGGACCCGCTGCTGGCTGGCCGGGCCGTGGCGTTGCTCCCGGGATCTTCGCGGATCCGCGTGGTGCATGCGGGCGCGGAGCTCGAGCCCGGCCTCGCGGACGCCGCCCGCGCGCTGGAGGGCCCGCGGTACCGCTGGATCGGCCCGATCGGCCGCCCGGACGCGCTGCGCCTCGTCGCCGCCGCGCACCTGCTGATCGTGCCGTCCCGCCTGGAGGGGGGCGCGAACGTCACGAGCGAGGCGATCGTCCACGGCGTCCCCGTCGTCGCCAGCCGGATCGACGGGAACCTCGGGCTCCTGGGCGAGGACTGGCCGCTGGTGTTCGAGCCCGGTGACGCGGCGGGGCTCGCCGCGTGCCTGTCGCGCTGGGAAGCGGATCCCGGCCTGCGGGCCGACGTCGCCGCCCGCGTGCAGGCGTTGCGCCCCGACTTCGCGCCCGAGCGCGAGCGCGACGCCTGGCGGGCCCTGCTGGCGGAGGGGCTCGACGGCCCGGCGTGATACCAGGGCGCTCGGAGGTCCCATGGCCTGGTACGGGTTCGCGGCGGTCGTTCTCCTGCTCGGCGGGTGCGGGGGCCCCGCGTGCGAGGCCGACGTCGCGTGCGAGGACACGTGCGACAACGGAGAGTGCGCGTTCGAGTGCCCTTCGGAGGTGAGCTGCGACCTCGACTGCGACGGCGGGGACTGCACGCTGACGCACACGACGGACGCGCGCGTCGAGTTCGAGTGCTCGGGCGGCGGCTGCAGCGTGGAGACCAGCGCGACCGGCGCGACGAGCCTCTCGTGCTCGGGCAACGACTGCGATCTGACGTGCACGGGTCCGGGCGCCTGCCAGATCACGGACTGCACCGCCGGCTGCACGCTCTCCTGTCTGGGAACGGGCGGCTGCCTGCAGTCCTGCACCGACCCGTCGTGCACAACGATCTACGACGCCCCGTGAGCTGTCGGCACCACCCGCGCTGCCCCGGCTGCCCCGCGATGGGCACGCCGTACGACGAGCAGCTCCGGCGCAAGGCCGCGCGGCTGTCGGCGGCGCTCGGCCGGTTCCCGCACCTGGGCCTGCCGGTCCCCAGGCCGATCGTCGGATCTGCGTGGACGGCCGCCTATCGCCACCGGCTCAAGCTCCCGGTGTTCCACGGGCGGGACGGCGTCGCGGTCGGGCTGTACGACCGGGACGGCCACAACGTGCTCGATACGCCGGATTGCATGGTGCTGGCCGATCCGTTGCGGGCGGCGCTCCCGAAGCTCATCGGCTGGCTCCGCGGCCACCACGAGGTCCACTCCATCGATCTGCGCGCCAGCCACGCGACCGGGGCGCTCCAGCTCGTGCTCGCGGTCCACGGCGATCTGACGGGCGGCGCCAGAGGGATCCGCGACCTGCAACGCCAGCTCCCGTCGCTGAGGTCGGTGGCCGTCAGCCGCGCGGATCCGGACGGCAAGCGCGTGATGGGGAGCTCGCCGCGGCTCCTCGCGGGGGACGGCGAGATCGAGGAGCGCATCGGCGACGCGGCGTATCGCCTGTTCCCCGGCGCGTTCTTCCAGGTCGACCCCCGGCAGGCCGTGGTGCTGCAGAACCTCGTGCGGGACGGGGTGGGCGACGCGAAGAGCCTGCTCGATCTCTACGCGGGCGTCGGCGCGTACGCGCTGGCCCTGGCGCCCGGCCGCACGCGGGTGGTGGCCGTCGAGGAGGTTCCGCAGGCCGCCGAGGCCGCTCGGGCGGTCGCGCCCCCGAACGTGAAGGTGATCACGTCGAAGGTCGAGGACTGGACGCCCGAGGGGAGCTTCGACGCGGTGATCGTGAACCCGGCGCGTAGGGGGTCGGACCCGGCGAGCCTCGCGCGGGTGGCGAAGCTGGCGCCGCGCCTCGTGTACGTGTCGTGCGGGCCCGAGACGCTGGCGCGCGACCTCGACGTCCTCGCGGCCCACGGCATGCGCGTGAAGTCCATCCAGCCCATCGACCTGTTCCCCCAGACGCACGAGGTCGAGACCGTCGTGACCCTCGAGCGCGGGCCCGCACTGACCACGTGGGAGGTCCCGGGCGGGCGCGCGCGCACCCCGTGGCTGGACGAGCCGGGTGGTGCGATCGGCCGGCCGGACGCCGCGATCGCGTACGTCATCGGGGACACCGGGGCGCGAGGCACGCTGCCGGGCGCGCGGTTCGAGCGGCTGGCGCTGGTCGCCACGCATTCGCTCGTCCGCATCGAAGGGCCGGGGTTCAACCTCGTCCGGGCGCTGTCGGCGCTGTCGTCGCGCGGGCACCCGGTGGTGTTCCGGGACTTCAAGACGCGGCGGTTCTTCGCGGAGAAGGCCGGGTTGTCACGTGACTTCGTGCACATCGAGCGCGCTGGCGGGGGGCACGCGCCCTTGCACGGCGATCTCCAGCTCGCGCTCGACGCTCTCGGGCAGGCGCCCGCGGGGAAGAAGACTCCGGTTCGTGAGGATCGCCGACCGCAGAAGCGCCGTCGCTGAGGGTTTTGGGGGCTCGAACCGGGCCTGCGTCTTGGGGCTCCGACCAGGGCCGGGCTCCGAGCCACAAAGGAGCGCAGCGACCGACTGAGCGAGGATGCTCGTGCGGAGCGCGAAGGCCCGGTGACCTGATCGGTGCGGTCGCGGCAGGAGCGCGGGACATGGCGTACTGCCGGCCTTTCTC
>CAMCWU010000125.1 GCA_945882675.1 Klebsiella pneumoniae | reverse complement strand
ACCTGGCTGTCCGGGCACGCGTTCGCGAAGTCGATCGGGTTGAGCACGTCACCCGTGCGCAGCATCTCGCAGCTGTTGAAGTCCCAGCCGAAGAAGGTGTTGATCGTGCGGCAGATCCGCGCGGCGTCGCGCTTCTCGTCCTCGTTCAGGAAGTCGAAGGCGACCTGGTACCGCGCGTGGAGCGGCTGGTCGGGGTCGTACTTGACGATGTTGACCTGCGGCCCGACGCCGATCGCGCGGATGAACAGGTCCCAGTCCTTCACGGCCGCCTGCAGGTGCTGGACGCGCTTGCCGGACTTGTCGTACGCGGCCGAGAGCCCGGCGTCGTCCTTGACGTGGGTGACGCCGACCCAGCCGCCGCCGTCGTACGGCTTGAGGAACGCCGGATAGCCGACCTGCTCCGCCACTTCCGACAGCTTGAACAGCTTGTTGTACCGGCGGATCGTGACCTGCCAATCGCCGTCCGTCTCGTACTCCTTGGGCGGGATCATCCAGGTCTTCGGGATGGGCAGGCCGAGCCGCATCATGGCGGCGTACGACGTGTGCTTCTCGTTGCTCTGGATCGACCACGGATTGTTCAGGACGTAGACTTCGTCCATGACGGCGATCTTCTTGATCCACTCGCGGCTGGTCTGGAACCAGTGCGTCAGGCGGTCGAGGACCAGGTCGTACCGGGGCTTGTACTCGAGGTCGAACGGCTCGACCTTGACGCGCTCGACGGCGAACGAGATCTCGTCCCCGCCGACCGGAATGTGCAGGTCGAGCTTCTCGAGCAGGGCCTCGTAGGACGCCGGCCAGCACAGGTCGGCGCCGAGAGAGAGACCGATGTTCCTGACCACTTTCGCCATCTGCGGTACTCCAGTGCGACGCGGGTCGCTGCGGCGACAGATCGTCGCCAAACGAAGGGCCCAGCGCAACCCCCCGTGAGGGCAGCGGCGGATCGGGTGCGTCCCCCGCCGATCGTGGAGGGGAGTCGCCCGCTACTCGATCTGGCCCAGCGCGGAGTCGGGGCGCGCGATCGCCCAGCTCACGGTGGACGCGACCTCCCAGTCATGGGTGGCCATGTCGAACTCCTTGTACGGGTCGAGCTCCAGGTACGGGCGGAGGACGGCGTCGTACGCCGCGATCTTCGTGGGGGCGTCCATGCCGCGCATGGTCTCGGCCGCGCGGGCGAGCTCCACGCCGTACTGCGCGCGGATGGACGGGATCTGCAGGAGGAACGCTCCGATGTCTCCACTCGAGCCGTAGAACCACCCCGACCAAGCCCAGGTCTGGTCGATCCCGGACGTGAGGACCGTGAACCGCCCGGTAGAAGGATCGTGGTAGATCCGCCAGTTGTTCGGGTAGTAGAAGTAGCCGTCCCAGTGGCCGAGCACGACCTCCCCGGCGAGGGTGGCCAGTGTCTTCTCGAGGTCGATCGCGGCGTCCACCGCCGGCACCGAGTACTCGGACGGCGTGGTCTCCAGGAGAGCCGCCAGCCCGGCGATGTCGGAGCGATCCGTGACGTCGTTCGCGCCCTGCTCGTCGATTTGCAGCGCGTTCCAGCCGCCCCACGGGATGTCCTGGCCGTACTCGCCCTCGTACAGGTTCCCCTCCGGGTCGTCGAACCACCGCTCGAGCATGGTGTCGTCGGTCGTCTCTACGTTGAGGTACAACCCCCGGTATACGCCGTTGAGATACAGCTCGACATAGCTCGTGCGCGGAGCCGGCGCACCCAGCGTACGAAGGAGCTCGTAGCTCAACATCTCGTGGACGCACGAGCGGTCCTGGACCATGTTGTTCAGCGTGAGCTTCTCGAGGCCCCGGAGCCGCGCCTTGGGCACATAGCGGTCGATGTCGACCTTGAGCGCCGCTTTCCCGTCGATCGAGCGGAACGAGCCCCACTTCCCCTTGATGTGGATGCCGACCGGCATGCGCACGCCGTCGTACACGATCTCCGCCGGAACGTACTCGTACGGCAGGGCGCGCAGGGCGTCGATGCTGGTGACGTCCGCGAACAGCTCGATCCGCAGCACGCGATCCACCGGGAACATCCCGTCGGTCGGGTCGACCGATGTGCCGGCCGAAGCCGGGTTCCCGAGGCCGGGCGTGGCGTCGATGGACGCGCCCAGGGCGGCCGAGCCGCTCGGGAACCGGCCCCAGACCACGTCGTCCGGGAGGGCGCCCCAGGCCACGTCGTCCGTCACCGCGCCATCCGGGGCGACCAGCCGCAGATCCCCGCCTTCATCCGACAGAGTGAACGAAGCGTGGAGCGGGCCCTGCTCCGGCTGGTTGTCCGCCCAGATCACCAGGTGCCCGCCGGGAGCGATCGTCAGGCCGGCGGGCAGCGCCCACACCGTGTCCCCTTCGACGAGCCGCCAGCCGTCCAGCGCGACGTCCACGGCGTCCGCGTTGTACAGCTCGAGCCAGTCGTCGGCCTCCCCGAGCTCGTCCTGGAGGAGCGAGTCGTTCCCGGGAGCGACCTCGTTGACGCGGAGCGCGGGACCTGGCAGCCGATCGGCAGCGGGGACGGACTCGACGGGGAGCCCCGGCCCGCTGTCTCCCTGGTTGTAGGGGGTGAGTCCCGGGTAGTCCGCGCAGGCCGCGACGGCAGCGAACGGGATCCACGTCGCGGTGCGCATGCCAACGTCCTCGCCACCTAGGATACCACGGTTACGTAGGGAGGATGCAGGACGAGCCGAGGGAGACCGATCAAGGCCGACAGGACGCGGTGCTCGTCGATCTCGCCACCCGGATCGGGGAGGCCGGGACCGACCTCGCCGGTGCGTTCCGACTCGTGACCGAGACCGTCTCGGACAAGCTCGGTGTCGCGCGGGCGAGCGTATGGCTCGAGGATCCGGACGAGACCGGGGCGGTGCTGCGCTGCCAGGATCTGTTCGAGCTCGCCTCCGGAGCCCACACCACCGGCGCCGCTCTGCACGAATCCGGGTTCCCCGTATACTTCGACGCCATGCGGCGCGAGCGCACAGTCGCGGCGGAGGACGCCGCAGCGCACCCCGCGTTCGCCGAGCTGGCGGAGAGCTACTTCGCCCCGCTCGGCATCACCTCCCAGCTGGACGCCACGCTCCGCGTGAACGGCCGCTTCGTCGGGGTCATGTGCCTGGAGCACCAGGGCCCGCAGCGCCGCTGGACGCCGGAGGAGCAGGCGTTTGCGGGCTCGGTCGCGGACGTGGTCTCGATGGCCATCGAGTCCGACCGGCGGCGCCAGGCGGAGACAGCGCTCGAGCGTGAGCGCGTCTTCCTGCGCACCGTCGTGGATCTCAGCCCGAGCCTCATCTTCGCTCGCAACCTGAGGAGTGGGTACACCCTGCTGAACCGCGCGCTGACGGACTGGCTGTGCGACGCGCTGGAGCCTGGGGACCCGCGCACGCAACGCAGGGCCGTCCGCGTGCTGGCCGAGCCGCATCTCGCCGAGCTGGCCGCCGTATTTGCCGCCGGGGACGCCGATGTCGCGACCACGCGCGAGGAGCTGGTCTTCCCGGAGCAGCAGGTGCGGGATGCCCACGGCGCGAAGCGGTGGCTCAGGATCGTCAAGCGCCCGATCCTGGAGCCCGACGGCAGCGTCTCCGGGGTCCTCGGCATCGCGGAGGACGTGACCGCGCGCCACGTCGCGGACGAGGAGCGCAAGAGGCTGGAGACGGGCCTGCGCCAGGCCCAGCGGCTCGAGTCCCTCGGACTGCTCGCGGGCGGGGTCGCGCACGACTTCAACAACCTCCTGACGCCGATCCTCGGGTACACGACGCTGCAGCGGGTCGACATCCCGGCGGAGCACCCGATCCACGGGGATCTCCTGGCGATTCGGCTCGCGGCCGAGCGCGGGAGGGACCTCACGGGCCAGCTCCTCGCGTTCAGCCGCAAGCAAGTCCTCGAGCTGCGCACGCTCGACCTGTCGGACGAGATCCGCACGGCCTCGAAGATGCTCGCCCGCGTGCTCCCGGAGAATGTCCGGCTCGACCTCCGGCTCGCTGCGGGGCCCCTGCCCGTCCGGGCGGACCGCACCCAGCTCCACCAGGTGTTCGTGAACCTGGCGATCAACGCCCGGGACGCCATGCCGTGCGGCGGGAGGCTCACCATCACCACCCGCCTCGAGGCCGAGCCCGGCGCCGGCCTCCTCCTGCTGGTGGAAGACACCGGCACCGGCATCCCGCCGGACGTCCTACCCAGGATCTTCGAGCCCTTCTTCACGACCAAGGAGCGGGGGCGCGGCACCGGCCTCGGGCTATCCACCGTGTTCGGCATCGTGAAGCAGCACGCCGGCCGGATCGACGTGCGCTCCGTGCCGGACAAGGGTACCCGGTTCGAGGTCCGCTTTCCCCTCGCCGATCCGCCGCCGGCCAGCGCAGGGGAGGAGGAGGGCGAGCGCTCGGGCACCTTCCGGGTCGGGGGGAGCGGCACCGTGCTCGTCGTGGAGGATGACGACCTCGTGCGCGATCTCGTGGCGGAGCTCGTGGGTTTGCAGGGGTACGAGGTGATCACCGTCCGGGACGCGGAGGAGGCCCTCTCGATCGCGCGGACTCACGTGGTCGACCTGCTGCTCACGGACGTGGGCCTGCCCGGGATGGACGGCCCAACGCTCACCGCGCGGATTCTGGAAATCCAGCCCCAGGTCCGCGCGATCTGGATGTCCGGCTACCCCGCGGACGCCGTGCCGGACGACGTCGAGTCACAGGGCCGGGTCTATCTGCGAAAGCCGTTCACCGCGCGCGATCTGGCCGCGAAGCTGCGCGAAGCGCTCCGGCCCTGACCCGTCAGTCGTAGTACATCCACAGGTGCCCGGGGAACAGCCAGGTGAGCCCTTCCCGCAGGCGATCGCGCCAGGCGATCCAGTTGTGGCCGTCCTGCGCCTCCACGAACCGGACGTCCAGGCCGCGATCCTTCATCAGCGCGCGCAAGCTGCGGTTGAACCAGATCAAGCTCTCGAATGTGCCGCAGCTCATGAAGATCCGGGCGGCGTTGATCTTCCCGGGTGCCGAGCGGTACGCGTTCGTGAACCCGACGACCGGGTCGAACAGCGGACCGCGGTCGTGGTGACCGACGTCCGTGTGAACGAACGATCCGCTCTGGAGCAGCAGCTTCCCGAAGACGCCGGGGCGGGTCCACGCCGCGAACAGGCTGCTCACGCCGCCGAAGCTCGCGCCCATCAGCCCGATGTTCTCCGCGCCGTCGAGCACCCGATAGCGCGCCTTGACCTCCGGCAGCAGCTCATCGACGAGGAACGCCGGCTGCTTGGGATTCGCGCCGTACTCGCGGTTGCGGTCGACGCCGCTCGTGAACGCGACCAGCAGCGGCGCCACCTCGTGCCGCTGGATCAAGTTGTCGAGGACGCTCTTCATCGACGCGAAGCGCAGGTAGTCCTTTCCGTCGTGACAGATGAGCAGCGGGTACTTCTTGTGCGGCTTGAACTCGCTCGGGAGGTACATCTGCACCTCCCGCTCGCCGTCGAATACGGCGCTTCGGAAGCGGAAGGTCTCGAGCGTGCCGGGGCGCACGCCGTCCTCTGGGTAGGACCAGCGCGGGTCCGTGTAGCCGGGCATCGGGCAGACGCTGTTGCTGCCGAACGGATCGAACGCACGGTGCGGGTTGAACGGGTCGCGGATCCAGAGCTTGTTGCCGCCCCGCGCGATCTCGAGCTTGTACTCCACGCGCGCCGTGTGGGGGAGCTCGAGCGGCAGATACCACGCGCCGGTGCGACCGAGCGGCAGGAACGCCTGGCGGCTCTCGAGGCCGAACACCCAGTGAAGCAGGTGCACGGAGTCGAGCGTCCGCTCGTCGTAGAAGAAGAAGATGGCCGTGTCGTTGTCGAACAGGGGGAAGCTGTTCGCACGCATGAACGAAGCGATCTCGGCGTTGGCCCGTTCTGGGGCGGCCTCGCAGCGGGCCAGCAGGTCGGAGATCCGCTTCACGCCGACTCCTCGGCGCCCATGACGCCCGTGAGGCTGGTCACCGCGCCGTCCGGCTTCAGACGCAGGGCACTCCCAGGATCGCCACGGCTCACCCAGCGCGCGCCCACCTGGGCCAGCCACGCCCCGCTCTCGAGGCCCACGCAGGTCGCCGGCGCGAGCCGCGTGGCGAGGAGCGACACCCGCCGCGTCTCGTCGAGGCGCAGCCGACGCCTGCAATGGGGGAACAGCACCAGCCCACGCACCAGCTCGAACCCGCGATCCAGGAGCTCGGGGTGCCCAGGGCCGTCCGGCGGATCGTCGTAGAACAGGAGGATCCGCTCCGTGAGCGCCATGGCGCCCGCCGACCAGGCCACCACCGACGTCCCGCGGTGCAGGTTGTCGCGGAGCAGGCCTTCCACACCGAAGAACTCCAGCCGGTTCCGCAGCACCGCGACGTGGCCACCCGCGATCAGCACCGCGCGGGCACCCGCGAGCAGCTCTGCCGCGCGCTGGTGGTACGACGCGACCGCCGGGTGCTCCCACGGCTTGAGGACGGTCGGGTGCTGCCGGCACAGGAGCCCCGAATGATCGAGGAACTCCTGGTCGATGTCGCGGAGCTGGTCGAGCTGCCACTGGATCTGGACGCGCGCGATCTCGCTGCCGGCCACGGCGCGATCGAGCAGCTTCTGGAGCGCTTCGAGCGCCGGATGCATGCGGATCCGGTGGAGGTTCTTGAGCTCCACGATCTTGGCCTGGCGCTGGCGCCACTCCTCCGCGATCTCGGGGACCGCCGCCATCACGTCCTCGAACCATTGATAGATCGGAAGGGACGCCGCGGCCGGCCCGGCGACGCGGTGCAGGGCCTCCGTCTCGGCTTCTTCGTGCCGCCAGCCCGCCGTCACGGTCACCACGCGGCCGTCCCCGGGGATCGTGAGCAGGACCTCCGCGAGGTTCGGGCTGGGCCGCTGGGGACCCAGCAGCATGATGGTGCCGGACATGGCCGCCAGGGTAACGCGCGGCGGGCCGGCGGTCAGCTTTCCCGGGGCCGCACGTGCGCGTCCAGCACCAGGGGGAGGTGGTCGGACCAGCGCGCGCCCTGCGGGACCACCCGGAACCCGGCGGTCTCGACCCCGCCGCCGTGGAACACGTAGTCGAGGACGCGATCGGCGCGGTTCGCGCCCCACGGGACCCAGGTGCGGTACGCGGGATCGAGGCGGATCTCCGGGCGGAGCGGCGTGCGGTGCCTCTCGAACAGGCGACGGAGCGGCGTCTCGGCCTCCGGGTAGAGCGCGGCGTCCTCGCCGAGCCGCCCGGGCGCGTCGCCGGGCGGGAGCGCATTGAAGTCGCCCGCCAGCAACCAGCGTCCCCCCTGCCCTTCCAGCGCGTCTAGCCTGTCGCCGACCATCGCCACCTGCCGCGCGAGCGTGCCGTCCCCGTACGAGAACGCCGAGAGGTGCGTGTCGAGCAGCGTGAGGTCGCCGCCGTCCGCGAGCGGGACTTGGAGCTCCAGGATCGCCCGCCGAAGGTTGAACTGCTGCCGAAGCCACGACTCGCGCAGGAGCGGCAGCGGGTGCCGGACCGCCGCGCGGATTGGCCAGCGCGAAAGCACGGAGAGGTGCATGTCTACGCGCCCCAGGTGCCGGTGCGGCGGGTGCGGCAGGTACCCGACGCGGTGGTAGGGCGCCGTGGCCTCGTGCCCGAGGCCGAGCGCGTCCGCGATCCGGCGGTGCTGGTCGAGCCCCGCGGTCCGGTCGCTGCCCCGATCGACCTCTTGCAGCAGCACGATGTCCGGCGACAGGCCACGGAGCACGCCGATCGCGCCCGCGAGCGCATCCTCGACCTCGTCCCCGCCCACATGGACCTGGCCCCCGCCGTCGAAGAAGAACCGACGGCCGCGGCCCGCACAGAACTGCAGGTTCCAGCTCACGACCCGGAGGGGACGCCCGACCGGCGCGGGCGCCCCGGATCCCCCCGCTACGACCGCGCCAAGCGGCTCGCGAACTGCCGCCAGGACCGACGCGAGCCCGCGCGCCAGCCCCAGCCCCGCGCGCACAGCACCCCTCGGACGCTTCATGACCACGAGTGACCTGTGCCCTGCAAGATGCGTGTGCATCCTACGTACTACAGGAGAGGCCCACCATGCACGTCGCGAACGTCGCCGGCATCCCGATCCGACTCCACTGGTCGTTCCTCGTGGCGGCCGCGCTCGTGGGGCTCGCGGGCGGCTGGACGGCAGGTCCCTACGGCGTGATCGTCATGCTGGGGGTCGTCGCGGCGCTGTTCACGTCCGTCGCGCTGCACGAGCTCGGGCACGCGATGACGGCGCGGCACTACGGCATCCGCACCCACCACATCACGCTGTACCCGTTCGGCGGGATCGCGGCGATCGAGCGTATGCCCTCCGATCCGACCCAGGAGCTCGCCATCGCGCTCGCGGGGCCAGCGGTCAACTTCGCCCTCGCGGCGATCCTCGGGCAGGCGTGGTCGATGTCCGGCGCCACGCTCGTCGGCACGTTCGCCCTGCTCAACCTCGGCATGGGGCTGTTCAACCTCATCCCCGCGTTCCCGATGGACGGGGGCCGGGTGCTGCGCGCGCTCCTCGTGGGTCGCATCGGCTGGTACCGCGCTACTGACACGGCGATCCGCGTGGGGCGCGGCTTCGCGCTACTGTTCCTGGTGGTCGGCGTGGTGAAGGTCATCCCGAGCCTCGTGTTCGTGGCCATCTTCCTGCACGTCGCGCTCTTGGCCGAGCGGCGGCACCTCACGCAGATGGCGTTTTCTCGCCGATCGCAGGCGACGTGGCCCGGAGGCTGGCGGGAGGGCGCGCAGCCCGGTTAGTCCACCCGGGTGACTGCGTTCCTGCTTCTATCGAGCCAGATCGCGCGGGCCGCAGACGTCACGGGCGCTGCGTCCGGCTTCGGGGAGCTCCGCGGCGTGTGGTCGGCGGGCGCGGACGGCCAGCAGGTCCAGGTCGTGGAGCGGTTCCGTCCCACGTTCGAGGCCTCGTTCTCGGACAAGGTCGAGCTCGTTACGACCATCGAGCTCGGGTTGGCGCAGGGCCGGCAGCTCCAGACCGAGTTCCAGCGCACGCTCGATGAGTCCGCGCTCCACGACACGGTGACGACACCGAGCGGATCCCTGGAACCGCTGTGGGAGAGCTCGGGTTGCGCGTGGCCCGACGGCCCCACCAACGGAGCGCTCGGGATCGACGGCCTCGGAGACTATGCGCGCGTCGACAGGTTGTACGCAGACTTCTATCAGGGTCCGGCGGATGTGCGCGTCGGTCGGCAGGCGGTGCAGTGGGGCAACGCGCTGCTCGTCCATCCGGCCGATCCCTTCCCGGAGGTCCTGTTCATCGAGCCGTGGCGGCCACGCGCAGGCGTCAACGCCGCCAGATTGAACTACCAGCTCGACGACAAGCAGTCGCTCACGGTGCTGGCCGGCATGGACGACAGCCTGCGGTTCGCCCGCGTCGCGGGAAAAGTGACCACCAACGTCGCCCAGACGGACGTGTCGCTCATCGGTGCGTGGCGGCAGGAGACGTCGAACGGCTTCGTCGGCGTGGACTTGAAGGGCACGGCGACCGTGGGCTTCTGGTTCGAGGGGTCGTGGCACGTGGAGGGCCCGGCTCCGGGGACATGGCCCCCGGCGCGACCCGTGGGGGACGATGGCGGTTACGAGGAGCTGGCGGTCGGCCTCGACTATTCCTTCCCCATCTTCCAGGCGTTCGTCATCGCGGCCCAGTACTACCGGAACGGGAACGGCTCGCCGGACCTGGGCCAGAGCGACTCGGTCTCGCGTTTTACGGACCAGATCACGCTTCCGGTGTGCGACGACCCGCGGGTCGCCGGCCTGCTCGCCAGCGGGCCGTCGGATCCGTTCGCGCCGGTGTTCCTCGGCCGGGACTACGGGCTGTTCGCGCTCAACGCCGTGTTCAACGATCAATGGTCCGCGAACACCGCGGTGGTCCAGAACTTCGGCGACGGCAGCGCGCTCGCCATCCCGACCGTGGGCTTCAAGCCGTCCGGCTGGTCCGAGCTCTCGCTCTCGGCGCAGGTCCCGTTCAGCACGTGGGGCGAAGGCGGCGAGCTGAACCCGAGCACCGCCGACCTCTCCCCCGCCTTGGCCGTGCCGGGCGGGGAGATCCCGCTCGACTTCACGGGCCTCGTGCCGGACGCAACGGTCATCCTCTGGACCCGCGCCAG
>CAMCWU010000124.1 GCA_945882675.1 Klebsiella pneumoniae | reverse complement strand
GTCCTACGACTGGGATCGCGAGCTCGCGACGTCGGAGATCACGTACTACCGCTGGACCCAGTGGATCTTCCTGCAGCTCCACGCCCGCGGCCTCGCGTACCAGGCAGAGGTCGCCGTCAACTGGTGCCCCGCCCTCGGCACCGTGCTCTCGAACGAGGAGGTCAACGACGGCAAGTACGTCGAGACCGGGGATCCCGTCGAGAAGCGGCTGATGAAGCAGTGGATGCTGCGGATCACGCGGTATGCGGAGCGCCTGGTCGACGATCTGGCGCTCGTGGACTGGCCGGAAGGCATCAAGGAGATGCAGCGCGAGTGGATCGGCCGGTCCGAGGGGACGGAGGTCAAGTTCGCGATCGACGGCTCCGATCTCGACTTCTCCGTGTTCACGACCCGCGCCGACACGCTGTTCGGCTGCACGTACTGCGTGCTGGCGCCTGAGCACCCGCTCGTCGGGAAGATCACGTCCGATGGGCAGAAGGCCGCGGTGGCCGCCTACCGCGAGCGGGCCGGGAAGCTCTCGGATCGCGACCGCACGAGCCAGGCCGCGGACGCCCCGAAGTCCGGCGCGTTCACGGGCGCCTACGCCGTGAACCCCGTGAACGGCGACAAGGTCCCCGTGTGGATCGCGGACTACGTGCTCGCGAGCTACGGCACCGGCGCCGTATTCGCCTGCCCCGCCCACGACGAGCGGGATCATGCGTTTGCCCGCCAGTTCTCGCTCCCGATCGTAGAGGTCGTGCAGGGCGGCGACGTCCAGCGGGCCGCGTACACCGGCGATGGCGCGCACGTGAGCAGCGGGTTCCTCGACGGGCTCGACATCACGGCCGCGCGCCGGAAGGTCACGGCGTTCCTGGAGGAGCGCGGCCAGGGCGCCGGCAAGGTGAACTACCGGCTCCGCGACTGGCTGTTCAGCCGGCAGCGGTACTGGGGCGAGCCGTTCCCGATCCTCGACCTGGAAGACGGCACCCAGCGCGTCCTCGGGGTGGACGAGCTGCCCGTCATGCTCCCCGAGCTCGACGACTACCGGCCCACTGCCGGCGGCGCGCCGCCCCTCGCCCGCGCGGACGGCTGGATGAACATCATCGACCCGAAGACGGGGAAGCGCGCGGTCCGCGAGACCAACACGATGCCGCAGTGGGCTGGATCGTGCTGGTACTACCTGCGCTTCATCGATCCGCACAACACGGAGGCCGCGTGGGACGCGGACGCCGAGAAGTACTGGATGCCCGTCGATCTCTACGTCGGCGGGGCCGAGCACGCGGTCCTCCACCTGCTCTACGCGCGCTTCTGGCACAAGGTCCTGTACGACATCGGCGCGGTCAGCACGCCGGAGCCGTTCCATCGCCTGTACAACCAGGGGATGATCCACGCGACCGCCTACAACGACTCGCCGGAGATGCGCGGCAAGTTCTTCTACCCGCACGAAGTCGAGCAGACTGGCGACGGCTGGCGCGCGAGGTCGGACGGCCGCGTGGTGCACACGAAGCTCATGAAGATGAGCAAGTCGCGCTACAACGTCACGAACCCGGACGACATGTGCCGGGACTACGGCGCGGACGCCATGCGGCTGTACGAGCTGTTCATGGGCCCGCTGGAAGACGGCGCGCTGTGGGAGGACACGGGCGTCGCCGGTACGCGGCGGTTCCTGGACCGCACCTGGCGCCTCGTGATCGACGATCGCGACGACGACATGCGGCGATCGGCGAAGCTCACGGATGCGGATGCCGGCGATCGCGACGTGGAGCGCGCGCTCCACGCCGCCATCAAGAAAGTGACGGAGGCCGTCGAGAATATGCGGTTCAACACCGCGATCTCGGAGATGATGATCTTCGCGAACGCGGCGACGAAGGCCGAGTCGGTCCCGGTCGCGTGGATGGAGGCGTTCCTCCGGATCCTCGCGCCGTTCGCGCCGCACATGGCGGAGGAGCTGTGGGCGTTCCTCGGGCACACGGAATCGATCACGTACGCGCCGTGGCCGGCGTTCGACGAGGGTAAGCTCACGCTCGACACGATCACCGTCGCGGTGCAGGTCAACGGCAAGCTCCGCGGCACGCTCCAGCTCCCGCCCGGCGTCGACAAAGACGCGGCGATCGCGGCGGCGAAAGCGGATCCCGGCGTCGCGAAGTGGCTCGAGGGCGCGGCGCTGAAGCGCGAGGTCTACGTGCCCGGCAAGCTCGTGAACCTCGTGGTGGGTTGAGCCGACCTCGTGTATGCTGATGAACGGAGGCGCGGATGCGACTGGGGTGGGCGGGCATCGCGCTCGTGGTGGCGTGCACGGGATCGAAGGACAAGGACGAAGATCCGACGGATCGGACTGTCACCGACGACGACGGTGACGCCGACACGGACACGGACGTCGACACGGACGCCGATACGGACACGGACACGGACGCTGACACGGATCCGACGGAGCTCGGCCTGGACTGCAGCGCCGATTACAGCGGTACGACGCCGGGTCCCGGCAGCGCTGGCCAGTGCTTCACGCAGGTCATCGCGTGCGGCGACGTGATCTACGGCACAACGGAGGGTGGCGATGCCATCTACGACGCCGACTACTGGATCACCCGGCAGATGAGCTCGACCCTGGACTCCGGCGACCTCCTGGGGCCCGAGCGCGTCTACCTGTTCGAAGGCCTCGCGCCCGGGCAAGCCGTGACCTTCGACGTCGTCTCGTGCGACGACCTGTGGGGCACCACCATGACCTACGGTGATGTCTCGGGCGACATGTGCGACACGTCGGACACGTTCACGACCGCCCAGCACTTCTCCGGTACTGGGACCGACTCCATGCAAGCGGAGCGCCTGAACGGCACCTTCGGCGGCGACTACGATCTGACCGTCATCATCGACACGATGTCCGTCGAGACGAGCTACGCCATCTCCGTCACCTGCGGCGAACACCAGTAGCGCGATCCGTGAGATGATCGGCAGGCGCCCGGTGGGCGTCACGCGCATCCGCGCCCGGGAACCCAGTTGAGGCTCGCAGCCGGCCAGCACATCGCGCGATTCGTAGTCGAGGCGCAGATCGGCGCCGGCGGCACGGCGGTCGTGTACCGTGTGCACGATCGTGAGTCGGGGGTGAAGCGGGCGCTCAAGGTGCTCTCCATCCAGAGCCCCGCGATCCGCACCCGCCTCGTGCGCGAAGGCGAGCTCCAGAAGAAGCTCCGGCACCCGAACATCGTGCCGGTGCACGAGGTCATCGAGATCGACGGCGCACCGGCGCTCGTGTCCGACTACATCGACGGTCCCAGCCTCGAACGCGCGCTCTCGCGGTACAAGATGGCGCAGCGGGACGCGGAGCTGCTGTTCCTCGGTGTCGTGGCGGGCGTGCGCCAGGCGCACTTCGCCGGGCTCGTGCACCGGGATCTCAAGCCGGCGAACGTGCTCCTCGCGCGGACGTCGGACGGGTTCGTGCCGAAGGTCACGGACTTCGGCCTCGCGAAGATGGTGCAGGAGGATCAGCCGGAGGCGACGCACACGCGCAACGGCATCGCGATGGGGACGCCGGCCTACATGGCGCCGGAGCAGATCCGCGACGCGCGGCGCGTGGATCGGCGGGCGGATCTGTTCTCGCTCGGGTGCCTGCTGTACGAGCTGATGACGCTCCATCGCGCGTTCCCGGGCGACGAAGCCCTGGAGATCTACAACGCGATCGTCCGCGGCGAGTACGTGCAGCCGCGGGTGCACGTCCCGGACCTGCCGGACCGGCTCGCCAAGGCGATCCGCGGCTGCCTGCTGATCGAGCGGACACGCCGGATCCCGGACTGCGACACGCTGATCCGCGTGATGCAGGGCTCGCTCGACTGGGACGTGGACGAGTCGCCCGGTAAGCTCGTGGCGTCCATGCACGCGGACGACGTCGAGCCAGCGCTCGGAAAGCAAGATGGACCCGATATCTCGTGGGCGACGGGCGCCGCGGTGGTGCTGGCGGCCCAGCCGGTCTCGCGGCCGCCGGACGCCGACCTCGAGGGGACGCTCGACCCGGACCGGAAGCCGCGCGGGTGGCTGCCGTGGCTGGCGCTCGGAGCGGCCGGGATCACACTCGGGGCGACCGCGCTCGCCGCGGGCGTCCTGGCGCTCGGACTCGCGCTGTGGGAGCCGGAGATCGCCCCGGAGGAGCTCACCGTGGCGCCCGTGGCGGCACCCGCGCCGAAGGCGGCGCCCGCCCCTGAAGCCCAGCCGCAGGTCGAGCGGCCCGCGCCCGCGAACAAACCCGCTCCGCCCCGGCCGACGCCGCGCCCCGCGCCCACGGTCCGCCCCGAGCCTCGCCCCGCGCCCGTCCCCGTCGCGAGCCCGGTGCCCGCCGCCCCGAGCGCCGTGGTGGTCAAGCTCCTCACCGAGCCGCCCACGGCCGCCGTGACGGTGGACGGGACCCCGCGGGGCCGGAGCCCCGTGAAGATCGAGCTCGCACCTGGCCGCCATGCCGTCGCGGTCACGAGCGGCGGGATCACCGGGGAGTTCGTGGTGGACGTCACCGCGGGCGGCGAGAACAAGTGGTGCTACGCGTTCCCCACCGCACGCAGCGCCCCGGGGTCGTGCCCGTGATCCTGTGGCTCGCGGCGGCCGCCCTCGGCTGCGAACCGATCGCTCCCCAGGTCGCTGCGGCCCACGCCGCGTTCGACGACGCCGAGCTCGCCTCTGCCCGCGAGGCGCTCGACGGGGCATACGCGGCGCTCACCTGCCAGGAGCGCGTGGTCGAGACCGCGGACCTCCTCGCGTTGTACCGCCTGGACGGCGTGATCTCGCTCGCACAGGACGACCCGGCGCGCGCGGTGTGGGCGGTGCTCCGCGCGGTCGCCGCGGACCATGTCACGGGGATCTCCGCGGAGGACGAGGGCCCCGAGCTCTACGCCACCTGGCGGACGTGGCAGGCGCGGCTCGCGCCATCGCTGGTCCAGGTCACGGTCGGCGGCGCCGGCACGGTGTGGGTGGACGGGCGCCCGGTGCGCGCCACGACGCCCCTCCGCGTCGCCCAGGGCGAACACCTGGTCCAGGAGGACGGCCCGAACGGCCTGACGAGCCGGATCGTGGAGCTCTCGCACGACCGGGCGTTCGGCGCGCCCGGGGTGCTGGCACCCGCGCCGGTGCTGCCTGCCGTGGTGCCGCCGGAGCCCCTCGCGCCGCCGCCCCCCGTGACCGCGGACCGTCGCCCGCGCCGCGACGTCCCCTCGACCGTGTCGTGGATCTCGGGCCTCGCGCTCGGCGCCGCGGGCGGGGTCATGGTCGGGTGGGCCGCGTGGCAGGAGGCGGAGTTCCTGGAGGATCCCCCTGGATCGGGGACGGCGGAGGGCCGCGTGGACGCCATCCGCGCCGGCTCCTCCCGGATCCGTTGGACGTACCTGGGTGGATACGGCCTCGCAGGGCTCGGCGGCGGCCTGTTCGTGGGGGGGGTCACCGGTGCCGCGGTCCACACCCGTTTCTGACCGGCACGTGAACCGATCCGTCGCGTCGGGTATCCTGTGGGAGGAGGGTCGCGTGAGCTTGCGAGCGTCGGTGATCGCGATCATGTGCGGCGGCTGCCTGTCCCCGCCGTCGGACGGGATCGTGATCGTGAAGGATGTCCCGATCGCCCCGAACGACCTCGGCGGCGAGCACTTCATCGCGCGCGTCCTCGACGGCGACACCGTCATGCTCGATCGCGCGGACGACCTCGGCATCACCATCCGGATGATCGGGATCAACGCCCCGGAGATCTCTGAACCGGCCGAGTGCTGGGGGCCGGAGGCCGCCGCGTTCACCGAGTCCGCGCTCCTGGGGCGCGAGGTGATCGTGACCTACGACGGCGGGGAGGAACAGGACATCTACGGCCGGACGCTCGCGTACCTGTGGGCCATCGGGGACACGCTCGAGGATCTTTCAGACCTGCCCGGCGTGAACGAAGTCGTGGAGCTCGACTCCGACCTGTCGGAGGACGGGCGGGCCCTGATGTTCAACGAACACCTCGCCTCGCAGGGGTACGCTCGGGTATACGCGGCGGACGTGTTCGGTGAGAGCAAGTACCAAGCGAGGCTGGAGTCGGCGCAGGCCGTCGCCACGAACGCGAGCAGAGGGCTGTGGGGCGCCTGCGGCACGCAGACGCCCGCCGCCATGGAGTGGGGAGAGCCATGACGACCGTGCAGAAGACGAGGAGCCTTACGGAGGCGCTCGAAGAGGTCGCGCGCTGGCGCGTTGACGAGCTCGCCCGCCATGCGGCCGAGCTGGCGGAGACTGACCAGGAGATCTCGAGCCTGAAGGCCGCGATCGTCAACCTGGAGCAGCAGCTCGCCGCGCGGGAGCGGTCCCGCCAGGATCTCATGGACCGGCTGCCGAGCGTGGACGCGACGGAGGTCGGGCGGCGGTATCACGCCGTCTTCTCCGCGCTGTCCCAGCAAGCGGCGGCCGTGAGTGAGCGGTCTGGCCGCATCCTGGATGCCGCCCGCGACCGGGAAGCCCGGCTCGCCGATACGCTCGCCAACGGCGCCATGGCGGAGGCGTACGAGGAGTACGCCCAGTTCAAGACCCAGGTCGAACCCACCCTCAAGGCGCTGCCGGAGAGCTACCGCAGGGCCCTCCTCGGCCACCACGAGCAGGTCTCGGCGAAGGTGAAGAAGGCGGTGGACGAAGCCCTGGCCGTCCCCGTGGCGATCGACGCGGAGACCCTCACCATCGACGTCGTCTACGCCGTGGACGCGCCGGAGGGTCACCCGGAGGTGATGATGGTCGTCTGCCCGATCCTCGAGTCCGCCGTCTCGCGCTGGAACGAGCGCGGCGACACCCTCGAGCTGCACCTGGCCGCGCGCGTCACGCAGGCGGTGTACCTCGGCTTGACGGAAGCGGGCCTTGGGAACGCACGCGTCACCACCGGAGCGCACCGGGATCTCCTCGTCCTCGAGCAGGAGGTCGTGGGCGCGCGCCCGAACCTCGCCCAGATCCTCGGCGCGGCGCTCCAGCAGGTCACGGGCGCGTCGCCCGAGCTCGCGGGCGCTGGCGTCTCCGTCGGCGTCCGCCAGGTGGACGTCGAGAACCTGCTGCCGCCGGAAGGGGTCGACGCATGATCGAGAATCTCCGCCCGCTCGGGCTCGTCGATGCCGCCCGCAGGCTCGGCGTCCACCCCCTCGAGATCGTCCGTCGCACCGTGGCCACACGCGAGCCCATGCTCCCGTGGACCTTCTCCGAAGCGCGGCTCGGTTCCCTCACGGGCACCGAGGCGCCGTGGTTCGATCTCGCGAACCTCCCCAACACGCCGATCGGGCGCGTCCGCGCAGCCCTCGGCGCGCTCGTGCTGCGCGGGTACCAGGGGGATCGTCGCGCTCCGATCGAGCAGATCGTCGCCGGCCTGCCCGCGGGGGACCAGGCGTTGATCCGCCGCGTGTTCGAAGCGCTCGTGCGAGAGGGGCTGCTGACCGGGAGCAACGGCGCCTTCTCCGTGCTCCCGACCGCCGCCGACCGCGTCTCGGCCATCTCGACGGGCATGTCCGACACCCCGGGCATGCGCTCGGCGATGGTGGAGTGACGGATGGCTACCCGGAAGCGGCGTTCCCTCCTCGGATCCACGGAGGCCCGCCAGCCCGGTGACCTGCCGGCGCCGGACGCGACGCCAGCGCCGACCTCGCCCCGTGAGTACGGCGGGGGATCCCCGTGGGCGGACGCCCCGCCGGCCCCGACACCCAAGCCCCTGCCTCCGTTCGGAGCCAAGCCTCCTGCCGTCGCCCACATCGACCCGTACGAGGAGCCGGCGACCGAGCCCATGGAGGCCATAGAGGCCATGGACGACCACGAGCTCCCGTCCGAGGACCTCTTCGCACCGGTCGAGCGGGGCGACACCATCGTCCCGAAGACGATCGACGACGAGGACGACGCCTTCCCGCCGGAGGTCGAGCACCGCGGCGGTCGCTTCGGCGGCGTCGTGTACGAGGAGGTCGATCAAGGGACGCCCGCGCCCCGCCGGTATGCGATGGACGACGACCACCGGGAGGTCGCGGAGGTCCCGTACATCGGGAGCGGCGGCGCGCCGACTATGGACAGCACGGACGCGGGCTGGGGCTCCATCCCGATGATGCGGTCGCCGATGGCGAAGACGCCGCAGCCGCCGGACCCCGCTAATGACGCGGAGTATCCCGTGACCGCGCCGTTCGCTCCGTCACCCGATCGCTACAAGATCAAGCAGCCGACCGGGGACATCTGGCGCGCCGGCGCCACGCGCGACCCTACGCCGCAGCCCGCACGCGGCCGCACCCCGGGAGGCGCGCGCCCGCGCCGTGGCAAGCCATTCTCACGCACGGGCGACCCCTTCGAGGACGCACCCCCGACGGAAGAGGTGCCGATCGGCGGGATGATGTCGGATATGTCGACGTCGATCGGCGGGCCCGTCAGCATGTCGGACCTGCCGAGCGTGTTCGACAGGTTCGAGCCACCCCAGCCCCTCAAGGCGGAGAGCGGAGGCGCGCGCACGGGCAACCGGCCCGCGTATCTGACCGAAGAGCCGGCTCAGACTCCCGTTCCAAAGCCACGCCCACCCCCGAAGTCGACCCGGGTCGCGGAGGACGAGCCCCCGGCAGAGGAGCGCGGCATGGGCATGACCTTCGTGGCGCTCGGCGCCGCGGCGGTGGCGATCCTGTCGGTCGTGGTGATCCTCGGCGTCGGCGCAGTCGTCATGTTCGGCAATAGCGGCGACGACGCCGCCACCGCGGACCTGCCCGCGCCGGTCGCGCCCGCCGCGGTGCCGACCCGACGCGGCTCGCAGGTGCCCGTCCGCGGCGACATGAAGACCGCCCCCGCCGTGCCCGAGGAGACGCCCGTGGAGGTCGCTCCGATCGCCGAGCCGGTCGACGGCGCCGGAGACGTGGTCGCCCCGGCGCCCGCCCCCGTGGTGCCCGCTCCCGCTCCCGCTCCCGCTCCCGCTCCGGTTCCGGTGGCCGCGCCGGCGCCCGCGCCCGCGCCCGCCGCTGCGCCCGCTCCCACGCCCGCGCCGACCCCCAAGCCCGCTGCGACTGCCGAGACGACCGGCACGCTCAACATCAAGAGCAACCGCCGCGTCCTCGTGTACGTGAACGGTGCACCCGTGGGCTATGCCCCGACCGATTACAAGGGCAAGCCGGGCGCCTACACGGTCAGCGCGATGGTGCCGGGCCAGCCGGAGACGAAGCAGACGAAGGACGCGAAGATCGACGCCGCGGGCGCGAACGCGACCGTCAACTTCACTTTCTAGCGCGCCCCGAAGATCGCCGTCCCCACGCGCACCCACGTGGCGCCGTGAACGATGGCGAAGGCGTAGTCGTGGCTCGTGCCCATCGAGAGCTCGGTGATCTCCCCCCGGCCGCGCGCCCGCTCGGCCGCAGCGAGAGCCGCCAGCTCGGCGAAGAACGGCGCCATCTCGGCGGGATCTTCGCGGGGGGGCGGGAGCGTCATGAGCCCGACCACGCGGATCCCGGGGACCGCCGAGATCGCGTCCACCGCGGCCGGCAGCGCGGCAGGAGCCACCCCGCCCTTCGTGTCCTCTCCCCCCACGTTCACGGAGATCAGCACGTTCAACATGCGCTCCGGCGGGAGCCGCGCCGCCAGCGCCGCCGCCTGATCCGCGGCCTCGAGCGCGTGCACCCGTGCGGCCACGGGCGCGACATACTTCGCCTTGTTCGCCTGTAACCGCCCGATGAAGTGCCACTCGACGTCCGCCGGGAGCGCCCGCGCCTTGTCGCGCAGCTCCTGCGCGTAGTTCTCGCCGAACACGCGCTGACCGGCGTCGTACGCGGCCTGCAGGGCTTCCACCGGCATGGTCTTGCTCACGGCCACGAGCTTCACGGACGCGGGGTCCCGCCCAGCCCGCGCGCACGCGTCCGCGACGTCCCGCCGCACGGCAACCAGCCGTTCGGCGATCACCCCATGCTCCCCGTGAAAGTCCCGCCCGCGAAGTCGGCTATCGCCGCCAGGGTCTCCTCGAGCGGGAGCCCGACCACGTTCGTGTAGGAGCCCGCGAGCTCGGCCACGAGCGCCCCGCCT
The DNA here is from genome assembly GCA_945882675.1 of Klebsiella pneumoniae. Classification (GTDB taxonomy): domain Bacteria; phylum Myxococcota_A; class UBA796; order UBA796; genus CANLGQ01. Next base: position 123 of record CAMCWU010000124.1, on the reverse strand, counting down.
GCGCCCTGGATCCCGTAGGCGCCGGCTTTGTCGTCTGCCTCCCCCGTCGCGAGGTAGCGCTCGATCTCGCTCGCCGCGAGCGCGCGCATGCGCACGCGGGTGGTCACGGGGACCGAGCGTTCC
>CAMCWU010000123.1 GCA_945882675.1 Klebsiella pneumoniae | reverse complement strand
CGGCGACGACCAGGAGCTCCCGTCGGAGGCCGAGCAGGACGCCCGCGACAGCGCGTCGCTGATCCAGGTGCTCGAGGAGCAGGTGTTCCCCGAGTGGCGCGCGCTCGACGACGCAGGGCTGCCGGCCGCCTGGTTGAAGCGGGTCAAGCGCTCGATCGTGACGTGCGCCCCGAAGTTCACGAGCCATCGGATGGTGCGGGATTATGCTATGCGCATGTACGGGCCGACCTGCGCGAAGCGGCCCGCGTAGTCCCCTCCGGCAGGGAGCCCGGTGACGTCCTTCCGCTGGTGGCTCGCGGCTCTCCTCCTCGCTCCGGCGGTCGCGGCCGCCCAGGAGACGCCGCCCGCGCTCGCGTCGTGCCCGGAGATCCCCTGGCCCGAGCCGCTCGACCCCGCCCTCGCGGTCACGGCCCAGGTGGTGGTGGTCCGCTTACGGGTGTCGCCCGCCGGCGCGCTGGACATCTCGCCGGTGTCGGGGCCTCCGGTCCTCTCCGAGCAGGTCGCGCGGCTGCTGCCGTCGTGCGCCGTGACACCGGCCACGCGCGCCGGCCTGCCCGTCCCGGGAGAGATCGAGCTTCACTGGGACTTCCCGCCGGTCGCGCCGAACCTGGCGGGCCAGCTCCTCCGTCGGGGTGACCGCGGGCCGGTCGCTGGCGCCACCGTGACCGCAGGAGGCCAGAGCACTCGCACCGACGCCGACGGACGGTTCGCCTTCGTCGGCCTCCCGCCCGGAGCGGTGGACGTGGCGATCACCGCCCAGGATGTGTCCGCGCCCGTGACCAGCGTGGAGATCCCGGCCGGCAAGGCCGTGGACCTCGTGGTGTGGGCGTTCCCCGAGTCGACGGAGGATGTGCTGGTCGCGACCTGGTCGGACCGCGTGGACGCAGAGGTCCGCGTGGTAACGGCGGAGGACGCGCGCGCCACGCCGGGCAGCCTCGGCGACCCGGTGCGGGCGTTGCACGCCGATCCTGCGCTCTCGCGGACCCCGTTCGACGCGGGCTGGCTCCTCGTCCGGGGCGGCGACTACGACGACACGGCCACCTTCCTCGACGGCGTCCCCGTCCCGCTGCTGTTCCACCTCGGCGGCTTCACGTCGGTGCTCCACCCCGACCTCGTGCAGGAGGTGCGGTTCTGGCCGGACGGCGCGCCCGTCCGCTTCGGGGAGGGCATCGCCGGAGCCGCGGAGGTCGCGCTGCGCGGCCCGCCCGAGCGGGATCGGGTATCCGGCGGGGTGAACCTGGTGTACGCGGACGCCCTGGTCGAGGGGAAGCTCGGTGAAGACGCCGGGTTCCAGGTCGCGGCGCGCCGCTCGTACCTCGACGCGATCCTCACGGCCGTGGTCGGAGCGGACGCCGCGCGGATCGCCCCCCGCTTCTACGACGGCACAGTGCGCTTCTCGGGGAAGGGCTGGGCCGTCACGGCCCTCGGCGTGTCCGACCTGTTCGACGCCCCGACGGGTGACTCGGCCGAGGTCGTCAACATCACCCAGGGCGGAGGCCAGCTCCAGGGCCGGTTCACCCGCGGCAGGTTCACCCTGACGCCGTGGGTCTCCCGCCGCGTCCAGGAGCTCGAGGACCCGGAGGGCGCCCAGCGGATCGTCGAGTGGTACCCCGGCGCGCGCGCCGAGTGGGAGCTCGACGGCGGGTACATCACCGGGTATGCCGGCCTCGAAAGCCAGGTCCACTCCTTCGTGCTCACGCAGGGCGGGGACCGGCGGGACGCCCCGCTGATCAGCGCCGCCCCGTACGCCGCGTTCTCTACGGGCCAGAAGTTCAAGCTCCGCGGCGGCATCCGTCTCGACGCCGCGTCCATCCCGGGTCACCCGCTCCGGGGCGGTCCGGCCCCCCAGGTGGGCACATCCCTCGAGATCGCGCGCGGGCTGACCTGGAAGGCCGACTGGGGGCGCTGGCACCAGCTCCCGGACGCCGTGTTCCTCGTGGCGCTCCCGGACGGCGAGTACCTGGGCACCCAGACGGCGGACTCGCTCAGCACGGGCATCCGCTGGAAGCCGGGCCCGGTCGAGATCGGGCTGGACGCGTACGTCCGCTCCGAGCGCGACGTCGCGGGCTTCGAGCCCGACGGCTCCCTCGGCGGCATGGTCCGCGACACGACGGGGTTCGAGTCCATCGTCGGGATCCACCGGGAGACCTGGGATCTCACGGGGCTCTACACCTTCGTCGACGGCACGCTTGCGGAGGCCCCCGGCGCCGTGCGAACGCTCTCCCCGTACGATCGCCCACACCGTCTCGAGGTCGTCGGCATCGCCCGATTGCCCAGGAGCCTGCTCATCTCCGGTCGCTTCCGCGCGACGTCCGGCTATCCCCGCCGGGACGAGGAGGAGGCGTACGACGTGCTCACCGGCCAGCTGATCGACCTCGGCAGCGATGCGCGCCTGCAGGCCTACCACGCGCTCGATCTCAAGCTCGTCCGCCCGTTCGCATTCAAAACGTGGCGTCTCGATGCGAGCCTCGACGTGCTCAACGTCTACAACCGCCGCGTCCCCGAGCCCGTCATCACCGGCTTCGGCGACACCGCGCCGGCGCTCGGCTTCGGCCTGCCCATCCTGCCGATCTTCGGATTGGCGGGTTCATGGTGGCCTCGCTGACGCGAGCTGGTGGCCTCGGCAGCTGCACGATCCCTGCACACACCCTCCCCCGGTCCTGCGGAGCGCGTGGCATACCTTCCTTTCAGGGAGGTCCACATGAGGGAGATGGGTCGCATCGCGGCGCTGGCGGCCGTGTTCGTGGTGGCGGCGTTGGCGTGGATCATGCTCGGCGGCGTGATGACGGCGCGGACGTCGGATCAGCAGGGTGGACTGTACGGATCGGTCGCGGATCTGTGGGGCCAGCCCCTCGATCAGGACGCTCCGACGCTGGAGTTCCGTTGGAAGGAGGACGTGTCCGTCTCGGAGAACGTGATCGTCGACGGGAAGGTCCAGCTCGACGCCACGGGGCTCCCCCTCCAGCGCGTCACCGTGCACCAGGAGGACCGGCACCGCCGCGAGGAGCTCCGCTCGACCGACGCGACCGCGGCGTTGACCCTCGATCAGCGTCGCAAGGGCCTGATCTGGTTCAGCCTGTACGATGTCGACTTCCAGAGCACCTGGACGTACCGCCACATCGGCCCGCAGGCCGGGACCGTGTGGATAGGCTTCCGGTTCCCGGTTCCCGACGGCATGTACGACGGCTTCTCCTTCGTCGTGAACGGCGCCGACGTCGCCGACCGCCTGCAGGCGAGCGACGGCGAGGTGCGCTTCCCCGTGGAGATGATGCCCGGTGAGGAGCTGGCGTTCACCGTTGCCTATCGGTCGCGCGGCCTCGACCGGTGGTCCTACCGGCCCAGCCCGGGCGGCGCCGGCCAGATCGCGGACTACCACCTCCACCTCACGACCGACTTCGCCGACATCGACTACCCCGCCTTCACCCTCTCCCCTTCGCGTCGCGAGCGCACCGCGGAGGGCTGGGCGCTCGACTGGGAGTTCGACCGCCTGGTGACCGGCCACGGCATGGGCATGGCGATGCCGACCCGGATCCAGCCCGGCCCCCTCGCCGCAGAGATGGCGTTCTCCGCCCCGATCTCGCTCGGACTGTTCATGATCTGGATCTACGTCATCGGCCTGCTGAAGGGGATCGACATCCACCCCATCAACCACCTGTTCGTGGCCGCGGCATTCTTCGCGTTCCACCTGCTCTTCGGCTACTCGTGCGACCACCTGCCGGTCGAGTGGGCGTTCGCGCTCTCGGCGGTCGTGAGCGTGGCCCTCGTCGTGAGCTACCTGCGGCTGGTCGTCGGGCCGCAGTTCGCATGGCGGGAGGCGGGGCTCGCGCAGCTCCTGTACCTGGTCGGGTTCAGCCTCGCGCACTTCTGGGACGGCTACACGGGCCTCACGGTCACCGTCCTCGGGATCGCGACGCTGTTCGCCCTCATGCAGCTCACCGGCCGCATCCGGTGGTCGGAAGTGTTCGGCGCCGCCAGAGAAACTCGGCCAGGTGTCACGTCATAACTGGCCGAGTTTCGGGCCCCACGCCACCGCCTCGCCTGCCGTGATCTTCGCGAAGTTGCCGCGCCCGATCGCCGCCTCCCCGGTGTCCACACACCGCTCGTAGGCGGCGATCTCGTGCTCCGGCGCCGAGCCCATCGACGCGATCACGCCCGCCTTGAACGCGGCGATCGCCGTAGGGGACTTCCGGGCCACCATCCGCGCCAGGGCGTCCGCCCGCGCGAGCCCGGCGTCGACGTCGGCTGCCAGCTCCTCCACGAGCCCGATCCGCGCGGCCTCTGCGGCCGTGATCCGCTCGCCCGTCATGCCCAGACGGAGCGCGTGCCCCGGCCCGACCACGCGCCACAGGTCGCTCGTGCCGCCCGCGCCGGGCAGGATCCCGAGGCCGGTCTCCGGCAGGGCGAACTCCGCGGTAGACGCCGCGATCCGGTAGTCCGCCGTGAGCAGGAACTCCGTGCCCCAGCCGAGCGCGATCCCGTTGACGACGACGACGTGGAACACGGGCGCGGTCCGCAGCGCGCGCAGCGTGTCCCGCTGCCAGCGGACGTGCGCCTTGATCTGGTCGTCCGACCAACCGATCCGCTCGGTCACGTTCGCGCCCGCGACGAAGATCGGGCTCCCCTTCGACGAGACGCGGCGACTGTAGCTGACGAGCGCCACCACCACCGGGTCGGCGCGGAGCTCGGCGGCCAGCGCCTCCAGCTCGCGGAGCTGGGCGGAGCCGATCTCGTTCGCCTTGCCGTGATCGAGCTGCAAACGCCAGATCTTTCCGTCGTCGTCGCGCGTCAGCTTCAGGTGCTCGTACGTCATGGGCCGCTCACAGCGAGATGGGGATCGCCCGGGGCACATATCCGAAGAAGAGGCCCGCCGAGCAGCGTGGGGTGACCGTCCGGACGGGGTCGGGGACACCCGGGGCGAGCTCGTAGAAGATCGTGCCCGACGCGCACGTGGCGATCACATTCCCGTTCTCGAGGGGGAACGCCGAGCCTTGGATCGGGCACAGGCGACCGAGATCCCAGGCCTCCTCGATCTCGGCGGTGCCGCCGTCGGGATCGAGATCGAGCACCAGCGTGCGCGAGTCGCCCGGCGATCGCTCGTTGTCGAACAGGAGCAGGCGTCCGTCCGGCAGGATCGACGGGTTGTGCTGGCCCTCGAAGGTCAGATCCTCCGTGATCTCCGACGTCACCACCATGTCCCCGGTGCCCCACCACGGCGAGACGGGTGACCCCGGGAGCACCCACGCGACCGTCCCGAAGTCGGGAGAGAGCGGGTCTCCCGCCATCTTCAGCACGGTGTCGAGCATATAGAACGACACGTAGAGATCGAGCGTCCCCTCCTCCACGTACAGCCCGTTCGCGTGCGACCAGTCGACCCCGAACGGGAACGGCTGGCGCCAGTAGCCGGCCGCGAGGGGGTTGTCGCCAGACGGCGTGATGAAGCTGTCGAGGTCCCAGCTCGCGATCTCGACGCCGGTGGCGTCCAGCACGTAGATCCCGTCCGTGACGTACGCGAGCGGGTCGTCGGCGTAGGTCTCCTCGTGTGCGTTGAGCATGTACGTGTAGCCGCCACGCCGGAACAGGTCGTGGTGGAGCGGGCGCGGCAGGTCCCCGCCGTTGGCCGTCACTTCGAACAGAAGGTTCCCCGCCAGGTCCCACTCGCGCACGATCCCGCGGTCCAGGTTCACCAGGAGCGTGTCGTCCGGCGTCAGCGTCAGCGCGATGGCGTTGTGTCCGAACCCCTCCAGGCCGGAGTCGAGCGCCTGGTACCACCAGAGTCGCCCGTCCGGGCGCGTGATGACGGCGTACGTCCCCCCGCCGCAGCCGTAGAGGTACAGCAGGCTCTCCGTCGCCGTCGTCGGCCCGACCGCTGGGGCGGCGATGTCCAGGAACGGCGAGAGCTCCCCCGTGGTCAGGGTGCCCCCCACCGCCTCCTCCGGGCGGCCCACCGGCGTGGCGATCCAGGTGTACGGCGTCTCCTCGACCATCCCGTAGAGCGTGACGACCGGCCCGCTCCCGGTGACCGCGCGCTCCGGCAGGCTCCCGTCCGCGGGCGCGAACCGGATCTCCAGCGCGGAAGGCGGGTTCCCGTCCACGGTGCAGTCCACGCGCAGGGCGTTGGCCTCCTGCACGGCGCAGCTCACGGCCCAGCCGCCGTAAGGTGCGGTTCCGGCGACCGGCGCGGGAGGCGGCACCACGGGATCCCGCGCGGCCGGCGTCCGCTCCGGCTCCCGGCAGCCGAGCGCCACGATCGCCAGCCACAGCAGCCGTCCCACCCGCACCCCCGCCCGCAGGATAGCGCGCCGGAGCGTCAGCGGCGGGCCGAACCCACCCGCGCCGCGAGCGGCACATGGTCCACCAGGAGTGCCATGGCCGCGTCCAGCAGTCGTTCCCGGGCGTCTGGCCTTTGTTCTGCGCGGATCGCGTGCTCGAGCCGCGCGCGCCCGCCCCGGAGCCGGTCCCCCGCGGCGTCCGCGAGCGCGGCCGCCCGCTCCAGGTCCGACGCCGCCCGCGCCCGATCCGTCGCCGACGTCGCCATCGCCCGCGCGATCCGGGCATCCGCCTCCAGCAGCGGCATGCCGCGCTCGCGCGCCTCCCGCACGACGTCGTCCAGCCGGTGATCCAGCACGGCGAGGCCGGCCTCCACGGTCGCGCGGATCCGCCCGCACTCGGCGCGCCACGCGAGGGCGCGCCGGCCCGCGCCGGCGTGCAGCGCGCGCCCGCGCTCGAACGACGGCAGCGCGTCCGCGGGGCTCCCGAGGAGGATCGCGTTCTCCGCCCGCTCCCCGTCGATCGCGGCCTGGATCGTCGCAGCCTCCGGGTGCCCGCGCGTGCCGGCCTCCAACCGCGCGAGATGCGTCTCCGCCGCCGCGAAGTCACCGTCGAGCCGCGCGAGCTGCGCCCCGCGGAACCCGCCGCCGATCGCGTCGAGCGCGGCCAGGCGCGCCACGAGCTCCCGCGCGTCCTCCTTGCGGCCGAAGCCGAAGATCACGCCGATCAGCGTGTCGAGCGCGACCGCCACGAGCGTGGAAGGCGCCGGCGCCGGAGTTCCGCCCGTCGGCGCCAGCTGTCGCGGGGCGCGCTCGGCCATCTCCAGCGCCCTCCCGGCCTCGTGGCGGGCGCCATCCCCCTTCCCGAGCTCCGACAGGCACCCCGCGAGCGACACGCACGCGACCACCGGCGGCGAATCGTCCTCATCCAACGGGAGGTTCAGCGAGGTGGCCAGCGCCCGGGCGGCCCGCTCGGGCAGGTCCGCGCGCCGGAACGCCTCTCCGGCGGCCTCCCACGCGCGACGCGCGGGCCCGGCGGCCCGCAGCGCCATCGCGATCGTCGCGCCCCGCGCATAGTCGTCGGCGGCGTCCTCCCAGCGGCGCGCCCCCGCGGCCTTGTGCGCGCGGGCGAGGACCCGCTCGAGGTCCGCCATCCCGGCCACGGCGCTACTTGCAGCCGCCGGTCCAGGTCTTCGCGGCGGGGTCGAAGCTGAAGTCGCAGCTCGACTTGCCGGGGTCGACCCCGAACCGGATGCCGCGGAGCTTTTCCCCGCCCGGCAGCTCCACGAGCGTCGAGAACTGGCCTTCGCCCAGCTCCACGGTCCACGGCTGCTTGCCGTCCCACACGCCCTTGAACCCGGTGCCACCGGTGACAATCACCTTGGCGCCGATCGGATCGGCATACCGCAGGGTCACCTTCGTCTTCGCGTCGGGCCGGGCGTCCGGCTTCTCGACCACGCCCCCGACGGGGCCGGCCGGCTGCGGGTCGGGCTTCGGCTGCGCTACCACGGGATCTGGCTTCGGGACCACGGCCTCCGCCGTGCTCGGGCCGTCCGACGCCACGACGAGCGCTGTGATGGTGCCGAGCCCGACCGCGCCGACCACGACGACGAGCACGAACACCGCGAAGAGCGCCGCCACCGTCTTGAACGGGAAGCCACCGCCAGTCTCCTCGATGTCGGCGTCGCCGTCGTGGGTCGGGCGCGGGCCGCTCAGCGGGCCGCTGCTCCCGGGACCGGACGCGCCGGGGCCGCTGTGCCCGATGCTGCGCGGGCCGCTCATCCCGCTGCGCCCGGGGACGCTGTCCGGCGGCGCCCCGAAGTTCGAGCCGCTCGGGCCGTTCCCCTTGCGGAACCCGCCGCTCGAGGCGCCGGGCTCCACCGACCGCATACCGCTCGGCGGGGCCGGGGGCGCGCCGAGCGAGGCGTCCGCCGGGCCCGCGAAGGGGCTCGAAGCGTCCTCCTCCACCGTCAGGCCGACCAGCGGATCACCGGCTTCGACCTCCGGGAGCGCGGCCTTGGCCTCCGACACCAGCGTGCGGCAGAACTTGCGCAGGCCCGTGTCCTTCGCGTCCTGCGAGAGCTGCTCCATGACCTCTACGATCTCGGCCGCGGACGGGCGCTCCAGCGGCTCGTAAGCGAGCATCCGGCGCAGGATCTGGCGAACCTGGTTCTGCCAGGCCGGGTCGCCTTCGAGCTTCACGGAGGCGACGCGCTCGTCCACCTTCTGCGCGAACTTGTTCGGCCGCGGCGGGATGCGCCCGAACGAGTCGAGCGTGAGCAGCTCGTACAGCGAGATCCCGAGGGAGAAGATGTCGGCTTTCGGCGTGTCTTCTTCACCGAGCATGCGCTCCGGCGCCATATAGCCCTGGCTGCCGAAGGCGAGCGCCTGGGTCTTGGCCTCACGCTCCGCGAAGTTGGCACGCGCGGTGCCGAAGTCGAGCACCTTCACCGCGCCGGGGATCGTGATGAAGATGTTGGACGGCTTGATGTCGCGGTGGATGACCTTGAGCGGCAGCGCGCCCTGCAGCGGCACCGAGTTGTACGCCGCGTCGAGCGCGCTCGCGACCGCCAGGATGGACTCGAACAGCGCCGCCCGGGGGAACTCCATGTTCCGGTCCTTGAGGTACTGCATCATCCACTTGAGATCGACGCCCTCCAGATACTCCATGATGATCGCGCACTTTCCGTCCAGCGACGTCAGGTCCTCCACCTTGACGATGTGCTGGTGGCGGATGAGGCCGAGGAGCCGCGCTTCATCCCGGGTGCGCATGACGATCTCGTCGTGCGTCGACCACTTGGCGTGCAGGAGCTTCATCGCGACGATGCGCGAAAAGCCGTCCGCGGAGATCTGCTCGGAAAGGTAGACCTTCCCGAAGCCGCCCTCCGCTATCTCCTTGATGATTCGGAATCGACGACGCGTGCTCACAGGTGCCCCGGGCGGCCGAAGTTACCACGCGTCGGTGAGAGTCCACCCCGTGGCGGCGCGCACCTCTCGGAAGCGCGCGATCCACCTGTATCGGATCCCGAACCACTGTCCAGCTTTCGCGAGGGACGGGCCGGGTCGCGGGCGGCGCGGAGGCGCGTGGGCATGATCATTGGCAGATCCCGTCCTGCGCGTTCGCGAGCTCGGTGAGCAGGTGCATGAGCGCGAAGTACTCCATCGCCACGCGTACGATCCATGGCTTCTCCTGTTTGAGGGCGGCGAAACCCCAGGAGCTGAACAGGCTGCGGCTCCACGGCGAGTTGCCCTCGAGGACATCCGCTTCCTGGCCGAGCAGGATGGCCGAGACGCCCATCAGGGTCGCGTCGCTCTTCCGCCCGTCGAGCTCGACCGTGTTGTACACGCCCGACGTCGTCGCCCGGGTCTCGGCGTACCACTCTTGCGGCTCGAGGACGACGAGCCGGTCCGGCGGGGTCACGTCGCGCCGGCCATTGGTCTCCGTGACCAGGAACTCCATCGCGGCGTAGGGCTGCGGGAGGTCGCGCGCGGGGCAGAAGGCCTCGCCCACCGTCTCCGCGTTCTCGGTCAGCAGCTTGGCGAGCTGCACCTTGTACCGCCCGTACGTCTCGATCTGCTTGGCCGTGCGCTCGGTCAGCGCCGGGTCCATCCCGAACGTCTCGGCGAGGTTCCGCCGCCGATTGTTCTCGCGGTACTCGACGTGCTTGAGCGGCTCCACGAGGGACTCTACCGGCTTCTCGGCCGGCTCCGGGATCTTCTCGCGGAACAGGAGCACGCCGTCCACCAGGACGGCCACCACGAGCAGGAGCATGACCAGGAACGGGCGCACTCAGCCTCCTCGCTTCCACGACTGCGCGTCGGACTTGTTCGGGATCTTGAACTTCTTGCAGTAGCC